>DAIMZM010000024.1:0-26099 GCA_036733985.1 Bacillota bacterium
AGACGCGGCCGCCGCCGCATTTTCTCAGGGATATACCCATATCAAGCTTTATTTCATGATCGGCCTGCCTCTGGAAAGCGACAGCGATATCGAGGCCATCGCCCAGCTTTCCGGTAAGATCCTGCAATTAGGCCGCCAGCATAAGCCGGCGGAGATCAAAAAACCCCTGAAAATATCCCTGGGCGTCGCCTCTTTCGTGCCCAAAAGCCATACCCCTTTCCAATGGCAGCCCCAGAACAGCCTGGCGGAATTAAAGCGCAAACAGGAGCTGCTCCGGGATAAGATCCGGCCCTTCCGGGCCATTACCCTCAGCTTTCATGACCGGGAAAGCAGCCTGCTGGAAGCGGCCTTTGCCCGGGGAGACCGCCGCCTGAACCAGGTGCTGCTGGCCGCTTACCGGCTGGGCTGCCGGGCCGACGGCTGGAAAGAGCATTTCCGGCCGGATTGGTGGCAGCAGGCTTTCAGCAGCCAGGGCCTGACCCAGGAGCAGTTTGCCCAGCGGGATATCCTGTTTGGCCAAGGGCTGCCTTGGGCCCATATCGATTGCGGTGTCAGTGCGGATTGGCTGTGGCGGGAGAATATCCGGGCCGGCCGGGCGGAGCTGACCCCCTGCTGCCGGGAGGCGGACTGCAGCGCTTGCGGCGTTTGCGGCGGGGATTGGCAAAACTGCCTGCAGCCGGCTTTAAAGAGCCAGGCCCAGCCCAAGCGGAAGCCCCTGCCCGGCAGCCAGCCTCAGCCGGAGCTGTACAAATACCGCTGCTGCTTCTCCGTGGATACCCCCCTGGCCTGGCTGTCCCATCTGGACCTGCTCACCGCCATGGAGCGGGCCCTGCGCCGGAGCGGCCTGCCCGTGGCCTATTCCCAGGGTTTTAACCCCCATATGCTGATCTCCTGGGGCCCGGCCCATCCGGTAGGACTGGTCTGTCTGAAGGAATACGCGGATATCTGCTTCAGCCAGCCCCTGGCTGAAAATTGGGAAGCTGTCCTGGCCCAGGCCTTGCCTCCGGGGCTGGGGCTGTTGGGGGCCCGGCCCATCCAGATGTCCGCCCCGGCCTTGATGGCCGCGGTCAATCTGGCCCGCTATCTGCTGCCCTTGCCTGAGGGGGCGGACCGGCAGGCGCTGGCGGCCGCGGCGGAACAGCTGCTGCAGGCGGACAGCCTGCCCATGCTGCGGCGCAGCCCCAAGGGGAGCAAGACCGTGGATTTGCGCCCGGCCCTGGCCGGCCTGGCCCTGACAACGGAAGGCGTCGTTTATGAGACCAGGCTGGACAGGGGAGCGGCGGCCCGCCCCCAGGAAATCGCCGAATTGCTGCAAAGCGGCTGGCAGCCCAGCCCGGCGCTGCGCACCGGCCTCTTGATTGTGGATCGGCAGGGGCTGGCCCAAGAGCCTTAAAAGGCAAGCTGCCCCAGGCAGCGATAACAAAGGATGTGGTGACAATGCGGAAGGATATGCTGATCCGGTTCAAAGGCGAGGAAGCCGCCATCGCCCTGCTGGAAGACCGGCGGCTGATGGAAGTTTTCCTGCCCCAGCAGGAGGATCAGCACCTGCTGGGCAATATTTACCTGGGCCGGGTGGAAAATGTGCTCCCCGGCATGCAGGCGGCTTTTGTGAATATCGGTTTGGAGAAGAACAGCTTTCTTTATGTGGAGGACGCCCTGCCCGCGGGCAATCCGGAATACTGTCTTTCCGGCCCGGCCGGGGAAAAGCCTGGGGAAAAGCTGATCAGCGATTTGGTGCGCCGGGATCAGCAGCTGACGGTGCAAATCTTCAAGGAACCTTCCGGCACCAAGGGGGCCCGGGTCACCATGTATCCCTCCCTGCCCGGACGCTATCTGGTGCTGCTGCCCTGGGGGGATTATATCGCGGTCAGCCGCCGCATCGAGGATGAGCAGGAGCGGGAGCGGCTGAAAGACCTGATCCGGGAAGAGCTGCCCCCCCATATGGGCGCTATTATCCGTACCGTGGCCGAGCATAAGGAGAAAGGCCTGCTGCTCCAGGATTTGAAAACCCTGCTCAAAACCTGGCGCTATATCCAGGGCCGCGCCGCCAAGGCCCAGGCCCCCATGCTGCTCCATCAGGATCTGGATTTGCTGAAGCGGGTGATCCGGGACGCCAACCCGGCGGATATCGGCCGGATCATCGTCGGCTCTCAAGGGGATTGGGACCGGGTGGAGCCGCTGATCCAGGCGATTGCCCCGGCCTTGCTGCCGGTGCTGCAGCTCGGGGAAAGCCGGGATCTCTTTGCCGACTATGATATCTATAATCAGCTGGAACGGGCCTTAAGGCGCAAGGTCTGGCTGGAAAGCGGCGGCTATATTATCCTGGATCAAGTAGAGGCGTTAACCGCCATAGATGTGAATACCGGCAAATATGTGGGGGAAAGCAATCTGGGCGCCACCGTGTTCAAGACCAATATGGAAGCGGTAACGGAAATTGCCCGCCAGCTCCGCCTGAGGAATATCGGCGGCATCATTATTATTGATTTTATCGATATGGAGGATACCGGGGCCCGGGAGCAATTGCTGAAAGCCCTGGAAGACGAAGTGAAAAAGGACCGGGTGCGGGTGACGGTGATGGGCATGACCCAGCTGGGCCTGGTAGAGCTGACCCGGAAAAAGAACGGCCATGATTTATCCGCCACTCTGGAAGGGGAATGCTCCCATTGCGGCGGCAAAGGCAGGACCAGCGATTTCAGCCGCTTAAGGTAGGCTCGGGGCTGTCGGGTATTTTTAAAAACTGATACCCGGCTTCGTCCGCCGCGTATTGCTTTTTTATCAGTATTTATGTATACTATTAAAGTACCTGAGCTATAAGCATTTTTTTCCGTATTTTCCAGCGTGTGCATAAATGCGCTGTTACCATCATATACCCGCGCTTTCGGCGCTTTATTCGGAGGGAGCTAGCATGGCAATTAATGACAGCAATAAAAAAAGACCGTTTTGGCAAAGGGCTTTTAGCGCCAATCCCGGCGCCGAGCTGGAAAAAACCGCGCCAAAAGAACAAGCTCTCCCTGAAGAAACCCGGATAAAGCCGGAACCCGCCGTTTCTCCTGTTCAGGAAGAGCCGCCCCAAAACGAGCCCGCTCCCCTTTCCGCTTCCCATAAGGAAGACGAGGATATCGAAGACCGGGCCCTCCGCCTGGCTGGTGAAGAGCAGAAAAAGCGGGAATGGGCAGCCGCCGCTATGGAAGAAGTCAACCGGGCAGAGGCTGCCCGGCAAAAGGCGGATAAGGAAGCCGCGCTGAAACTGGCCCGGGCCAGGGCTTTTGCCCTGCAGCAGCAGAGCACCGCCGCTCAGGAAGCCGCCTCCGCCGCCCTGCAGGATCTTTCCCGAGCTGAGCAGGCTTACAGCGAAGCCCTGCGGGTTGCGGAAGAAAAGCGGGCTGAGGAAAAAGCCCTGCGGCAAAAGGGAGATGGGGAGATCGCGCTCTTAACAGCGGAGAACGATTCCCGTTTATCCGCTGCCCATGATAAGCTGGCCAGCCTGGCCGCTGCCATCAAAACCCGCCGGTCCGCCGCGGAGTCTGCCGCTGCCGCGGGCCGCCAGGCGGAGTTGGATTTGGAAGAAGCTGAGGCAGAGCTGCGCCGCCTGAACAATGATGTCCAGGAAGCGCAGGCCCGCAATCATAAGAAGATCGAGGAGATCCGGGGCGAGATCACCGTGGTGGAAAAGCAGGTCTCGGTATACGAGTCCAGGCTGGCCAGCGAGCAGAGCAGTTTTGATAAAACCGCCCAGGATCTGGCGGAGATCGACGATAACCGGGACGCGGCCCGGCTTAAGGTGGAGGATATGCGCCTGGAGGTTCAGGCCCTCCGGGAAAGCAGCGATGAGGAGCTGGCCAAGCTCCAGCAGGAGCAGGCGGAACGGATCGCGGCTGCGGAAGCCCAATTGGCCCAGTGCCAAGACCTGGCCGGGGAAAACGGCGAAAAGTCTAAAATCCAGCTGGATCTGGCTCAGGAGCTGGATAAGGCGCGCCAGGACGCGGAAGAAAAGCTGCGCGCCCTGAATTTGGCCAAGGATGAGGACGAGCGCCAGGCCAAGGCCGATATCGCCCGGATCCTGGCCCGCATCGATGTGGTCAAGCAGGATGTGGCGGAAAAGAAGCGCCAGTATCAGGAGGCTCAGCAAAAAGTCGAGCAGGCCACGGCCCGCCTGGTGAAAGCCAACGCTTTGGCCAAAGCCTCCCGGGAGCGGGCGGAAAAGGCCGCTCTGGAGGAAAAGGACGCCCGGGTCGCCACGGAAATGGCCCAGAAGCTGCGTTCCGAGGCCACCGCCGCCCGCAACAATAGCGACGAATCCAGCGCCATGCTGCTGGGCAAGGCTGAATCCGTACTGCTGGCCGCCATTGAGCGCACCAATACCCTGCTGGAAGAAAAGCAGGCTGTCCGCGCCGCTGCCGACGCCGAAGCCCAGGCGGATAAAAAAGAAGCTGAGCTGGCTGCCCAGGAAAGCGCAGCCGCCACTGCCGCGGCCAATGATATGATCGTGGTTTGGCTGGCGGCGGAAGAAAGCTTTGTCAAAACCACCACCGAGGTGGCCTTGGGCCGCCAGGAAGCGGAGCTGCAGCTCTCCCGGCTGATGGCTGATTATGAGCAGCGCTGCGAAGCGGCCGAGGCCGAGGTGCTGCGCCTGAAAGAAGGGGCGGGACAGGCTTTTGCCCTGGCGGAAGAAGCCGACGCCCAGTGCCGGAAGGATACGGCTGCCCTGGCTGCCCTGGAAGAACGGCTGGAAACCCTGAAGCAGGAATGCGCCGCCGGTGAACAGGCTTTGCGCCAATCCCTGGCTCAGGACTTGCGGGAAGCTGAAGCCAGGCTGAGCCGGGCCGAGGAGCGCTTTGCCAGGCTGGAACAGGAATACGATTATCTGCGCGCCGCCCATGACCAGTCGGCGCTGGTGCTTTCGGAAAAACTCAATCTTTGCAACAGCGAGCGGGAACGCCTGCGCGGCCTGCATGAGGAAAAATGCCGGGAACTGCAGCAATTGGAAGACGCTGCCGGCGATTTGGAACGGGCCTACAAGGATAAGCTGCAGGCGCTGAAAGACCGGATCGAGGCCATCCAGGCTGAGCTGGCCCGCTGCCGGGAAAGCGCCGCCAGGGAAATCAGCGAAGTGGAAGAAATGGAAAAAAGCTACGCTGAAGCCTGACTGGATCTGGAGACTTTGGAAAAATCCTGCGCCGACGCGTTGGAAACGGCCCAGAGCGCCCTGTTCGCCGCCTTGGCCCCGGTGCAGGAAGCCCGGCGCCATGCTGAGGAGCGGACCTTGCTCCTGGCCAACCGGCTGAGCGAGAAGCGCTGCCGGGCCGAGGAAGCGGTGCGTTCCGCAGCCGAGGTCTTTACCCAGCGCCTGGAAGCTGCCAATACGGTGGCCGCCACGGTGGCGGAAAATGAGATCGCCGCCATCCGGGAGGAAGCCATCCCCATTTATAAAAAAACCGAAGAAGAACAGCGGATCCTGGCCCAAGCCGAGGCTGCTTATGAGAAGGCGCGGGCGGAAGCTGCCGCGCTCCGGGCCGAGGAGGAGAAAATCTCCGCCGACGCGGACACCAAATACCGGCAACTGGACGCTTCTTCCGCCGCTGCCCTGAATGAGCTGGATAAAAAGCTCCGGGAGCAGATCCAGGTGGAGGATCAGCGGATCAAGGAAGCCATGGCTGCGGAACAAAGCCTGGAGGAGACCCAGCGCCGCCGGGTCGCCGCCCAGCAGAACCGGGCCGCCACGGAAGAACAAAGGAGCCAGGTGGTGGCCGCCGTGGCCCGGCAGCTCAGCGCTTTGGATAAAAAATACCAGGCCGCCCTGGCCGCCGCTTTGGGCAATCTGCCCGACCTGAAAAGGGGGGCGGAAGACGCCCAGGCCCAGGCCGCCCTCTGCCTGCGGGCAGTGGAAGAATGCGAGCAGGCCTACAATGTGCAGCAGCGTTTGCTGGAGAATAAGCTGCAGCATGAGCTTTCCCTGCCCCGGGAATATTCGGCCCGCATCGAGGAATTGAAGGCCCGGCAGCAGATACGCCTGAACGAAGTCAAGACCAGGCTGGCCAATCTGGAGGAACGGGAAAAGGAGCTGCAGGCTTCCTTTGCCGCCAGCTCTGATTACGCGGATAAAAGCGACCAGGCCCGGGATAATGTCACAGACTATTTTGAGAAGCTCAGCAGCGAGCTTGCCCAGGCCCGGCAGGAATCCGAGGCGGAAATCAGCGCCGTCAACAGCCGTCTGAGCCAGCTGAGCGGGGACGCTATCAGTAAGGAGCAGCTGTTCCGGGAAACGGAAAGAACCCTGGCCAACAGCAGCGAGCTGATCGCCGCAGCCGAGCGCGCCCAGGCGGACGCCCAGATCGCCGCGGCCAAAGCCCTGGCGGAGCTGCAATCCGCCCAGGCGGCCAAGGAAACCGCCACAGCCCTGGCCCAGCAGGCGTCCATTGCCCGGGACACCATGGACAAATCCACGGCTGATATTTTGATGAAGGCTGCCGAGGGCCTGTTCAGCGCGGTGGAAAACGCCGAGGCTATCATCCTGGAAAAGCAGGCCCGGTATCAAGAGGCTGAACAGGCCCTGGCCATTGCCGCCCAACAAGTGGCGGAAGTCCGGGCCGCCATCGGCGAAGCCCCGGTTTTATTGGAGCAGGCCCGGTCCGATTGGCAGCAGGCGGAAGCCGCTTACCTGAAAGAGAAGGAAGCGGCTGAGCAAAAGATCAAGGCCAACCGGGAAAGCCTGGAAGCTTTTATCCGGGAGCGCCGGGATGATTTGGCCGCTGCCGAAGCCGCAATGGCCCGTTGCCGGGAGGAAGCGGCGGCTGCCCGGGAGGGCGTGGAGAAAATTTCCCGCCAGCTCATGGAGATCGCCGCCGAGATCAGTATGGCGGCGGTGGACGTGCAGACCATGGAGATCGAGGCTGCCGATGCCGTGGCCGCGCTGGAAGCGGAAGTGGAGCAAAAACTGGTCATTGCCAAGGAGGAGCGGACGGCTGCCGAAGCTTTCCTGGCGCAGCTGGCGGAGGATTTGGCCCGGCAGCGTCAGGCCTATGGGGAAGCCCAGACCGGGGCGGATGAGAGAACCGCGTTGTGGCAGGGGCAAGAGCAGGCCTATCAGGAGAAAAACGCCGGCCTCAGCGGGCAGTATCAGTTGGACGTTCAGGCCGCCCGGGAGCAGGAGCAGGCCGCCATTGCCGCGGCAGAGGCTGCCGAGCGGGAGCTGGACGAGGCTATCCAGGGGGAAAGCGCTGCCAAAGCCGCTTATCTGGAAATCAAACGGCAGCTTAGCGAGGCTTCCGTGCTGCGGGAGCAGTTGACCGGCGAGAGCGAGGATCTGCGCCGCAACCGGGAACGCCTGCTGAAATCCGCCCAGGAAGAAAAGCTGCGTTTGCTGGGCACCAAGACCATAGAACGCATCCATGCGGAAGAGCGGGCTTCCGGCCTGCTGGGCGATTGCCAGCAGAAACGGGCCGTGGCTCAGGCCGCGCAAAAGCGGGTACATAAAATCGAGGAAGACCTAAGGCTGGCGGAAGAAAAGCTGAAAAATATCCGTCTGGAGAATGAGAACGCCCTTAAACTGGCTAAGAGTAAGACCGCTGTTTACGGGGAGCCGGAGCAGAAGTAGCGGGCTGGCTTACGCTGTTTGCTTTGTAAACTAAATCCAAGAGGACGAAAGCTATGTTAAAAGATACGGACAAAACGACCCTGATTCTTGAGCAATACCGGGCGGATATCGACGGCCTGGCCGCTCAGGGCCAAAACGCGGTGTCGGAAGCGGTGGCCAAAGCGGAACGTCAGGCCAAGGCCTGCGCTCAGGAATGGCGGCAGGCCAATAAAACCGTGGAGCTCACGGCCAACCAGGAACAGGTGGTCGCCGATGCCCGGCTGGCCGGCGAGGAAAAGCTGGCAGCCGCCGCCTCGGAGGAGGAAGACGCCCGCATCGCCGCGGACACGGTGCGGCGGATGATCGAAGACGCCGCCACCGTACGCTCCGTAGCGAATAAGGATACGGCGAAAATCCTGGAACGGGCCGAAACCGTGCTGGATGAAACCGGCGCCAAGGCCGCCCTTTTCTATCAGGATAAGCAAAAACAGCGTAAAGAGATCGAATCCGCCATGATGCGCCTGTATGCCACGGAAAAGGCCGTCCTCTATACCCTGGCCAAGGCTGAGCGCAATGAAGGGGAAAAGCTGCTGGCGAAAATCATCGCCGACAAAAAGTTCGAGGTCAGCGCCGCCGAGGCGGAGGTGCTGAAGCAGCAGCAGCATAAGGAGGACCTGGCCCAGGAGGAAAGCCAGCAGCGCAATTTGCTGGCGCAGCTCCAGGAAGAGCTGGAGCGGGCGGAGAAAAAGGTTCTGGCTTGCCGGGAGGCGGAGGATGAGGCCCAGGCTGATTTTGAGCAGCGCCTGAACCAATGCCGGGAAGACATCGGCGCGGCTGTGGCCAAGCTGCAGGAGCAGGAGGACAACTGCCTGCTGGATCAGGAGGCGGCGGAGGAAGCCCTGTCCCAAGCCAGCCAGGAAGCTGCCCTGCAGGAGAAATGCAGCGAGAATGCGGCCCAATACGCGGAAAAAGTCCGGCGCAATAATGAGGAAGCCCAGATCAAGGCGAAAAACGAGCAGGAAGCCACCTTTGCCGCCTTGGAGGAGCAGCTGAGCCAGCGCCGCCAGCGGGCTGCGGTGTGCAATGCCGCTTACATCGAATCCGTGGCCAAGCTGGACGACGCCATGGCCGAGGCGGACCGGCTCAGGGGCATTGTGGCTGAGCATGCGGGCAAGGCTGCCGAGGCCGCGGCTGAGGAAAAGTCCGCCCGGGAAGCCACGGAAACCGCCAACCGCCTGGCAAATAATGCGGTGAAGATCCGGGAATCCATCAGTTCGGAAAGTTCCCAGCTGCTGCTCCACGCCCAAGAGGTGTTGATGGAGGCGGCCACTTCGGCCCAGCAGCTGATGGATGAGAAGAGCGTGCTGCGCCAGGCTGCGGAAAAGGAATGCCAGCGTGTCAGCGAGCAGGCCGTGCAAATGGAAGAGCTGGCCCGGCAGGCGGAGCAACAGGCGGGAGAAGCTAAAATTGCCTGGGAAGAAGCGGAAGCCCTGCTGAAGAAAGAGCAGGCGTCTGCCGAGGCTTGCCGCATAGAAGTTAAGCAAAACATGGAGCAGCTGCTGCGCCAGGCCAAGGAGGAGCGGGAAGCCGCGGAGACGGAAGCGGCCCGGGCCCGTGAGCTGGCGGATCAGGCTGTGGACGCTATGAACGCTGCCCAGCGCCAGCTGGAGGAGATCGAGGAACAGCTGCGGCGGCTGGTGGCGGAAAAACAGCGTCTGGAAAGCGAAGGCCAGGACAGGCTGGCCAAGCTGGCCCAATTGGCCGAGGATACGCTAAAGGAATTGGCTGGGGAAAAGGCCAAGGCGGAAGAAAATGTGCGCGTCCTGCAGGAACAGTCCGTGGATACGGAAAAGGCCCTGGAAATCCTGGCTGCCCGGATTGAGGAAGCCGGACGGCAGCTGCATTTTTGCACCGGACGGGTCAATGAGATCATCCAAATCAGCGTGGCTGCCATCCAGGCTGCCGAGGATGATGTGCAGCGCCGTTTTACCCATGAGGACGCGGCCCGGCAAGCGGCTGAGGACGCGGTGGCCAATATGAGCGGCACAGCCAGCCTGGCTGCGCAGGGGCAAACCGGCGGCCATTGCTCCCGCCGGGATCATTTGGCTGAGCTGACCCAGATCATCAGCAGCAACAAGGAGGCGGATATCCTGGCCGTGCCGTCTCTGGGGGATGGGGCTGAGCCAGAGCCGCTGGCGGAAGCGGAGGAGGAAGCGGCTGTTTTCCCTCAGTTGGCCGGAACTGAAGATGGGTTGGAGCTGGAATTTCAGGATGATCCTGCTCTGATGGATCTGGAAACGGTTTACGGTTTGCCTGAGGATGACTTCGATTTTGATCCGGAGCGGGATTTCCAGCCTGATCCGGTTAGCGAAGAAACCCTGGCGGAAGCAGAGGAAGCGGGGCTGGAAACCGAGTCCGGCCTGCCTTTGGCAGCGGAGCCGGAAACCGAACCGGAAACCGAAGAGGAAACGTCCCAGCCTGTCCCTCTGGAAGCGGATCAGGAGCCGGTAGCGGAAGAAAGTCCGGCGGATCAGGATCAGGCTGAAGGGACGCCGGAAGCCGGGGAGGAGCCGGTTGTGGCGGCCGAGCCTGAGCCTGCTTTGGCAGAGGAACCGGAACCGGAAACCGAAGCGGAAGCGGACAGGGAAAGCCTGCCGGAAGCGGAAGCGGCCGGCGATGACCAGGCAGAGGGGTTTGACGAGCCTGCCGACGCCGGCGAGGAGAGTTTTTCCGGCCTCAGCGATGAGGAATTGGAATATACCCAGCGGCTGGAAAGCCTGAGCCAGGATTTGCTGGAAAATACCATCATCCCCATGGAAAATGAGCAGGCTGCCGCCAGAAACAATATGCCCCAGGCTGGCAATGATTATCAAAGCTGGATGGAAAACCTGGCCCGCAGCATCGGCGACGAGGAAGGCGAAGCCCGGCCGGAGCTGCCTGCCGGGGAGGAAGCAGCGCCGGTCCAGGCCGTGCCTGAGCTGGAGCTGGCCCCCCTTACCGGCCGCCTGGCCCTGGATGCGGAGGGCGACGACGACGATATCCCCACCATCAGCGAAGCGGTCATGCAGCGGCAAAGCGAGGAAGCCCGGGGCGCGGAAGAAGATGAGCTGCGTTTGTCCATCCTGTCCACCGTGGACGAGAATAAACCGAAGAAGCGCCGGTTCCCCTTCTTCTCTTGAGCGCCCAGCGGGAAAACCCCTGGTTTCGACAGCATTGACAAATGGGATCCGCCGCGCTATAATGTAAGCACAGCCTGAAATGGCTGAAAAAATGAAATGGCTGTCTTCGGGGCGGGGTGCAAGTCCCCACCGGCGGTGATACGGGAAACCGTTAGCCCGCGAGCTTTCCAGCTGATTCGGTGTGAATCCGAAGCCGACGGTATAGTCCGGATGAGAGAAGACTAGCGGCGCTTTTAGCGCCGTCTCCGCCCCTTGTTTTAAGGGGCTTTTTTCTTGAAGCAGCCAGGGCGCCAAGCGCCGGAAGGAGGCTTCTTCATGGAAAGTCGTTCGTTGTTGGGTCGTGGGCAGGGCCAGGTGTTAAGCCGCCGGGATAAGACCCTGCGCATGGTGGAAATGGCCATGCTGGCCGCTATATCCGTGGTTTTGGTATTTCTGACCGTCCCCTATCCCTTGGCTCCGTTTCTCAAATATGATTTTGCGGATGTGCCGGTGCTGCTGGCCGCTTTTATCCTGGGACCCGGGGCCGGGCTGGCCGTGCTTTTCGTGGCCGCTTTCATCCAGGCCATGTTTTTGGGCGGCAACGGCCCTATCGGCCTGCTGATGCATTTCGTGGGATCCGGCACCCTGCTGCTGGCTGCCAGCCTCATCTACCGGCAGGGGCGGTATACCACGCGCAGCATGGTCTTAGGGTTGCTTGCCGGCACCGTGCTTAGGGCCGCTGTCATGATACCGCTTAATTTTATTTTCACCCCAAATGTAGTGTCCGGCATCAAAATTCCGGTTGCGGCCTCCGTGTTCTTCCACGGCGGTGTGGGCGCGTATGCGGAGGAAGCGCTGGCGGCCTATCACTTGGTGAAGGGGATGTTACTTACAACCCTGCTGCCTTTTAACCTGACTCAGGCCGGGGCCAACAGCGTGATCTGCTTCCTCCTGTTCAAGAGTCTTAGCTTGTATTTAAAGAAAAAGGCCTGACCTGTCAGGCTTTGCCTGAAGGAGCCTGCCATGGTTGACGGAAACCCCGGGGATAAGTTATGGAACCGACATTTCCTCTTAGCCTGTTTGGCGAATTTGACCATGTTCGCGGGCTTCCATATGCTCACCACCACCTTTCCCTTTTATGTGATCCGCTTAGGGGGAGATCAGGCCCTGGCCGGTTTGGCCGCGGGCCTGTTCTCTATTTCCGCGGTGCTGCTGCGGCCTTTCATCGGCTGGATCCTGGATCATCGGGGCCGCCGGCCAGCCCTGCTGCTGGGCCTTTCGGCCATGGTGGTTTTCCCCTTGCTCTATCGCGCTTTCCCCTGGCTCTTGCTGGTGATCAGCCTCCGGGTCGTCCATGGCCTGGGCTGGTCCAGCGCCACCACAGCCCTGAACACCTCGGCCAGCGACAGCATTCCCCGCCGCCGTTTTGCCGAGGGCATGGGCTATTTCGGCCTGACTTCCGCCCTGGCCACGGCCATCGCCCCTGGTTTGGGTTTAGCCATCATGAACGGGCAGGGCTTTCAGCGGCTGTTTGATTGGGCAGCCCTGGCAGCCCTGCTTTCTTTGCTGCTGTCCCTCTGGATGGGCCGCCCGGCCCTGCCCCGGCCGGCTTCCCGCCCTGGCTGGCGCTTCAGCCTGAAAACCCTGGTGGACAAGGACGCGGCGCCGGCGGCCCTGATCATCCTGCTGTTTCTCATCCCTTATGGCGGCATCACCACCTTTGTGGCCATGTACGCTGCGGATCTGGGCCTGGGCAGCGGCGGCCTCTATTTCACCTGCCTGGCGGCAGCCACGGCCCTGATGCGCCTGCTCACCGGCAGGACGGCGGACCGATACGGGGAAGGGCCCCTGGTCTGGGCCGGTATTGGCTGTGAATTGGGCAGCCTGCTCCTGCTGGCTTCCCGGCCCGCCTTTCCCGGCTTCATCCTCTCGGCCTTGCTGTTCGGCGCGGCTTTCGGCATGCTCTCCCCGGCTTTGCAGGCCATGGCCCTGCGGATCGTGCCCCTGGAACGCCGGGGCGGGGCCAGTTCCACTTTTCTCTGCGGCTATGATATCGGCATCGGCTTAGGGGGTATGATCGCCGGGCAGCTGGTAAAGACTTTTGATTATGCCCTGGCCTACGGCCTGCTGACTGCCTTTGCTTTGCTGGCCCTGGCCGCCTACTGGTTCTGGGGCCGGAAAAGCCCCTCGGCTTTCAGAAAGGGCCGGGCAAAAGGCGGCTAGGCCGATACCCGGGGCTGACCGGGGATTTAGCCCTTGATAAGCTGGGGGAAATCTGATATTATATATAATCGGTATTAAAAAAGTAAAGAAGCTGATAAGGAGAGCAAGCTCATGCAGGAAAACCAACAGGCAATGCCCAGCAACTATGCGCCGCAGGATGTGGAGGGCAAATGGTACCAGTTCTGGCTGGATCATCACTATTTCAGCTATGACGTCAACCAATCCGGAGAGCCTTTCTGCATCGTCATGCCGCCGCCCAATGTCACCGGGCAGCTGCATATGGGACATGCCTTGGATGAAACCCTGCAGGACGTCCTGACCCGCTGGCGGCGGATGCAGGGCCGGCGTACCCTGTGGCTGCCGGGTATGGATCACGCGGGCATCGCCACTCAGGCCAAGGTGGAAGAAGCCCTGGCCCAGGAGGGGAAAACCAAGTATGATCTGGGACGGCAAGCCTTCCTGGAAAAAACCTGGGAATGGAAGCACCGCTATCACCAGCGCATCAGCAAGCAGCTGCAAAGCCTGGGCAGCTCCTGCGACTGGGATCTGGAACGCTTCACTATGGACGAAGGCTGCTCCCGGGCCGTCCGGGAAACCTTTGTCAGCCTCTACAATAAGGGCCTGATTTACCGGGGTTCTTATATCGTCAATTGGTGCAGCCATTGCCAGACCACTATTTCCGATATTGAGGTGGAGCATACCGAGCATGACAGCCATCTCTGGCATCTGCGCTATCCTTTTGCCGACGGCAGCGGCTATGTGGTGGTGGCCACCACCCGGCCCGAGACCCTGTTGGGGGATACCGCCGTGGCGGTCCATCCCGAAGATGAGCGGTATCGGGACAAGGTGGGCAAGACCATTATTCTGCCGGTGATGAACCGGGAAATCCCCCTGATCGCCGACGAGTACTGCGATATGGCCTTCGGCACCGGCGCGGTGAAAATCACCCCGGCCCATGATCCCAATGATTTCGAGATCGGCCTTAGGCATCATCTGGCCCAGATCACCGTCATCGGCAAGGATGGCCGGATGAATGAGAACGCGGGCAAATACGCGGGCATGGACGCGCTGGCCTGCCGGGAAGCCCTGGTGGAAGAGTTCCGCAGCCTGGGCCTGCTGGAAGACATCACGGAGCTGAAGCATAGCGTGGGCGAATGCTACCGCTGCCATACCACGGTGGAGCCCTTGATCTCCCCCCAATGGTTCGTTAAGATGAAGCCCCTGGCCGAGCCTGCCATTGAAGTGGTGGAAAGCGGCCGGACCCGCTTTGTGCCGGCCCGCTTCACCCGCACCTATATCAACTGGATGGAAAATATCCGGGATTGGTGCATTTCCCGCCAGCTGTGGTGGGGGCACCGCATCCCGGTCTGGTACTGCCAGGATTGCGGCCAGGTGATCTGCCGGAAGGAGGATCCCACGGAATGCCCCAATTGCGGCGGCAGCCGCCTGGAGCAGGATCCGGATGTGCTGGATACCTGGTTCAGCTCCGCCCTCTGGCCTTTCTCCACCCTGGGCTGGCCGGAACAGACCCCCTTGCTCAAGGAATTCTATCCCACCAGCGTGCTGGTGACCGGCTATGACATCATCTTTTTCTGGGTGGCCCGGATGATTTTCTCCGGCATGGAGCAAATGGGTGAGCGGCCCTTTGACGATGTGTTCATCCACGGCATTGTCCGGGATGAGCAGGGCCGGAAAATGAGCAAATCCTTAGGCAACGGCATCGACCCCCTGGAAATCATCAGCAATTACGGCGCGGACAGCCTGCGCTTCACCCTGGTCACCGGCGTCACCCCCGGCAATGATCTGCGCTTCAAGCAGGAAAGGCTGGAAGGGGCCCGCAATTTCCTCAACAAGCTGTGGAACGCGGCCCGCTTCACCCTGATGAATTTGGCGGATTATCAGCCGGAGCAATACCCCTTGCAGCTGACCCTGGCGGACCAATGGATATTGACCCGCCTGGCCCGCACCGCTGAGGAAGCCGACGCCAATCTGGAAAAATATGAATTAGGGGAAGCTCTCCGGGCCGTCTATGACTTTGCCTGGGACGAATTCTGCGATTGGTATGTGGAGCTGGCCAAGCTGCGCCTCTATAAAGGCGGGCCGGAAGAGAAGCATACCGCCCAAACCGTCCTGGCCCAGGTGCTCCGCACCATCCTGGAACTCCTGCATCCCTTCATCCCCTTTATCACCGAGGAATTATGGCAGCGCCTGCCCCATCAGGGGGAGACGGTGATGCTGGCCAAATACCCCAACGGCCAAGGAGCGGCCCTCTATCCGGAGGAAGAGAAGCAGATGCAGACGCTGATGGAGATCATCCGCAGCATCCGCAATATGCGGGCGGCCATGAACGTGCCTATGGGCAAAAAAGCGCCGGTGCTGTTCCACGGGGAAGCCGCTGTTCTGGCCGGGATCCAGGCCAATGAAAGCTATGTGTTGCAGCTGGCCCAGGCGGAGCGGCTGGACTTTGCCCCGGCGGAGGCCTCCCCGCCGGATAAGGCGGCCAAGGCCCATGTGCGGGGGGTGGATATTTATTTGCCCCTGGCCGGGCTGATCGATCTGGACAAGGAAATCAGCCGGGCGGAAAAAGAGATCGCCGCCACCGAGAACGAGCTGAAGCGTTTAGCCGGTAAGCTGGGGAACGAAAGCTTCCTGGCCAAAGCCCCGGCGGAAGTGGTGGAAAAAGAGCGGGCCAAGCAGGCGGAGCTGGACGTGAAGCTGGCTTCTTTAAAGGAGCATCTGCTGCTGTTTAAGTAATGCCCCGCTCTCTACAATACGCCAAAGCTGCGGCCATGGGTGCTTCCCTCCGCGGCCGGGCCGCTCGCTGCGCTCACTAGGCAGCCGCTGGCGGAAAGCCCCCATGTCCTTCCATAGCCCTGTGTGTCCGGCTATAAGTGAAATAGGATTAATTGAAGGTTCCCCATGGATTATCAGCAAGCATTAGCCAAAATGGCGGGCTTGGCCCGTTTCGGCATCAATCCCGGCCTTGACCGGATCCGTGAGCTGCTGGCCCGGCTGGGCCACCCGGAGCAGCGGATCGGCCAGGTCGTCCATATTGCCGGCACCAATGGCAAGGGTTCGGTGGCGGCCATGCTCTCCGCTATCGGCACAGCCGGGGGGCGGAAAACCGCCCTGTTCACCTCCCCCCATCTGGTCAGCCATACCGAGCGTTACCAGATCAATGGCCAGCCCATTAGCGAGGCTGCTTTCGCCACTGTGGCGGAGCAGGTGTTCCAGGCCCTGGAGGCCATGCTGGCAGCGGGCTGGGAAAGCCCCACGGAATTCGAGACCGCCACCGCCATTGCCCTGACCTGGTTCGCCGGGCAGGGAACGGAACTGGCGGTGATCGAAACCGGTCTGGGCGGGGTTATCGACAGCACCAACGCGGTCAGGGGCGATATCGCCGTGATCACCACCATTGCCCTGGATCATCTGGATTATCTGGGTCATAGCCTGGCGGAAATCGCGGCGGTGAAAGCTGGTATCATCAAGCCGGGGGCCCTGGTCATCACCGGCGCCACGGAACCGGCTTTAAGCGTGATCGCTGCCAAAGCCCAGGCATAGGGCGGCCGCCTGCTGGCCTTGAACCGGGATATTTATTATCAGCCCATTCTGCTCTCGGATAACGGCGCTTTTCTCCGGGTAGGCCTGCCCCGCGCCACTTATGACCGTTTGTTCCTGCCCTTGCTGGGCCGGCATCAGCTGCGGAATTGCGCCCTGGCCGTGGCCGCGGCGGAAGCCGCCGGCTTCAATGAGGCGCAGATCGTCAAGGGCCTGCTCCGCACCGTCTGGCCCGGGCGGCTGGAAGTGCTGAGCCGCCGCCCCCTGATCGTGGTGGACGGCGCCCATAATGTGGAGGGCATGACTGCCCTAGCCGAAGCTTTGCGGCTTTATTGGCCAGGCAAGCGGGTGGTCTGTTTGCTGGGCATGCTGGCTGATAAGCAGCGGGAGCTGGCCCTGGAACCGCTGCTGCCTTTGATTGCCCAGGCTGTGATCACCCCGCCGCCTTATTTGGGCCGCTCCGGGGATTGGCAGCGCCTGGCGGAGATCTGCCAAGGCCAAGGGGTACCCGCATTCTTAGTGGAAGATAATGCCGAGGCCTGCCGGGAAGCCCTGGCTTTGCTGAAAACCGGGGCCTATGATTTGCTGCTGGCTTGCGGTTCCCTGTATCTGCTGGGGGGAATCCGGCGGCAATTATTGGCCGCTGTCGAAGAATAGGCCCTGGGGCAGGCAGGAAAAGCCGGGGTTGTAGAGAAAATAATAAAGTTGTGGGGAACTGTTTTCCCGGAGAGGATGGGATTTATGCAGCAGAAATGGTCGGAAAAACTGTCCAATAAACCCACGGTGATGTATGAAAAGAGCCTGCGCTCCGGTCAGAACATAAATTTCGACGGCAATGTGGTCATTTTGGGCGATGTGAACCCTGGCGCGGAGATCGTGGCCGGCGGGCATATCCTGGTCATGGGCTCGCTCCGGGGCCTGGTGCATGCCGGGGCCGCCGGGGATGAGGACGCCACCGTCACGGCGCTGCATTTTTCGCCCACGCAGCTCAGGATCGCTTCCCATATCACCCGGCCGCCGGACGGCGGCGTGGAGGACAGCAATAAACCGCCGGAAACCGCCCGCATCAAGGATGATGCGGTTATTATTGAAGAATACCAGCCGCCCCGTTAGGAGAATCGGGATCCAGGCGGCGGGCTTTGCCCCGGCCTGGTGACACAGCGTATTCGGACTAGGAGGATTTATGGGTAGAGTAATCGTGATCACCTCTGGCAAAGGCGGGGTGGGCAAAACCACCAGCACAGCCAATATCGGCACGGCCCTGGCAATGCTGGGCAAAAAAGTGGTGATGGTGGATACGGATATCGGCCTGCGCAATCTGGACGTGGTGATGGGCCTGGAAAACCGCATCGTCTACGATATCGTTGACGCGGTGCGGGGCAATTGCCGCCTAAAACAGGCCCTGATCAAGGATAAACGCCTGGAGAACCTGTTCCTGCTGCCGGCTGCCCAGACTAAGGATAAAACCTCGGTCACCACCGACCAGATGCTGGAACTCTGCTCCAAGCTGAAAGAGGAATTCGATTATGTGGTGATCGATTGCCCCGCCGGCATCGAGCATGGCTTCAAGAACGCCATTGCCGGGGCTGAACAGGCCATTGTCGTGACCACGCCGGAGGTTTCCGCTGTCCGGGACGCGGACCGCATCATCGGCCTGCTGGAAGCGGCGGATATTGCCTCGCCCCTGCTGATCATCAACCGCATCCGCACCAATATGGTGAAAAGCGGCGATATGATGGGCGTGGACGATATCCTGGAAATCCTGGCCGTGGATCTGCTGGGCATTGTGCCGGACGACGACGCTATTGTTATTTCCACCAACCGGGGGGAACCCACGGTCTTTGACGATAATTCCCGGCCCGGCATGGCTTTCCGCAATATCGCCCGGCGCATTGACGGCGAGGAAGTGCCGCTGATGAGCCTTGAGGAAAAACAGGGGTTCTTTGGTAAGATCAAATCCCTGTTCCGAGCTTAAGGAGGGCGTGTTCATGGGCATAACGAGTTTTTTGGGTAAGTTTTTCGGCAGGGAAGAGGAATCCTCTTTTTCCAAAAGCGTAGCCAAGGAGCGCTTACGCCTGGTTTTGGTACATGACCGCCTGGATATTTCCGAAACCATGATGGAGCAGCTACGGGAAGACCTGATCGACGTGATCGGCAAATATATGGAGATCGACAAGGATGCTTTGGAAGTCTCCCTGTCTCGGGATGAAGACGGCGTGGCGCTGGTGGCCAATATCCCGGTGATCAATGTCCGCCGTCAGGTGGGTTAAAGTTGACGCCTTGTAAACCCTGAGCAGGGGCGGTCTTTGCCGCCCCTGCTTTTTTGGAGAGAATATTGATGCTGATTGATTTTCATACCCATTTTTTCCCCAGGCAGCTGGCGCCCAGGGTTTTCGAATTATTAGCGAAAAGATGCGGCATCCGGCCGGATATCATCGCCGACCCGGAAAGCATGGCGCTGCGGCTGCGGGAATACGCCCTGGATCACGGGGTGTTCCTGCCTGTGGTCACTCACCCGGCCCAGCAGGATCATGTGAACGGCTTTGCCGGGGAAATGAACGGCCTGGATCAAGGCCGGCTGATCGGTTTTGGCTCCGTGCATCCGGCCAGCCGCCGGATCCGGCAGGAAGTGAAGCGCATCCGGGATCTGGGCCTGAAAGGGATCAAGGTGCATCCTGTCAGCCAGCTGACCAATATCGACGACCCAGGCTACCGGCAAATTGTCCAGGAAGCCGCGGATTCAGGCTTATTGGTGCTGTTCCATGGCGGCTTCGACCTGCTGGATCTGGAGCATGATTATGCCCAGCCGGAGCGCGCCGCCCGCCTGCTGGATCAGGTGGGGGAGACGGCTGCCAGCCGGGTGATCATCGCCCATCTGGGGGGCTATTGGTGCTGGGACGCCACCGAACGCTGGCTGGTAGGCCGCCCGGTGTGGCTGGATACCGCTTACCTGGCCGGAGAAGTCTCCCCCGAGCAGGCCCGGCGCATCATCCGCAACCACGGTTATCAGCGGGTGCTGTTCGGCAGCGATTGCCCCTGGAAGAATATGGGCGTACAGCTGGATTTTATCCGCGGCCTGCAGCTGCCGGCGGCAGAGGAAGCGGCGGTTTTAGGCGGCAACGCCGCCGGGCTGCTGGGCCTGGAAACCCCGGCTTAACAGCGGCGGCCATTGATTGCACCCTGATCATGGGAGGGCATTATGTACCTGAAGCGCATTGACCTGCAGGGCTTCAAATCCTTCACCAATAAGACCAAGATCAGCTTTGAGCCGGGCATTTCCTGCATCGTGGGGCCTAACGGCAGCGGCAAGAGCAATATTGCCGACGCCCTCCGCTGGGTGCTGGGGGAGCAGAGCGCCCGCAATATCCGCGGCGGCAAGCTGGAAGACGTGATCTTCTCCGGCAGCAAAAAGCGGCGGGCTTTAGGCTTGGCTGAGGTGAGTATCCTGCTGGATAACAGCGACGGCTATCTGCCTTTGCCTTTCAGCGAGATCAGCGTGGGCCGCCGGGCAGTCCGGGGCGGCCCTTCCGAATACTTCATTAATGACCAGTCCTGCCGCCTGAAAGATATCCGGGATCTGTTTGTGGATACCGGCATCGGCGTGGACGGGGTTTCCCTGATCAATCAGGGCCGCATCAACGAGCTGATTATGGCCAGGCCCGAGGAACGCCGCACCCTGGTGGAAGAAGCGGCGGGCATTGTCAAATTCCGGGACCGGAAAAAGGAAGCCCTGCGCAAGCTGGAAGAAACCGAGCGCCATTTGGAGCGGATCAGCGATATTATTTACGAGCTCTCCGGCCGCCTGGAGCCTTTGCGCCAGCAGGCGGAAAAGGCCCGGGCTTACCTGGCCCTCCAGGCGGAAGCGGATAATCTGGAGATCGGCGTCTCCGTCAAGGTGCTGACGGAGGCGGAAGAGAAGATCACCGGCCTGGACGCTGAGATCAGCAGCCGGGAGCAGGCCTTGCTGGCGGATGAAAGCGTCCGCCTGGGCCTGGCTGCCGATGCCGAGGAATTGCGGCTGCAAATCGCCGCCATCGACCAGGAAGCCGCCCAGGCCAGCCGGGATTATTATGATCTGCAGAACCAGCGGGAAAAGGCCGAGGGCAGCCGGGCCTTGGCCCATAGCCAGAAGCTGAACGCGGATGAGAACGCCCTCCGCCTGGTTAAGGAGCTGGAAGCCTTGGAACAGGCCATGGCCAACCGCCAAGCGGAAGCGGCAGCCCTGGCCGCCCATATCCAGCGCACCGTGGACGAGCTGGCCCAGGCTGAGCAGGCCGTGGCCTCCGGCGAGGGAGGCAATGAGGATCTGCGCCTGGCGGCGGCCCTGGCAGAGGAAAAGGTTCATAACTTGCAGCGCCAGGAGCTGGAAGGCAGCGGGGCTTTGGCCGCCGCCGTCAACGCGGTGGATTTAAAGCTGCAGCTGGCGGAGAAAAACCGGGAAGCCGCCGCCCGCCTGGCTGAGGAAGCGGCCGGGCTGCAGGCCCAGACGGAAGCGGCGGAAAGCGCCATTGCCCAGGCTGAGCAGGTTTTGAGCCAAATCGGGCAGGAAAACAAGGCCGTCTCGGCCCGGATCAATGAAAGCGGTCAGCGCTTGAAAGCCCTGAACCAGCAGGTTCAGGAACTGGCGGCGGCAGAGGCGGAATGCCGCTACCAGGTGCATTCCCTACAGGCCAAAACCGCCATGCTGGAAGAAATGAGCGTCGGTTACGAAGGTTTTTTCCCCGGGGTCAAGGGCCTGATGACCGCCTGCCGTAAAGGCGCGGGCCCCGGCGGGGTGGTGGACGTGCTCTCCGAACTGCTGACGGTGCCGGCCCAGTACCGAGTGGCCACGGAAGCCTATTTGGGGGCCAATATCCAGAATATCGTGGTGGAAAGCGGCGAGGCTGCCAAGGCGGCGGTGGCTTTCCTGAAAAAGCAGCAATTGGGGCGGGCCACCTTCCTGCCCCTGGATATCCTGAAAGTCCGGGAACCCCTGGACTTTTCCCCAGCCCTGAAGCTGGCCGGCGTCCATGGCCGGGCTTCGGAGCTGATCGGCTGTGAAGCCAAATACCGGAAGGCTGTGGATTTCCTCCTCAATAATGTGCTGATCTGCGCTGATCTGGACACGGCTCTGGCCGCGGCCGCTTTGCTGAAATACCGGGCCAGCGTGGTGACCCTGGACGGGGATATGGTCAACCCCGGCGCTACGGTTTCCGGCGGCAGCAAGCAGGCGAAAGCCGGCGAGCTGCTGGCCAAGAAAAGCCGGCTGGAAGAAGCCCGGCAAGAGCTGGCCGCCGCGGAAAGGGCCTTGGCGGAGCAGGCCCAGGCCCTGGCTGACCAGCGGGAAGCCGCCCGGGCCGAGGACGGGGCCAATGAGGGCTTAAGGGAGAAGCTGCGTCAGCTGACCTTGACCCTGAACAGCGCCGCCGCCGAGCGGGAAAAGCAACAGGCCCTGCTGAAAGGCTACCAGCAGCGGGCAGCCAGCTTAAAAACCCAGCTTCGGGATTTAAACGGGGAGTTGGCCGGTTTGGAGGAAGAAGCCGGCGAGGCCTTGGCCAGCCAGCGGGAATTGGAAGCCGCCGCCCAGGAGCGGGCCCTGGCCCTGACCGGGGCCACGGAGAATTTGGCCGCCCTCCAGCAGCAGCTGGACAGCTTCCGGGATGATATCACGGAGCAGAAAATGGCCCTGGCCGCCAGCCGCCAAAAGCTCCATGGCCAGAACATTTCCCTGAACCGGCTGAAAGCGGATATCGACAACCTGGCCTGGGAAGCGGAAAGCAAAACCGCCGACCTACAAAGCGCGGAGCAGGAAAGCCGGGCCAAGGCCGGGGAGATCGCAGCGGCCCAGGAGCTTTTGCAGGAACTGGCTTTGGGCCTTCATGACGCGGAGGAGCGGATGAACGGCGTTAAGCATGACCTTTCCGCGGAAAACGCCCGCCTGGCCCAGCTGGAGGCGGCGGAGCGGGAGCATCTCCGGGCCCAGGACCGGCTGAAAGCGGAGCTGCATCAGCTGGAGCTGCGCCGGGAGCGCTGGCAGGCGGATTTCGAGAATGAGGCGGCCAAGCTGGCGGAGAAATTCCAGCTGGATTTGCCCGGCGCCCAGGCCCGGGTGGGGGAGACGCCTTCCCGCACCGCCATGGGCCAGCGCTTGAACCAGCTGCGGCGGGAGATCAGCGCCCTGGGCATCGTGAATCAGGGGGCCATTGCCGAATATGCCGAGGTCAGCCAGCGCCATACCTTCATCACTGGCCAGCAGGCAGATCTGCTCACGGCCAAGGATCGGCTGGGCAAGGTCATCAGCGAAATGGACGGCATTATGGCCGTCCGCTTCCGGGAAACGTTCAACCGTTTGAGCAATGCCTTTGACGAGAGCTTCCAGCGTTTGTTCGGCGGGGGGGAAGCCTGCCTTTGCCTGTCCCAGCCGGAGGAAATCTTAGAAACCGGGGTGGAGATCAGCGTGCACCCGCCTGGGAAAAAGGTGGCCAATTACAACCTGCTTTCCGGCGGGGAAAAAGCCCTGATCGGCATCGCCCTAATGTTCGCCATGCTCACGGTGCGGCCCACCCCCTTCTGCGTGATGGACGAGGTGGACGCGGCCCTGGACGAGGCCAATATCGACCGCTTTACCGCCTATCTGCGGGATAAGGCCGGAGACAGCCAGTTCGTGATGATCTCCCACCGCCAAAGCACCATGGAGGCGGCTTCCGCCCTCTGGGGCGTGACCATGGAGGAGGAAGGGGTCAGCAAGGTGATCGGCGTGAAGCTGGAAGACGTGGGGGCCACGGCCTGAGCCCATCCTATAGCAGACAATAAAAAGCCGGAGGCGGGGAAAATTCCCCGCCTCCGGCTTTTGCTTTCACGCATTTAGCCGGATCAGCCCTTAACCCCGGCGGGGCACATAGCGGCCATAACCCTGGGCGCTGTCGTCGATTTGGCCATGAGCCATGACCACCCGGCCCCGGACAATGGTATAAACCGGCTTGCCCACCGTGATTTCACCTTCAAACAGCTTATTGATGGCCCGGGCTTTGCTCTTCATCTCCCCGGTCCTGATCGGGTATTCCTGAGTCATGTCGATGACGGCAAAGTCCGCGTCCGCGCCCACCGCGATCAAACCCTTTTGCGGGAAGATGCCATAAGCCTTGGCGGTGTTTTCCGTCAGCAGGGGGATCAGCTGTTCCAGGCTGATCCGGCCTTTGGCCACATGCCGCAGCATCAGGGGCAGCAGCAGCTCCACGGCGGGCATGCCGGAATAAGCCTTCCAGATGCCGTCCTTAACGCCGGCCTCCTTTTCCGCCTCGGTGAAGGGGGCATGGTCGGAGCCGATATAGCTGATGGTGCCGTCCAGCAGATAATCCCAGAGTTTTTCCACCGATGCTTTGCAGCGCAGAGGCGGATTGCATTTGGCATAGGGGCCGAAGCGGTCGATATGGCTGTGGTCATAGGTCAGATACTGGAAGCAGGTTTCGGCCAGCACATCCACGCCCTGGGCCCGGGCTTCCTTCACCAAACGGCAGGCCTCGGGCACGGAAATATGCACGATCCCCACCTTGCAGCCGGTATCCCGGGCAAAGCGGAGCACGGTTTCCACGCTTTGGGTTTCCGCCAGCTCGGAGCGGGATTGGTAGTGGAAGCTGTAATCCTCCGCCCCGGCCTGGTGCAGCTGCCTTTCCAGCTCGGCAATGAGCTTGGCGTTCTCGCAGTGGAAGTAGTAGCGGCCTTTCGTTTGGGCTCCGGCCAGCAGCATCTGGTAGAGCTGGCCCTCGTCCTCAACGGTCAGGCCGTCGAATTCCTTTTCCCGGCCTGCCGGGGCTGGGTGGAGGAAGGTTTTAAAAGCCACCACGCCGGCGTCCAGCAGGGGCTGGAACTGATCCCGGTTGTCATAGCCGGCCGCGCCGAACAGGGCGAAATCCGTGACCGAACGGGCTTCTCCCAGCTCGATCCGGTTTTGCAGGTTAACCGGGTTATTGGGCGGCGGGATCGCCAGAGGCATTTCGCAAAAAGTGGTGACGCCACCGGCGGCGGCGGCCCGGGAGCCGGTGAAAAAATCCTCCCGGTCCGGCCGGCCTGGGTCGCGGAAATGAACATGGGAATCCACAATGCCCGGCAGCACGGTGAGGCCGGCTAAATCCAGAACCTGTTCCTCGGGGATATCAGCCCAGAGCGGGCTGCCGGCAGCGGTGATCGCCGCGATTTTGCCATCCCGAACCAGGATATCGCCGTCGGTAAAATGGCTGTTGGCAAAATAATGGGCATGCTTTAATAACAGTTGATTGGCCATGGGCAGGCCTCCTTTCTGCCAATAATTATAAGCCTGTCCGGGCATAATTGCAATTGGCTGGGGAAATTTCCCCGCCAGGCTATCTGTCAACCGCATCTGGTTTAAAACAGGTCTTGACTTTCTCTGACCATATGCTATAATATAGTCAAAGATAGTCAGGGGGAAGGCTTATGTCTACTTTATCCAATCAAATCGAGGATTATTTAAAAAGGCTGCTCTCCGCCACGGAAACCGGGGTGCTGGAGCTGAAGCGCAGCGATCTGGCTGAGATCTTCATGTGCGTGCCTTCCCAGATCAATTATGTGCTGGATACCCGCTTTTCACCCAACCAGGGCTATACCGTGGAAAGCCGGCGGGGCGGCGGCGGTTATCTGCGCATTATCCGCCTATCCATGGAGGACGAGGGCAATTTGAGCGCCCTCTTGGAGCAGGCCAGGGATAAGGCCGTCAGCCGCCAGAGCGGGGTCAAGCTGGTGGAACGGCTGCGGGAAGAGGAATTTCTCAGCAAGCGGGAAGCCATGCTGGTAAACGCCCTCACCGACGAACAGGTGCTGAAAGAGGCTAAGGCCCCGGATAAGCTGCGGGGCGCTTTGCTCAACAGCATTCTGCTTTTGCTGCTGCGGGATGATTTTACGAATTAACAGGTTCATCATAGGGATTGGTTCATAAATATAAGGAGGGATTCTGATGCTGTGCCAAAGATGTCATGAACGGGAAGCCAATATCCGCGTCACCAAGGTAAACAGCCTAAGCGGCGAGCGGGAGACTTCTTATATATGCGATAAATGCGCCGCGGAAACCGGCCAGCTCAATCTGCTGGCCGAAGGGGGCCTGCGCTTTTTGATGGGCGGCCCCTTTGCCAATATCCCCGGCAACCGCCTGGGCAACCGCCTGACCGAGCGGGCCCAGCGGGCTGTGGCAGCTGCCGAGCAGGAAGCCAAGGCGCGGAACAGCCGCTATATCTGCACCGAGCATTTGCTGCTGGGCCTGTTTGCCGTAAAGGAGGGCCTGGCTGCCCGGGTTTTGGCGGAACTGGGATTGGATCAGGCGGATTTGGCCGCGGCCATTGACGACGAAGCGAATCAGGGCGAACGCTACCAGGGCCTGGCCCCCCGGACCAAGCGGGCTTTGCAGCTGGCTTTGGAAGAGGCCCAGCGGATGGGCGTAAATTTTGTGGATACTGAACATCTGCTGCTGGGCCTGGCTGCCGAGGGCGAGGGCATGGCCTCCCATTGGCTGAGAGCCCAGGGAGACGCGGATCCCCGGCGCATCCGGCAAATGGCGCTGAGCATGATCGCAGGCGGCGGCAACAACGCCAACCTGGACA
>DAIMZM010000025.1:0-25621 GCA_036733985.1 Bacillota bacterium
CCCACGCCGGAACGGGCCGTCCGTGCCCTGGCCGCCCTGCTCAGGAAAAAGTAAGGGCAGCCGGAACATGATTGCGGACGAAGATGGATCGGAGGATTGCTTATGCACAAAGTCATTCGTGAAGCCAAAGCGGCGGGCCGTAATCTTTATGAGTACGAAGCCTGGGAGCTGTTCCGTGATTACGGCATTCCGGTTCCCCAGTGCCGCTTGGCCACATCCGCCGAAGCAGCGGCGGCGGCTGCGGAAGCCATCGGTTATCCGGTGGCGTTAAAAATCGTCTCCCGCCATATCCTGCATAAATCGGACGCCGGCGGCGTGAAGACCAATATTTCCAGCGCCCAAGGCGTGAACGAGGCTTATCAGGAGATCATTGCCGGCGCCCAGGCTTACCGGCCCGGCGCGGAGATCGCCGGCATCCTGGTCTGCCAGATGCTGCGGCCGGGCCTGGAAACGATCATCGGCATGACCAAGGACGCGTCCTTCGGCCCCACGCTGATGTTCGGCCTGGGCGGTATTTTTGTGGAAGTGCTGAAGGATGTAAGCTTCCGGGTGCTGCCGCTGACGGAAGAAGCCGCACTGGAGATGATCGCCGAGATCAAGGGTTATCGGTTGCTGCAAGGTATCCGCGGCGAAAAGCCCAAGGATATCCAGGCCCTGGCAGGCCTGTTGTTAAAGACGGCCAGACTGGTAGAAGAGAATCCGGACATTCAAGAGCTGGATATCAATCCTTGCTTTGTTTATGAGGAAGGCGCGGTGCCGGTGGACGCCAGGATCATCCTATAGACGCGCCGGCGGCTGAAGATATTGCCAACCGGTATAGAGAGGAACAATAAAGGCCCGAACCCCCCGGCGTATCTGCAACTAAATAAGAAGAACTCTTGAAAGATATTCAGGAGTTCTTCTTGCTGCAGAATTGAATCATTGATTAGGCATAGATTCCGGCAGGCGGCGCCGGGATTGCTTGATACTTAAATGAACTATTTTAATATTTTATGTAAAAATAGTAAGAACATTTAAATAAAAGGGTTGACTAAACCTATTTTTTCCGGTATAATTTACACAATTTTATATATTTTGTATTTATTGGATTAATCAGTGCCTATACCTCACTAAATATTCCGCAAGCGGTCTTGAGGGATAACTCAGGCTGCTTTCCTTAAGATAAAAGTCAGAGCCGAGTAGGCGCGGACATCGTTTGCCCAGGCTGCGATATCCGGTTACTTAGCAGCTTTGTTATAGATAAATCAACACATGCTTGTTTCCCGGTTTTTAGCTTTGACCCATAACAGGTGGGCGCGGAAGAATAGTAAACAGAATAAGCCCTGGTTGCCAACCGCGTTCCGCTTTAAAGATATGTATAAAAATAAAAACATGTCTTGTTGGTGGTAGAAGGGAGGGGCTATGTCTATATTTGATTACATGGCTTGCGCCAAGTCAGAGGCTTGGCGCAAACCGAAATTTATTCGGGGAGGGTCTGCCTCCTGTCTAATATGGAGTTCACAGTTCCTCCTACGTACTATCACAAGGAGTTGATACATTAGTGAGTTCTGGAATACTTCAGGAAACCGGTAAAACAGTGCTGCTCATGGGCAACGAAGCGATCGCCCGCGGCGCTGTGGAAGCCGGGGTCCAGCTGATGGCCGCTTATCCTGGTACGCCGTCTTCTGAGATCGGCGAGGTATTGTTGGATGTATCGCCGGAATGCGACTTTTATTGCGAATGGAGCACCAACGAGAAGATCGCCTTTGAACTGGCTGCAGGCGCTTCTTTAGTCGGCGCCCGCGCCATGACCGCCATGAAGAATGCCGGCCTAAATGTTGCCATGGATACATTCATGACCCTGCCCTACGGCGGTTGTAAAGGGGGTTTCGTGGTTGTGGTGGCGGATGATCCCAATGCCCACTATTCCTCCACGGAACAAGATACGCGGCTCATGGCTGAGTATGCCGAGATTCCTTGCCTGGAACCGGAATGCCAGCAGGAAGCCAAGGATATGACCCGCGCTGCTTTCGATATTTCCGAAGCGCTGGAACTGCCCGTATTCTTGCGCAGCGTTAGCCGCATCTCTCATGCCAGCGGCGACGTATTGCTGGAAGACCCCCGCGCGGACCGTAACAAGATCGCATTCAACAAGCACTATAAGCTACCCAGCCGATGGAACGTCTATGGCCCCCCCGGCACGCTGAGCAAACATGTCTGGCTCAAGAACCTGTTCCCCCAGGCCAAAGAAATGGCGGAAAACAGCAGCTTCAATAAGCTGGACAAAGTTGAGGACGCTAAAACTGCCATTATCGCCTGCGGCTTAGGCGGCGCCTATGCCAAGGAGGCCATGGCGGAGCTTGGCCTGAAGGGCAAAGCCACCTTCCTTAAGCTTGGGTTCATCAATCCCCTGCCGGAAAAGCTGGTCGCCGCCGCGCTTGACGGCGCGGAACAAGTCATCATCGTGGAAGAAGGCGACCCTGTGGTGGAGAACGCCGTTCGCATCTATGCCAAGGAACTGGGCAGCGATGTCAAGATTTTTGGCAAGCGTTATGACGGCATCTTCAAACCTTACGGCGAATTGAACACCGATATTGTGATTCAGGCTTTGGCCACGCTGTTAGGCATTCCCACCGAAGCAGATATCAAGGCTGCGGAGCGGGAAAAACACCGCGGCCTGGTTATCCCGCGGTCCTCTACCCTCTGCGCCGGCTGCTCCCATTTGGGTTCCTATGCCGCCATGCGGGAAGCGCTGCGCAAGATACCCGGCGTACATATCGTCAACGGTGACATCGGTTGCTATGAACAGGGCGGCTACGGCATCTTTTCCGCGAAGATTGAAGCCAATGCGGAAGACGGTAAAAAATATCCTTGTACCTCCCCCTATGAGATACTGGATACGATCTATGTCATGGGTTCCGGTATCGGCATGGCCATCGGCCAGGCCAAGGCCGGATACGGCGACGGCAAAATCCTGGCGGTAGCAGGCGACTCCACCTTTATTCACGCCACCCTGCCAACCCTGGTCAACGCGGTCTATGACAATGCCGATATCACTTTCGTGATTTTGGATAATTCCTGGACCTGCATGACCGGCCATCAGCCAAACCCCAATACCACCTATCACCCCAGCGGCACTGATTTGCCAGGCTTCGATATCGAAGCCGTGTGCCGTTCCCTGGGCGTGAAATCTATTTCCGTGGTCAGTGCTTATGACCGGGCCGGCGCTGTGAAGTCGGTCAGCGACGCATTGTCCTACGACGGCCCGGCTGTGGTGATCATGACCGGCGAATGCCAGCTGCAGTTGAGCCGCCGCAACAAGAAGGGTGCGACCAAGACCCATATCGACCCGGATAAATGCAACGGCTGCAAATCCTGCATCCAGCTGGGCTGCCCGGCCATTAAGTATGACGCCGCGGCCAAACGCGCCTCCATTGATGAAATAAGCTGTGTGGATTGCGGTTTATGCCTGCAGTTCTGCCCGCAGCATGCTATCGGAATGGAGGATGAGACACATGGCAGATAACATTATCGTCGCCGGCATCGGCGGGCAAGGCAGTATTCTGGCTTCCCATATTATTGCCGACGCCGCCATCCTGTACAATGTCAAGAACAAACTGGGCGGCAATGTGCGCGTTGGCGAAACCTTCGGCGCCGCCCAGCGCGGCGGAGCCGTGGCGTCCCATGTCAAGATCGGCGATATCTACGGCCCGCTGGTGCGCAAAGGCCATGCCGACATGGTGCTGGCTCTGGAACCCCTGGAAGGCCTCCGCATCGGCCTGGATTATCTTGCGCCAGACGGCATCGCTATCCTTAACGCCACGCCTGAAAGCCCTGTGGACGTTAAAGTAGGCGCGGTGGCTTATCCTTCCCTGGACAGCATCACGGCCGCTTTGGCCAGTATCGCCCCGAAGGTTGTCGCTTTCGACGCGGTGGCGCTGGCTTTGGAAGCCGGTTCGGCCAAATGCGTTAACGTGGTGATGCTGGGCGCCGCCTGCGCCAGCGGCAAGCTGCCCTTTGATGAGGAGATCCTGGTGGAAGCCATTGTTAACCGCCTCCCAGAACGGCTGGTAGCGCTTAACCTAAAAGCTTTCGAACTGGGGAAACAAGCTTATCACAGCGTTTAAACAACATCATATCATAAACTTCAACACAACTACACAAACCCAATCAGCGCAAGGGCCGGCGTATACAGCGCCGGCCCTTTTATGTGCTTTTATGATAAACCCCTTGCCATAAACGAATCAGTAAATCGGCTTTCAGGTTGGTTTCAGCCGGGTTTCGGACAGGCCTGCACCTTTAAGCTTGCAGATAAAAATCCGCGCTATTTTCAGCGCCGTTTAAGGCTCGTATCATATAATACAGACGCCATAACTTATCCGCGCCCGGCAATCATGCTATAATAGGCTGAACGCTGCCCCCCTCCAAGGGCGGCAGCGGCAGCGAAAGGCGGTGATCCCATGCGTATCTTGATCGTAGAGGACGAGCCGCGCCTGGCCGGCATGCTCAAAGACCTGATCCTGGAAGGGAATGACCTGGCGGATATCGCCTGCGACGGTATCAGCGGCTTGGATAATGCCCTCTCCGGCATTTACGACGCCCTGGTGCTGGATGTGATGCTGCCGGGCCTGGACGGCTTTGAGCTTTTGCGCCGGCTGCGGGCGGCCCATAGCAATCTGCCGGTGCTGATGCTCACCGCCCGGGGGGAGCTGCCGGACCGGGTGAAAGGGCTGGACCTGGGGGCGGATTATTACCTCACCAAGCCCTTTGCCAACGCCGAGTTCTCCGCCTGCCTCCGGGCCGTGCTCAGGCGGAAAAGCGAGCTCACCCCGGAGACCCTGGCTTTTGGCGATCTTTGCCTCACCCCTGCCCTCTGCGAGCTGCGCCGGGGCGAGGCCGCGGTGGAGCTTTCCGCCCGGGAGCTGGAAATGATGCGGCTGCTGATGCTGAACAAGGAGCAGAACATTGCCAAGGAGACCCTGCTCTTAAAGATCTGGGGTTATGATTCCGGCGCGGAGGATAATAATGTGGAAGCCTATATTTCCTTTCTCCGCAAAAAGCTGGCCCTGCTGGGCTCCAACGTCAGCCTGGTCACGGTGCGGCGGGTAGGCTATCATCTGGAGGCGGGCCATGATCAATAAGCTGCGGCGGAAATTCATCCTGGCCATGATGAGCATCGTGGCCATCTTTCTCATCAGCATCCTCTTGGGGATGTTTGTCTCAGCGGAACGGGATTGGCAGCGCCGCAGCATGGAGACGCTCTACGCCGCCCTGGAATCGGGCAGGCCCCTGCCCCAGGGCATGCACCGGGCGCCGCTGTTCCTGGCCGCGGCGGATCGGGCCGGGCATATCGCGATCACGGAAAACCATATCCCCGGCCTGACGGAAACGGAGGCGCGGCGCGCCGTGACGGCAGCCCTGGCCGCGGCTGCGGCTAGCGGCAAGCTGGAAGCGGACAGCCTGCGCTGGTTGAAACGGGACCAAGGCGGCGAAACCCGGCTGGCTTTCGTGGATATCAGCATGGAGATGAACGCCCTCCGGGCCCAGGCCCTTAGTTCCCTGCTTATCGGAGTGGGGGCCCTGGCAGTCTTCTTCCTGGCCAGCCTGGGCCTGGCCCGCTGGATGGTGCGCCCGGTGGCGCAGGCCTGGGAGGAACAGCGGCAGTTTGTGGCCGACGCCTCCCATGAGCTGAAAACCCCCCTCACAGTGGTGCTGTCCAGCATCGATATGCTGGACAAACATTATCCGGACACGGACGCCAACAGCCGCCGCTGGATCGACAATATCCAAGCCGAATCTTTGCGTATCAAAAAGCTGGTAGGAGCCCTGCTGGATTTGGCCCGCTATGACCAGGGCCGGGAAAAGCCGGCTCTCGCCAAGGTGGATTTCAGCTTCCTGGCAAAGCGGGGCGCCATGGTTTTCGAGCCGGTGATTTATGAGCGGGGCCTGGCGCTGGCAACGGCTATCGAGGAAAAGCTGCCGGTCCGGGGCGATGAGGAAAAACTGCGGCAGCTGGTCGACATCCTGCTGGATAACGCCTGCAAATACAGCCGCCCTGGCGGCCGTATCGAGGTAAGCCTGAAAAAGGCGGACAAGCGCTTTGCCCTGCTTACCGTGGGCAATGAGGGGGAACCCATCCCGGAAAAGGAGCTGCGCCGGATCTTCCGCCGTTTTTACCGCCTGGACAGGGCCCGCCAGGCCCATGGCGGCTACGGCCTGGGGCTGGCCATTGCCAACAGCATTGTCACGGCTCATCAGGGCCGGCTGTGGGCGGAAAGCTCGCCAGCCGGCGTCAACAGCTTCTTTGCCCAGCTCCCCTTGTATAAATAGGTAAAGTCAGCCCCCGCAGCCAACCGGACAAATAAAAACCTGTGTTTAGAGACAAGAGGGAGGGGTTCCGGCAACGGATCCCCTCCCTTAATTGCAACTTTCTTAATTAAACTTCACATGCGTCCGCTAAAAGCAGCAGTTCCGTCTCACCGCTCTGATCATAGTAGATAGTGGCGGATAACCTGCCTGTCCCGGCAATGTCCTGATAAATATCCGCCCACCGCTCCAGGGACCAGCCGCCGCCGGATTCCGGATAGATCACCGCCACCGAATCCGCCATGGCCATATCGCCGTTAAGCGTATACAGCCGGCCGCTGTCCGCGCCGGTAATGGTAACGCTGTCCTGCGCCACATCATCGTCTTCCAGGAAACCTGCGGCCTCGCCGCCGCCGTCCAGCAGCAGCGCGCCAAAACAGCCCACCGAGGAAGAAAAACGGCTGGAAGCATCATAGCAGGCGATAACGCCGCCATTATAAACCACGGCTTGGGAGCGGGTGGATTCCAGCAGCAGCACATCTTCGGCCATGGTATAACCGCCGCCGCCATATTCCTCAAAAGCGTAAACATAGCCGTTCTCATTCAGCAGCAGCAGGCCATAGCTGCCCACCAAGCTGGCGCTAAGAATAGAGACCTGCGGGTATTCTTCCAGGCCGCCGTCAATATAGAAGCTGGCCAGCCGGCTGCCGTTCCCTGCGGAACCGGCATTGTTATCCAGCAGTACGGCGTATTCAATCGCATATTCCCGGCCCCCGGCCGCAAAGCCCGCCGCCTCACCCTCCTCATTCAGGAACAATGTGCCCTGGCAGCCGATAAACCCATCGTCAAGCTCCTCTTCCTGCTTATAATAATCGATGCGCCCGGAGGAAGACACGGTGCCGCCGCTGGCTGTGGCGGTTGTGCTTCCGGGAACATAGACCATCAGACAGCTATCGTACCCCTCGTCCGATACCGCGTCATGATCCAGGATGATCACGTTTTTTTCGCTATCCGCATAGGCTCCGCTGCTATAGGCGCTGCCGCCGCTGCTATCCAGACTCAGCATCGCCGTGATGAGGATCGCGGCGTCGCCCCGGCTGACCGCGTCCGTTGCCGCCAGGCCCAGGTCGCTGTCCAGGCCGATCTTGGCGGCAAAAGCCAGATAATCCCCAGGCCAATAATAGCCGATGTCCGCTGTGGTATAACCCAGCACCCTGAGGAGCATCGTCGCGGCCTGGGCATAGCTTACGCTGTCGTCCGGGCCGAAAAGCCCGTTGCCGTAGCCGTTGATGACGCCAAGGGAAGTGGCCAGGTTCACATAGCCGGCGGACCATTGGCTGCTGGGCACGTCGCTGAACCGGGTGGCGCGGGCATAGGTTTCCACCTCCGCTCCCCTGCCCATGGCCAGCACCACCATTTTGCAGAACTGCGCGCGGGTCAGATACATCTCCGGATAAAAATTCCCGTCCGTATAGCCGTCCACGATATCCAGCTGATACAGGGTCTCCACTGCCGCTGCCACATCGCTGTCGTCAATATCGGCAAAGGCGCCTGCGCCGGCAATCCCTGTTGTCGCCAGCAAAACCAGGGACAGGGTCAGGACAAATAACAGCCGCTTTATGTTCATAACTACCTCCTCAGATAACCTGGCGCGTCAGTCGGCCCGCAGCGCATCCACCGGTTGCAGGCCGGAAGCCTTTACTGCCGGATACATGCCGGAGGTCACGCCGATAATGATGGAAAACAGGGCCGCGGCCGCCACATAGGCGGCGCTGGGGAACAGCACCAGATCATACATGGCTTTGCCGATCAGCAAAGAACCGATATAGCCGATGAGGATGCCGATCAGCCCGCCCAGAAAGGACAGCACCCCGGCTTCCACCAGGAATTGCTTGACGATCACCTGCCGCTGAGCGCCCACGGCTTTCTTGATGCCGATCTCCCGGGTGCGCTCGGTAACGGTGACCAGCATGATGTTCATGATGCCGATACCGCCCACCAGCAGCGAGATAGCGGCCACACCGGCCAGGATCAGCTGCAGGGAGGTGGTTTCATCCTCAGCCTCGGCCATGGCGTCGTTGCCGTTGGTCACGGTATAGTCCATGGTATTGGTATTGATTTCTTCCGCCAGCCAGCTTTCCGTGATGCGGATCACGCTGTCCATGGCGGCGGATGAGGCAACTTTGATGGTAAAGCTGGTCACCGTGGCCGTACCCAGCAGATCCCGGTTGCGGGTATAGGGGATGACGATGGCGTCGTCCATGCTCTCTTCCGTTGTGCCGTCCTTGGCATAATAGACCCCCACCACCGTATAGCCGCTGCCGTTCAGGCTGATTTGCTCGCCGATAGGATCCACATAGGCGAACAAAGACTGAGCCGCGTAGGAGCCGATCACGCAGACCATGGCGCGGTTAGCCATATCCAGGGGGGTCAGGTCCCGCCCCTTGTTCAGGGTATAGTTATTGCAGGCCGACCATTGCTCATTGCCCAGGTAAACCGTTGCCGTCTGATTGGTGTTAGCGAAATAGCGCAGAACGGCGCTGGTGGAAACATCCGGGGTCACGCCCACCACATCCCGGGAGAGATCACTGGCAAAGGCCATAAAGCCGTCGCTGATATCCACGGTATTGGTGCGGTCGAAATAGGCGATCTCCACCGCCACCTTATTCACGCCCAGCTTTTCATAGTAGGCGGCCATATCCGCGTTCATGCCGGTGACCACCGTGACCAGGATCAGCACCGCGCCCACGCCGATGATGATGCCCAGCATGGTCAGGAAAGAGCGGCCGATTTTGGCCTTCATGGCGATCAGCGCCATTTGAAATGCATTCACTGCCCCGCCCCCTCCCTTCTATTTGGCCGGTCCGCGATGATACGGCCGTCCTGCAGCCCCACGATGCGCCGGGTCAGGGCGGCGATGCTGTTGTCATGGGTAATCAGGATCACGGTGGTTCCCTGTTGATTTAAATCCTTGAGGATATTCAGCACCTGAACGCCGGTATGGGAATCCAGCGCGCCGGTAGGTTCGTCAGCCATGATAATGGGCGAGCGGGTGGCGATGGCCCTGGCGATGGCCACCCGCTGTTGTTGGCCGCCTGACAGCTGGGAGGGGCGGCTCTCCGCCTTCTCCCGGATTTCCACCTGCGCCAGGGCGGCCAAAGAGCGTTCATAGATCTCCCCCGGTTTAACGCCCTGATAGGTCATGGGCAGGGCCACGTTTTGCCAGACGTTCAGCGATGGAATGAGATTGTAACCCTGGAAGATGAAGCCGATCTGACGGCTTCTGATCTCAGCCAGTTCTTGTTCGCTGCGCGCGCGTATGGGCACCCCGTCCAATAAATATTCGCCCCTGGTCGGTATATCCAAACAGCCCAGTATATTCATCATGGTGGATTTGCCTGAGCCGGACGCGCCAATAATGGCCACCATCTCTCCCCGCTCGATGCTCAGGCTCACCCCATCCAGGGCCCTGACCTCGTTTTCCTCCCCTTCAAAATAGATTTTGTAAAGATCGCGGATAACGATCAGCGGCTGGCCGGCCTTCGTCTCCACCCGCAGGCTTTGCATATCAAACATAGGCCCTCCGCTGTCACATGCCGCCGGGCATGCCGCCGCTGTTATTGCCGGGCATACCGTTGCTGTTGCCGCCAGGGAAGCCGCTGCTGCTGCCGCCCGGAAAGCCGCCCTCAGGCATCGTCCCGCCGGGGAAGCCTTGCGCCGGCTCTTCTTCGCCCAGATCCTCGCTGGTGCTGTCGCCGCCCTTGGGCGCAGTTTGCTGATAGCGGGTGAAGACCTCCGCCGCCTCAGCCACGCCGCTTAGAATGCGGATATAGACGGAATTGGAGGAGCCGACCTTCACCGGCACAGCATAAAAGCCCTGGGGCACTTCCGGGTCGCCCTCGCCGCTCAGGTCCACGGCATTTTCCGGCCTTTCAGCGGCCTTGACAAAGAGGCAGTTGCCCATGCTGGTGGACTGTATGGCCGCCACCGGGGCCAGAACGCTTTCCTCCGTATCCCCCACGCTGACGGAATAAGAGACGCTGACGCCGGAAGCCAAAGCGCCCTCGGAATGGATATCGATGGTCACCGGGAAGGTGGACAGGCCGTCGGCTTCCGTGGCCTGGAAGCTGATATAGCTGATCTCAGCCTCGTATTCCCTGGTCACCTCGGCGCTGGTACGGCTGACATTCACAGCCATGCCTTCGCTGAGATAATCCACGTCCAGCTCGTCGATATTCACCGTGATGGTCATGGTATCCAGATTATAGACGGTGACGGCATTCTGCATCATCATAAAACGGTTGGGCGTACCCGGCGCCACGTTCACCTCCATCACCGTGCCGGCGATATCCGCGGTCACCAGATAATCGGAGCGGCTCTCCTCCGCGTCCCCGATCTTATCTTCAAAATCCGCTATCTGATTCTGGCAGTTTTCAATGGTGGACTGAAGCGTCTCGATCTGGCGCGCGTAGGTGTCGCTGTCAATGACGAACAGGGTCTGACCGGCAACGACCTCCTGATAATCACAGACATTCACCTTTTCCACAGTACCGCTGGCCGCCGCGTTCAGCAGCTTATAATTCCCATACGCCAGTTCCCCGGTAGCCACCGGATATATTTCCTGGCCATAGCTGGTAAAGTAGCAGGAAGCGGTCATGCCTTCGCTGAGGGAGCCGGGATTCGGCACCTGGATTTCCACGGTAAAGCATTTGGCGCCGTCGCCGCTGATATAATTCGTCCATTCAATGTCCTGGACCCAACCGGTCAGCAGCAGCATTTGATCGGCAACCGAGACATAGGCGCTATCCCCTTCGCTGATCATGCCTTGATAAGCATAACTGACATATTGGGTGAGCAGCATGACGCTGTCGTCGGTAATAACAGCCAACTTGCTGCCCTTGGTTGTTTCATCGTCAGCCGCCACGGTAATCTCGCTGACACGTCCGGAGAAAGGCGCGGTAACGTTAAGGTTATTTTGGCTTGTTTGCGCTTCCTCCAGCTGCCCGTAATAATCGCTGAGATCCGCTTTCAGGCTGCTGATCTCGGTTTCATATTCCAGAATCAGGTCGTCGATCTCGGAATCGTCCTGTTCGTAAAGGGGATCGCCTGCCGCTACGCTATCGCCTTCCTTAACAAAGACATTAAGTATCTCGGCCTGCTCCGAGGCCAGGGTAACGGTTTGGGTCTCCAGGGGTACGGTGGCGCCGGAGCCTTCAATGGCCCGGTTCAGCGAGCCGTAGGTGGTAAAATCAGTCAAGGCCACCGCTGCCGCCTCGGTAAAGAACAGCCACTTGACCAGTACCGCGGAAACGATGAGCAACAGGCCGGCCATTGCCAGCAGCATGGCTTTTTTCCGGCTCAGCTTCCTACGCCGGTTTTGCCTGCTTTTCACGGCGTTATTTGTTATACCGCCCTGTAATTTCTTCTTTAGCTGCGGAAATTTAATCTTAGCAAGAGGATTTTTCGTCTGAGTCATGGTCAGCCTCCCTGGCAAGCCGGAATGATGGGGAGGCCGGCGCGCCGGCCTCCCCTAATCACGCTGCGGTCCACCGCCGTCAGCTGCTGTAGCTGTAGCCGGAAGCGGTGTTGATATAAACGGTGCTGCCGCTGAAGCTGACGCCGAAATCAAAGAGGGAAGCCAGGTCGCGCAGGAGGAAATAGTTGTTGCCGTCAATATTATAGGCCGTGGGGGTCACCTTGGCGCCGTTCAGATAAACGCTCTGGGTGGTAACGGCCGCGCTGGCATAGGAGCCGGGCAAATTCATCTCCCCGCCCACGCTGGTATAAGCGCTGCCGCCGGTCATGGTGATCATCCGGCTGCTAGCATTGTAGCCCACGGCGAACTGTTTGGTTGTGCCGTTCAGCAGATAGGCGATATCCCGCAGCTTAACAAAGTTGTTGCCGTTGATATTATAAGCCGCGATCTGCCTGGACGTACCGCTGTTCACCGAGATCGTCTGGCTGCTGGCGCTAATGACATTGCCGGCGGCCTGCCGGTAAACATTAATGTAATAATGGGCGGCGGAACCCACCTGGACATCGAACACATTCAGGCCTTCGTTCAGGCTAAAGGACGAGTAGCTGCTATAGGTCTGGTAGCTGCCGCCGTTTTGGGCGATCTTCACTGTGGAAGCGCTGCCCGCGCTAAAATAGAGGGTGCTGTCGGAAGCGCTGACCTGCGCTGAATAATTGTACTGGGAAGCGCTGAAGGCCGGGCTCAGGCTGACGCTGCCATAACCGCCGGTATACAGGTAGAGGCTGCTCAGATAAGAACCGCCTTCCACAAGATTGATGGTATACTCCGTGTATTCGTCCAGATCTTCCGCGTAAACAGTGACAATGATCTCGTCGTAATCCGCCGGATCAAAGCTCCAGTAGCCGTCGGCAAGCTGGTCTTCCACCAGGATCACCATATCGCTGTCCGCTTCCGCGCAGAGGTAGAGGGTATCGTAGGTATCCATATCCACCGCCAGGTCGTATTCATCCTCGTCCTCGTCGAATTGCGGATCCAATTCCAAGTCATACGTGGCGGAGCTGCTCTTTTTAGTACGTACAGCCAGATCGTCCAGAACCGCTTCGTCGTCGGCGTCCTCGTCGGCGAAATAAGCGGACAGGCTGTAGTCCGTATCATCCAGGGTGAACTCAACGGTGTCGTAATCCCCCTGATCCGGCACGGCAAAACTATAGTCGTAGTAATAGCTATCCTCATCGTCGTCATAGAGGTAGTACCCGTCGTAATCATCGCTGGCGGCGGCGCCGCCCACCGTGCGGTCCGCCACCGTCAGTTCAACGTCTTCGTCTTCCACATAGATGCGCAGATTCAGATAAGCGCCGTCCAGGCCGCCGTCATAAGGCAGCAGCACCGCGTAATCCAGGATATCCTCGTCAAACCCCGGATGCAGGCTGATCTCGTCATCGCTGTCGTCGGAATACGTATCGCCGCTATTCAGGTACAGCCCGGTCAAAGCGTCCGTGCCGGAACCGGAGCCGCCGCCGTTTACCTCGATGACGTATTCCGCCACCTCATCATCGTCCTCATCGTAAAGGGTGACAATGATGTCGCCGGTATCGTCAATATCGTCGATATTGATCCGCCAGTAGCTGGTTTTCTCGCTGACGCTGCCGTCGCCGTCATATTCCACTTCCGCATCATAATCATCGCCGTCATACTCCAGATACAGCCTCAGATAGGTGACCTCTTCGTCAAGATCGATCTCATACTCCGTTTCATCCCCGTCGTAATCATCCTCGTCCAGATAGGTCTCGCCGTCGCTGCCAATGATAGACATGCTTGCCAGCGGGTCGCCGGCAGCCAATGCCGCCGGGCCCGGGATTAAGATCGTCAGCGCGGCCAGGAAAGCCACCCCAACAGCTGATATACGCTTTAGCTTCATCCTGTTCATCTCCTGTTTTTTATTTAAACGCCTTACCAATCACATCATAAGCGCCCTTGCTTAAAGGAGGCTGAAAAAGCGCCGCTCCTTTTGAACAGGCGGCATCTCCGGTAATGTCAGAATAAAAAATTCCCGCACCAATTATGGGTAGCGGGAATTTTACCTTAGTAAATCATAAAACGGCTGTCCAAACGTTTAAATTATAGCATTTTACGCATTTTCAGCAGCACATGGAGCTGCAGTAACTTATCACAGTTGGTAAAATAACTGGGATCCAGAACCGTTTTAGCCTTTTGAATACGGTAGAGAACAGTGTTGGGGTGGATATCTAAAACCCTGGCCGTATTCTGCAGGCTGCCCTGGCAGTCCAAATAGGCTTCCAGCGTTTCCAGCAGGGAATTGTCCTTGTGATCGCTCACGTTAAACAGACGCACAATCTTTTCCAGTTCGTATAAATAATTATCCTGCAGCTCCTGGGGGCTTTTTGCCACCAGAATACTGTAAATGCCCATATCTTCATAGAAATAGGTGCGGTTGGGGCCGAAGATTTTTGCCCCGATTTTAATGGCCTTTTTAGCCTCTTCATAGCTTCTGGCCAAGGAGGACAGGGTGGCCTGCCTGGAACCGATACCGATGGTCACGGTAATGCCCTCGATTTTTCTGACCACCTCCTGTTGAATATGCCGGCACAGTGCGGCCAGCTCTTGATAATAGGTTTTGACATTGCGCCGATTCGCGTCGCAAATGACGACAAAGCAGTCGCTGACCGGCAGGATGGTGGTTTTGGCATGCAGCTTGGCGAAGCTCCACTTAATGATCCGGCCCAGATCGGTTTTGATCTTTTGAATATAGATCTCGCCTTTCTTTCTGTTCTTCAGGCAGTATTGCTCAAATTCGTCGATATCGATAACCGCCACATTGTAACGGCCGGCAGTGGACACGCCGAAATGATGGGCGCGGATATTGAGGGCATCCTCGGTTTCAAAGTTATCGTTCAGCAAATCGGTGAAGAAGGCCTGCAGCTGTTTTTCTTGGGATTCGCTGGCAGCCCGGGCCGTCATTTCGATCAAAGACCAAGCGGTTGCCGCATGATACAGCCCGTCCAGTTCCAAGCCGATATCCAGTTCATCCTCAACCCGCTCCGTTTGATCGCCGGTCATGATACAGCCCAAATAATCATGATTGAAAAACACTTTATAGAATGTCAGCTGATACAGCGCATGATCTATCTCCAGTTCCCGGTGGAACAGATTCTCTTGATTTAAAGCAGGCGCTTTGGCCGCGGCCTGGCCGTATGTTTCCTCTCTTTCCCGTATCAGCGCGTCCACGACCCTTTGCCCCCAGGCCGCGTAAGGGCTATGAGCGATGATTTTATCCACTTCGTCAAAGATGGCCACCGGCTTTTTCAGGGTATTGGACAGCATTTGGACAATAGATTCCACCTTGCCGCCGGAGATGAGAATATTGGTCAGCGCCTTATTGATCTCCTGGGATCTGGCCAGCTGTACGGCCTGTTTGTTAAGAATATGCCCGTAGACGCAGCCCATGATCGTGGCATAGGCCACGTCCCGCTGCACGGTCAAAATAGGCAGTTCCCAGGCGTCGGCCTGGGAAATAATGGCCGGATCCAGCTCCGTCCGGGCTTTGGACCCGGGGTGAACGAGCACGGCGGCCGTATGGTGTTTATTGAAGGCGGCCAGCGCGGCCAGAATCTCCTCCGTGCAGCTGAACATATTCAGGGTGGACAGAATCAATTCACCGCCGCACAGCCAGCTAACCTGATCCCATTCCGCCAGTTCAAACACGCTGACAGACGTGATCATGCGGTTGAGGCCTCCCCGGCCTCCCAGCAAGCTGACCTGGTATTCTCCCAAAACATATAGCGCTTCTTTGACCGTTATGCCTTTCATCTTTCCCCCTTGATCCATAATCTTCAACAGTGCGATATTTTGTGGTCAGAGGCGCTAAGTTGTTAATCCATATTTAAAAGGGTCGTTCTTATCAATAATGATATTTTGTATGCCTGTGATATAGGCATTGCCAGTAATTTTAGGAATTATACCATTAAAGCCGTTTATTTGGCAAGTGCGCACCGCCTCGCCGATAAAGCGGGTGCCGTGAATGCTTTCGTAAATAAATTTTTGTCCCAGACACAGCTGTTTTTGCGCATAGAGCAAGGCGATTTTTGCGCAGGTGCCGGTGCCGCAGGGCGAGCGGTCGTATTGGGCGTTGCCGAAGATGACCACATTGCGGGCGTCAGCGCCCGGGGCGGGCTGATCGTCGTAGATCTCTACCAGATCAACGCTTTTAATATGGGGGAGCAGCGGATGCCGGATGCTGACCGAGCCGTTGACCCGGCCTAGGATCTCCATAGCCAGGGTTTTGATCTCCGCCAGGCAGCGTAGATCCACGCTGAGGCCCAAGTCGGCGGCATTGACCAGGGCAAAAAAGTTGCCGCCGAAGCAGATGTCCAGCCGCACGCTGCGGCCGCCGGTTAATGCCACCGCTACGCCGGTTTCATAGACAAAGGCCGGCACGTTTTCAAAAGATACCTCACGAACGCTGCCCTGCTCCATTTTGGCAAAGGCGCGCACCAGGCCGGCCGGGGTTTCGATGAGATAAGGCTCCCCCTCCGGCTTGGGCCGGATCAGGCCGGTTTCCAGCATTACGGTGACGGAGCCGATGGTGCCGTGGCCGCACATGTTCACATAACCCTGGGCGTCCATAAAGATCACGCCCAGGTCGGCCCGGGCGTCGGTGGGCCGGGTCAGGATGGCGCCGAACATGTCCCTATGCCCCCGGGGCTCCTGCATCAAGCTGTTGCGCAGGTAATCCAGGTGTTCCTCAACATATTGCTTTTTTTCAGCCATGGTGGCGCCGTAAATATCCAGCAGGCCGCCGGTGATGATCCGGGTGGGTTCCCCCTGGGTATGGGAGTCGATCACATTAATAATCCGCTCGATGTTCATCTCAGATCCCCCGCTGGCGCAAGCCCCTATTAGAAGAGGCCGGCCAGACCGTATTTTTCCGTAATACCCCACTCCGTAATTTCCCGGGTCAAGGGCCCTTCCCAGCCGCCGATTTTACTGGCGTTCCAGCCGCAGGTATCCCGCAGCTCCGCCAGGTATTCCGCATATTTCAGCGGCGTGATGCAGGCGTCCAGCACCGGCAGGCCGAATTCCCGCTGCAACTCGCGGAAGAAGCCGAATTCCATGGTGCAGCCCAGCACGATCACCTCCGCCTTATTCTCCCGGATGGCCAGGGCCGCTTCCTCCCGCATCCGCTGCTTAGTAAACTCAGGATTGGCCTGGAAATCCAGCACCCCCAGTTCCAGGCAGCGGAAAGAGGCCTGATCCTGCATACCGTAGCGGATGATGTTCCCACGCATCTGCGGGATCCACTTTTTGCGGCCGATGATAACGGCGGTGTGATGACCCAGCGTGGCTGCCAGGCGCATACAGGCTTCGCAGGGAGCCGTCACCACCATGCGGCTGACGATTTCTCTGGCCGCGTCCAGAAAAGGGTCGTAGAAACAACCGATGACCGCGGCGTCATAGCCGTTGTTTTCCGCCTGTTTCACCAGGCTCAGCGTTTCCTGCCCCACCAGGGCCTCGTAGTAACTATGCTCCAGATGATGGGGCGCCAGGGAGAGGCTGGCCACATCCACCCGCTCCGTTTGCGGGCCCTTCACTTCGTTAAGGAACCCTTCCATAGCTTCGTCCAGCGCCTTTCCCGTATAAGCCGGATTGATAAAGAGAATCCTCTTCATGTCAACAACCCCTTTTTTGTATATAAAATATAAGCGTCGGAATCAGGTTTAAAGTTTTCCCGGCCCTTCTTTTACAAAAGAAGAAACAGCCGGCATTTAACAATATACAATTATGATCGCAGCATGTCGTAGCTGGCCTGGGTCAGTTTTTCGTAGCCCTCCGCCGTCACCAGGACCATGTCCTCGGTGCGGGCCGCGCCCACGCCGGGCAGATAAATACCCGGCTCCACCGTGACTACCATGCTTTCCTGGAGTATGGTGTCTGTTTCCTGGTTGAGGATGGGCATTTCATGGATACTGATGCCCAGGCCGTGACCGGTAATGTGGGGGAAATAGTCGCCAAAGCCCTGGCCGGCAATATAATCCCGGGCGATTTGATCGATGGACTTGGCCGTCACGCCGGGCTTAATGGCCGCCATGGCGGTTTGCTGCGCGGTGAAGGCCACTTGACAGATTTCCAGCTGACGGCTGTTGAGGCCGCCCAGGCTGAGGGTGCGGGTCAGGTCGGAGCAATAGCCCCGATACACCGCGCCCATATCGAAGATGCATAATTCGCCTTTTTGCAAGGCTTTGGTGGAGGGAAAGCGCTGGGGCAGCCAGGCGTTGGCCCCGGACATCCAGAAGGGGTCGAAGGACGCGCCCTCCGCGCCAGATTTTTCAAAGATGTAGCGGGCGTACCCGGCCAGCTCCGCCTCGGTAATACCGGGCTGCATCATCTCGTAGCAGGCCTGCATGGCGGTATCGGCGATCAGGGCGGCTTTGCGGAGCAGCGCGATTTCCGCGGGGGTTTTCACCGCCCGCATGGCGAACAGCTCCCGGTCGATGGGGATCAGTTCCGCCGCGAACACCTCCTGTAAAAAGCGCAGCTTATGATAGGTGATGGTATCGGCCTCGATGCCGATCCTTTTGACCTGGGACGGCGGCAGGATTTTCGCCAGCGGGCTCAGGTAATTAGGCGTATCTTCGGGAAAGATGAGCAACTGCCGGATCCAGCAGCTTTCTTGGGCGCGGCGATAATCCAGGGGCGGAACGATATAGAAAAGGTCCCCCTTCCCGGTCACAACCAAAATGGATTCGGTGGCGGTATTCATGCGGAAGTCGGTGAAGAAGCGGATATGGCCCGGGTTGAACAACACCGCCAGGTCAATCTCCCGTTCCTCCAGCTGATCCGTTAGTTTGCGGACCCGCTCCGCCAATTCCCATGTGAACGTATCCATAGCAACTCCTTTAAGATAATGGTGACGCAGGGGAACCGGCGGGCGGCTCCCCTGTCCGGCCAGGCGGGCTACAGCAACACACTCAGGCTGTTATCCAAATCCGGATTGATGAGGAAGATTTTCTTCGGCACCCGGGACTCGATATTGGACGACGCCTGGCTGGTTAAGGAGAGCACGATCATGGCCTCCTCCAGCTCGGCCAGGATGGCGTCCAGCTCGTCCCCGGAAAGCTGCAGGTCCTTGAAGGCGTCCTTCTTTTCAGCGTAGGGATGTTCGTAAACAGCTTGAATCACACCGCGGTAGGCAGGTCCTTTGGCAAGGAAGGCTCGGCATTGGTCCAGCATGGTCTGACCTCCTATTCGTTAATATTTTCCACCGGAACATAGTCCAGATCATAACCAAAGCCCCGGGGCCCGAAGATCTCAATGCCTTTAGGCGTGCGCATCCTTTCATGGGCCGGGATCAGCACAATGGTGCCGCGGTAGCCGTACTTCATGATGTCGGAGCGGATGGGTTCGCCGGTATCCGTATCCAGGATGGCGATCAGGTCCGGTGGCAGGCATTTGACCACGCCGTCCACGCTGACGATCAGCCACTCATTCTGGAAATCCAAATGCGCGGTATGGCCCTTGTAGCCGTTGATGCCTTCCATCGTAATTTTGCCCATGGAGAAGCCCCGGTTGGCTTCGCTGCCAAAATCGCGGCTGATATCCACGATCTTGCCCTCGAATACATCGTAGCAGGGTACGTCCCTGGTCTCTTTCAGCACCTTTTTCAGTTCGGCGATGGGGCGCAGATGCTCGCGGCGGGCTTTCATGACCGCCTTGCCTACTTCCCAGGCAATGGATTGGGAACCCAGCACAGAGGTTTCCTTCACCTGCCTCCCGCTTAAAGGGTAAATAGTCACCCAGGAAATGCCGCCGTAGGACATGGCCACCTTGCGGCAGATATCCTCGGCCAGGGCGTCGTCCTCCTTGGTGTCGATGACCGTTACCGCGCCGCTATTGTCGGCGGACACGGCCGGGGTGGCGTTGGAGCCGTGGGTAGCCCAGGAGGTCATGTTCAGCTGCGGGAAAGCCCGGTTCATGCCGTCCGCGTCAATAATGGGCACGCCGTATTCCGCCGCGGCGGCATAGGCCAGGATGGAGTTGACGCCGCCGCATTCGATGGGGATGGTGGCCTCGATCCGGCGGCCGGTGTAGCATTGCAGGGTATCGATGGCAGTGGTCAGCACCAGCTCGCTGGGGGGTTTTTCCGTCAGTACCACCGGCGCGCCCAAGCAGCCCGGGGCAGTGACCATGATATCGTCCGGTACATATTTGGCGTCGATCATCACCACTTCCTTGCCCCGCTCCAGCACCTTTTTGGCCCAGAGAAAGCCGATATCGGGATCGCCGCCGCCGCCGGTGGCCAGGATGGACGCGCCCAGGGTGATCTCTTCCAGGGCGGTCAGATCGATGACCCGGTAGTCGTCAACATGCCATTTTTGCAGAATCTCATATACGCTCATCTATGCATCCTCCTCTTATTTTCGCCTATTATTCAAAAGCCCGGCCTTTGACTCTGACGCGGATTTTCTCCCGCTTACCGGTCATATAGGCAAAGGGGATTTCTTCGATATCGATGACTTCCGCCGTCTGCGGCAGGCCGCCGGCCAAAGCCAGGTTTTCCTGGGCCTTGTTGACCACCTCCCGGATGGCTTTGTCCCGATCCTCGATTTCCAAATCCACCACGCCTTCCGCGTAAGCGCCGATCTCGGCAATGGTGGTACCCACGGCGCCGCCCACCTCGAAATGGGGCGGCTTGATGACTTCCGTGGTACCGGCGATATCTTGAAAAGGCACCACCATGGCGCCGCCGCCGATGAACACGGCCGGGATGGGCTCAGCGGTGGTTTTCATCTGGTCAATGACCCGCTCCACCGTGAGCTTGATTTCTTTATAAGCGTTATCCACCAGATCCGGGGACAGCTTCTCGATATTCTCCGGATGGGTAAGGAATTTGGTTTCAAAAATATCCAGCTTTTCGGTTAAGATACCGCTGGCCACCGCGATATCGTGGGTGGTGAGGATGGGCCCGCCGAAGGAGCGGCCCAGGCGCACCAGGTTATGCCCCACGCTTTCCGGGCCCAGGGCCAGCACGTCGCTGCCCTTGCATTTGATCATGGTGCCGCCGCCCAAGGCGATGGAGAGCAGGTCGGGGCAGCGGATATTCGTTTTCACGCCGCCGATGTTGACGGTGATGGAAGATTCCCGGGGGAAGCCGTTGACAATATAAGCCACGTCCGTCGAGGTGCCGCCCACGTCGACGACAACGCCGTTTTCAATTTTAGAGAGGAATACCGCCCCGCGCACGCTGGCCGCCGGTCCGGAAGCCACGGTGAAGATGGGGTAATTAACCGCGTAATCCGCCGCCATCACGCTGCCGTCGTTCTGCACGATGAACAAGGGAGCCATGACCCCGCGCTGTCTGGCCGCCTCTTTCAGGGCATTAACGGCCCGGCGCATCACATTGATCACGGCGGCGTTCAAGATGGTGGAATTCTCCCGCTCCAGGATGGAAATAGAGGCGATCTTATTGGAAAGCGTGATATGGACGGCGTCGCCCAGCACCTCCCGGACGATCCTTTCCGCCCGGTCCTCATGATCGGTGATCATGGGCGAGAAGACGCCGGTGATGGCTACGGAGTCGATCCTGCCCTTCATTTTGAGGCATCCCTGGCGGATAGCTTCTTCATCCAGGGGGGCGACGTCCCTGCCGTTGTACTCGGAGCCGCCGCGGACAATAAAGACGTTCTCATGACCGCCGATGGCTTCAATCAGGTCTTCCGGCCAATTGGTCAGGGGCGGGATGGCCGTGGTGGCCGGGGCGCCCAGGCGGAAGATCCCCACTTTGTTGAGGTTCTTTCTTTCAATAATGGCGTTGGTGGTATGGGTGGTGCCGAAGGACACCATCATGATCTGGGCCGGATCGACGCGGCTGTTGTTCAGCAGGATATTTAAGGCGTTGATAATCCCCGAGGTGACATCTTCCGTGGTCAGGGATTTTGTTTTAGCGACCACTTCGTCACCCTTAACCAGGACGCCGTCGGTAAAGGTGCCGCCGACGTCAAAACCCAACCGGTACATTTTGGTCATGCTTCATCCTCCTAAATTTTGATTGACAGCGCCCGGCCAGGGTTGATCCAGCCCCCGGCCGGGCCAAGAGGCTACTGCGCGATCTCCTCGCCGGCCGCCGCGGAGGCCGGCTTGGCAAACAGCTTATGATAGAGCAGATAGAGAATGCCGGCGATGATAATGGCGTTGACAGCCGGGATAAAGAACACTGCTTTCCAGGCGATAAAACCGGCGATCAGCCAGCAAAGAAGGCCGGGCCAATAGAAGCCTTTTTTACGTATCAGCTTCATTTTGGAGACAAAATAGTATTCGGCGATCAGTACGCCCACGGCCGGGGACACCCAGGCCGCCAGTACGGTAATAAAGGTCATGAAATAATTGATGAATCCGAAGACGGCCAGCACTGTGCCGACAATGGCGGAGACGAAGGACCAGATCCATCTTTTGCCGCCGAAGACCTTGGTCAGGGCTAAGCTGGAGCTGTAAATGGAGGTGACGCAGGTTGTCCACTGCAGCAGGAAGATCAGGATCAAAGCGATGGCCGGCAGCCCCAAGGCGATCATCACGGACACCGGATTCCAGGGATCGGCTACGCCCAGGCCCACGGCGGAAATGGCCATGATCATGCCGCAGGCGGTCAGGATCAGCGGGAAGGGATACATGCCCGCAAAGGCGGAGGCGATCAGCCCGCCGTCATGGTCCTTTTGCCAGCGGGTATAATCGGCGATAAAGGCGCAGCCTACCACCACCATGCCCACCTGTAGGTTGATGCCCCACATCAGCGTGGAAGGACTGGCCGGCTCATAGGCGATCACGCCGCCCAAGCCCGCGATGCTGATGGCCTTATAGAGGCCGTAGAGGATGATGAAGACCATAGCCGGCACGCTGACATAATTGAGCCAGGCCATGCCCTTTTGGCCAAACAGGGTGGGAATGACGAACATGATACCGAACACCACCGACATAATGCTTGTTCCCACCGGGCCCATGCCGAACACGCCGGCGATGGCGCCGGAAGCGAGTCCGACCTGGATGCCGTACCAGGCGATGCAGGGGATGGCCGTGACCACCAGCGCGGTCACGATACTGCTGCCTTTGGAGCCGAAAGCGGCTTCGCCGATCAAATAAGTATTTAAGCCTTCGCGGGCGCCGATCTTGCCCAGCGGAACATAAATGAAGCCGATCAATACCAGGATGCCAATGGCCAGCGAGAGTAAAGCCTGCCAGAAATTGAGGCCGGAGATCAGGCCGCCTCCCGACATGCACCAGGAAATGGTCGCGCACATGCCGGAATAAATGGCCGCCGTGGATAACCAACTCCGCCTGAGGTTGTGCGGAATCGGCTTACTGGCGTATTCCTCCTCCAATACCAGATCGTTTATCGGTTCATCCCTTTGACTTTTGCCCATAAAAACACTCCTTTCACATTTCTACTTTTTGCCGGCTGCTCTATATAAAGTGCGTTAGCACGGACGTTTATTGCGGCGGGAGAAAGCCGGGCGGATGCCGTCCAAACAAAGGCTGCCCGCTGCCGGGGCGGGAATAATTTTCAGAAGATATCGTATATTATAAATTTACTATTAATCCGGCGGCATATCATCGTCCTGCCATCACAAAATACATGCCGCAATTTGTGGCCGCAAACCAAAAAAAATGACGAAAGCAGCGAGAATATTTGTCTTGGCAGATTGCGCTGGCCAGGCAAACCCGGGGAAGTTTGGGGCGCGACAAAAAAGGCCTGCCCGGATCCAACATAATTTTTTGCTAAAGCGATTGAGTATAGGAGGTTGCGCCGTTATGCTAACCAGCTTGCAGGATGTCCTGCTCCACGCCCAGGGCCGGGGCGCCAAAACCATGGCCGTGGCCTGGGCCGGAGACGAGGAGGTTTTACTGGCCGTCGACCAGGCCCGGCAGTTTTCTATGATCAGGCCCCTGCTGTTTGGCGATCAGAAGCAGATACTTAGCCTCAGCGCCAGGCTGGGGCTGAGCCTGGCGGATACCGAGATCGTCCCCTGCCCTGATCCCACCGCCGCCTGCGCGGCCGCCCTGGCGGCCGTGGCGGAACAGCGGGCGCGGATACTGATGAAAGGGCTGGTGGATACCGGTATCATTCTAAAGGAATTATTGAGGCCGGACTATCAATTGATACCTTCCGGCCGGCTGCTCAGTCATGTGGCCCTGTTTGAGGTAGAAGGGTATGACCGTTTGCTCTATGTCACCGACGCGGCCATGAACATCGCCCCTGATCAGGAGGGTAAACGCCAAATCATTCTCAACGCGGTTGCGGTGGCCCATTTCCTGGGCAATGATTTGCCCAGGGTAGCCTTGCTGTCCGCTAAGGAAAAGGTGGATGAAAAGATACCCTCCTCCGTGGACGCGGCAGCCCTTGAGCGGCTGAACGGCCTGGGCGAGCTTAGCGGCTGCATTGTCCAGGGGCCCCTGGCCCTGGACAACGCCGTATCCGCCGCGGCGGCCCGGCATAAGGGTATTGGCGGGGCAGTGGCCGGCCAGGCCGATATTTTGGTACCGGCCACGATCGACGCGGCCAATATCCTCTATAAGTCCCTGGTCTATTTTGCCCGCGCCAAAAACGCCGGTATCGTCGTAGGCGCGAAAATACCGGTGGTTTTGACGTCCCGGGCCGACAGCCATGAGGCCAAGCTTTATTCCATCGCTCTGGCCGCTTCTATGCAGGAGGAAGGACCGCAATGAATAATATCCTGGTCGTCAATACCGGCTCCACTTCCACCAAAATCGCCGTGTTCAATAGTTTACAGCAGATCTTTAAGGCCGCCGTCAGCCACAGCACCGCCGAGTTGGCCCCGTTCGCCGATATTGCCGGGCAGAAAGAGTTCCGCAAAGATGTGATCCGGAAGATTTTATCTGAACATCACCTTGAATTAGGCGAACTAGACGCCATCGTCGGGCGGGGAGGTTTACTGAAGCCGGTGGAAAGCGGCACCTATTTTGTTAACGAGGCGATGCTGCGGGACTTGTCCATCGGTATCTCCGGCAGGCATGCCTCCAATTTGGGCGGGCTGATCGCTTACGAACTGGCGGCGGATTACGGCATCCCGGCTTATATCGCCAATCCGGTAGTGGTGGATGAACTGGACGAGGTGGCCCGCGTCACCGGCCTGCCGGAAATCCGGCGCAAAAGCATTTTTCACGCCCTGAACCAAAAAGCAGTGGCCAAGCGCTTTGCCGCTGAAACCGGCCGTGCATATGAAGAATTGAACTTGATCGTGGCCCATTTGGGCGGCGGCATCTCGGTGGGCGCGCATAAACAAGGCCGGGTGGTAGACGTGAACAATGCCCTGGACGGCGACGGGCCTTTTGCGCCGGAGCGGGCCGGCTCCCTGCCTAACGCCCAATTGATCGATTTGTGCTTTTCCGGCCGGTATACCAAAGAGGAAATGAAAAGGCTGCTGAGCAGCGGGGGCGGCCTGGTAGCCTATTTCGGCACCAATAGTGCGCATGAGGCGGCGCAGATGGCCGCCGGCGGCGACGCACAGGCCAAACTGGTTTACGCGGCGATGATTTATCAAATCGGCAAAGAAATCAGCGCGCTAGGCGCGGTATTCGGCGGGCAAGTGGACGCCATTTTGCTGACCGGCGGCATTGCCCATGATAGCGGACTGATCAAGCGTATTGGCGCCATGGTGGGCTATATCGCGCCTATCCATGTTTATCCGGGCGAGGATGAATTATTTGCCCTGGCGGAGAACGCTCAGGCCGTGCTGAGTGGTAAAGAGCAGGCCAAGACGTATCAATAAACCAGGGGCAATTTTAACCTTTACTATAAATTTTATGGAGGAAATGCAGGATGATTTTGTTGAA
>DAIMZM010000026.1:0-25481 GCA_036733985.1 Bacillota bacterium
GCGGGAAGCGTAAGCCCCGGCGTCCCAGGGGCAGAGATCCGTATCCCCGGCGATCACATTGACCCAGTCATAAGGCACGCCCAGGCCTTCGGCGCAAATTTGCGCCATCACCGTATCGCTGCCCTGGCCGCAGTCGGAGCTGTTGGTAAACAGGGTGGCGCTGCCGTCCTCGTTCACGCTGACCCGGGCCCCGGAAAGCTCAACGCTATGGGGATAGCAGCTCTGATTGTACACGGAGAGGGATAGCCCCACGCCCCGCTTGAGATAACCGTTATCCTTGGGCTGTTTGACCAGGTTTTCATAGTCCACGGCTTCGGCGCCCCAGGCCAGGGCCTCGGGCAGGCCGCAGGTCAGCACATGGGTATCCGGGGCGTAAACCGGGTCGCCCATTTTGAAAGCCACCTGCCTGCGGTATTCCAGGGGATCCCGGCCCAGTACGGCGGCGATATGGTCGATATGGGACTCCATGGCGAAATTGATCTGGGGGCTGCCATAACCCCGCATGGCGCTGCCGATCAGGATATTGGTATAAATACTCCGGCCGCTGAAGCGCAGGTTGGGCGTGGGATACATCATCATGAACTTGGAGATCATGGCCAGGATCACATTATGGCCATGGGCGGAATAAGCGCCGGTATTGTTCACCACGCTGATTTCCCGGGCCAGGATGGTCCCGTCCTTTTTCAGGGCGGTGCGGGTTTTGAAGTGAGAGGAATGGCGGGTGCGGGTGGTGGCCAGAGACTCTTCCCGGGTCAGCTCCAGCATCACCGGACGCCTGGTTTTCAAAGCCAGGCAGGCGGTGATCGGCTCGTAAATCGGCTCCTGCTTGCCGCCGAAGCCAGCGCCGATATGGTAGCGGATGACGCGCAGCTGGCCGATGCGCATACCCAGGGCTTTGGCAATGCGCTCCCGGAGGATATTGGGCACCTGGTTGGCCACGTAAATGGTCAGGCGGCCATTGGCGTCCACTTCCGCCACCTGCACATGGGTTTCGATGGGGGCATGGGTGACAATGGGGGTGCGGAATTCGTCTTCCACGATCAGCTCAGCCGCGGCAAAAGCCCCGTCCACATCGCCGGTCTCAAAAGCATTCTGGCCGCTGATATTGCCGGTGCCCTCGTGGATTTCCAGAGCGCCCTCGGCCAGGGCGTCTTCCGGGGTAAAATAAGCCGGCAGCACCTGGTATTCCACTTCGATCAGGGCCAGGGCCTCCTCGGCGATTTCCGGGGTTTCAGCGGCCACAGCCGCCACCGCGTCGCCGACATAACGCAGCCGCTGGTTGAGGATGCGCATATCCTCCAGGGTATCCGGGGGATGGGGATGGCCGCAGGAGGTATAGGGAATCTGGGGTACATCCCCATAGGTCAGTACCGCATGTACGCCGGGCAGGGCCCGGGCTTTGCCCGCGTCAATGGTTTTGATCAGGGCATGGGCATAGGGGCTGTGCAGCACCTTGCCATAAAGCATGCCGGGCCGGCGCATATCGCCGATATAGAGGGCCCGGCCCGTGGCTTTGGCAGCCGCGTCCACCCGGGGCACGCTTTGTCCAACAACGCTGAAATCTCTCATCATGCTCACCTCTTAAGGCTGTTCATCCCTGGCTTCCGCCGGCCGGCTGCCGGCTGGGAGGACTGGCGGCAAGCGGAACCGGGATCCGATAACAACAGTTGCGGCGCCCCTGGCCTGCCCACGCAGCTCCCAGCGCTGCACAGGGCGTGGCTTTTGTTGTTACTTCCGGCCCGCAGTGGCAGTGCGGGACGGAAAAAGAATGATCTCAGCTGGCCAAGCAAAGCCTGGGCAGCCGGGCGGCCTACCTGCCCGGAGCCTGGTTCTTGGCCCGCATACGGGCGGTTTCCCGCTGATAAACGCCGCTATTGTAGACCTTCGCGGCAATCTTATTGGCCTCAATTTTGACTTTTTCCTCATCAATGCCCAGCATTTGGCCGTCTTCCCAGACCACGCGGCCGTTGACCATGGTCAAATCCACCGGCCGGTTATAACCCACCACTGCCGGGAAGGAGGCCGGGTCCAGATGGGCGCCGCAATATTCCAGCCGGTCCACATCGATCATGAACAGATCCGCGGCCTTGCCGATTTCCAGGCTGCCGATATCGCCGCGGCCCAAGACCCGGGCGCTGCCCCGGGTAGCGGTTTTCAGGCAGTCGTAGCCGCTGGGGGCCGGACCCTGGTTGTTGGCGTTCATCCGGTGCAGCAGGTACATCATGCGGATCTCCCCCAGCATGCAGCTGCCGTCCTGGGCGCCGTAGCCGTCCACAGCCAGGCCGATGGGCATACCCGCTTCCTTCATCAGGGGATACTTCATAAAGCCGGCGCAGGTTTTCATATTGCTCACCGGGCAATGGGCCGCGCCGGCTCCGGCCTGACCCAGCTGACGGATCTCATCGTCAGAAAAGCAGATGGCATGGGCGTACCAGACGTCGTCCCGAACAAAGCCCAGGTCATAGGCCCACTCAAAGCTGGTCTTATGATGCCGCTCCCGCATATAGACGGTTTCATCCGGCGCTTCCGCCAAATGGGCGTGGAGCCGCACCTTTTTGGCCTCGGCCAGGCGGATGCTCTCAGTAATGGTGTCGTCCAGCACGCTAAAAGGGGAGCAGGGCGCGATGACAATGCGCTTCATGCCGAAATCTTCGTATTCGTGGTATTTATCAATCAAACGTTCGCAATCCTTGATGAACGCGTCCGTGGTTTCGCCAAGGGTATCCGGCGGCAGGCCGCCGTCTTTATGGGTCAGGGTGAAGCAGGAGCGACCCGCATGGTAACGGATGCCGGTTTGGTCGGCAGCTTCCATCTGCCGGTCGATCAGCACCTTATCCACGCCTTGAGGGAAGCAGAAATGGTGGTCGAAAGCAGTGGTGCAGCCGGTTTTCAGCAGCTCGCTCATGCCCACCAGGCTGGAATAATACACATGGGCCGGATCCACCAGGGTCCACAGCTCATACATGAACAGCAGCCAATCGAATAAGGTAGCCTGCTGCAGCTCGGGAATGCTGCGGGTAAAGGCCTGGAGAAAATGATGATGGGTATTGACCAGGCCGGGGTAAACATACATCCGGGAAGCGTCCACCACCCGGTCCACGCCCTCCGCCGGCAGATTGGGGCCGACAGCGGTAATGATTTTGCCTTCCACCAGGAGATCGGCGTTTTCCAGCACCTGGTCCCCGTCATTGCAGGTGATGATGGCTCTGGCATTCTTGATCAAGATTTTGCTCACGTTAACCTCCCCTATGGCGGACAGGGGAGCCGGGCGCAAACCCGGCCCCCTATCCATTATCGCGCGAATGAACTGTTGTTGATCACGGTTGGCATTTCTGGCGAAAACAGTTGAAACTGGGATGGCCTGCAATCCGGTTACAGGGTGCCGATCACGTTGTCGATGAGGAACATCATATTGATCAGCTCGGCGTCGGTGAAGCTGCCGCCTGCGGGCAGGATCTCTTTGCCCTGGTTATCCATGACCGGGGTGGGGAATACCTCAATTTTGCCGGCTTTCAGGTCAGCCTCAACGGTTTTGGCCTCTTCGATATATTCGGCAGGCACGATATCGGCATTGAAAGGCGCGTAGGTGGCGCAGCCCGCGTCCAGGCCCAGGAACATGGTATCCCTGGTCCACTCGCCGGCCACGGCGTTATTGATATACTGCTCATAAATGGGCGCCCAGTCCCAGACGAAAGAGGTGATGACGGCGGTGGGCGCAAAGCTCTGCATATCAATATGGAAACCACAAGCATAGGCGCCGCGTTCGGCAGCGGCCTGCATCACGGCGGAGGAGGAGCCATGGTAACCCAGGACGGTTTTGCCTTCGTCGATCAGGGCATTGGCAGCTTCCTTATCCGCAGCCGGATCAAACCAGCTGTTGATCCAGACCACTTTTACCTTGGCATCGGGATTGGCGTACTGGGCGCCTTTGGCCCAGCTATTGATGGCGCGAACCACGGAGGACTGGGGCTGAGCAGCCACGAAGCCCAGTTCGTCGCCTTCGCTCATTTTGCCGGCCAGCCAGCCGCACATGAAGATGGCTTCATAGTCGCGGACGGAGAAAGCGGAAACATTGGCAGTGTCCCGGGTATCTTCAAACTGATGGAAATACAGGTCCGGATGCCGGGCAGCGCAGTTATTGATGGCGTCGCCATGGCCGGTGGAGGTGCCGAACAGCAGGTTGCAGCCTTCGGAAATCATCTGTTCCAAAACATTTTCCGGTTCAGGACCCTGGTCGGGAACATTCTCCATCAGGATCATCTGATCATCGGACAGCCCCAGGTCTTCCTTGACTTTCAGGAAAGCCGTATAATGGCTCTGGCTCCAGCCGCCGTCGTCGCTGGTGCCATAGAAGATGACGCCGATTTTGATGTCTTCCAGGGGGATGCCGGCGACAGCGTCGTCGGGGGTTTCGGCAGGGGTTTCTTCAACAGGGGTGTCGGTGGCGGGCGGAGCGCTTTCCTGGGTGCAGCCGGTAAAGACCGCCAGGACCATCAGGCAAATAAACAGCAAAGCCAATACTCTCTTCATTAATAAACCCTCTCCTTTTTGTGTTTTCTTCGCGCAATTTATTCTATGGCCAGGGTTTACCATGCCATAAAATAGCTTAAGTGATAACCGGCGAACCCCCCGGCTAGCGGGCTTCCCGGTCATAATGCTGGCCCAGGGAAGCCGGGGCCGGGCTCTTGCCCTTACGGAAGCTGCCGGTGGACAGGATCAGCACCGCCACGGTGCAGATATAAGGCAGCATGCTGATAAAGAAGGAAGAAATATTCACGCCCAGCAATTGCAGGCGCAGGCCCAGCACTTCCACGCCGCCGAACAGGATTGCGCCCAGCAGGGCGTTGACCGGCCTCCAGCCGGAAAAGATCACCAGGGCCGCGGCGATCCAGCCTTTGCCCGCGGTCATGCCCGTGTTCCAGTTGGGCGTATAAGCCAGGGTGATATAAGCGCCGCCCAGGCTGACCAGGGCGCAGCCCACGATCACATGCAGATAGCGCAGGGCGTAAACATGGAAGCCCACCGCGTCCAGGGCCGCCGGGTTCTCGCCCAAGGCCCTGAGGGCCAGGCCGGGCCGGAATTTATAGATATAGAGCGTCAGCACCGGCACCAGGATGAACATGACATAGACCAGGGCGTTCTGATTAAAGAAAATCGGGCCCAGAACCGGGATCTGGGACAGGCCGGGGATGGCAATCTTGGAAAACACTACTTCCGAGGTATGGCCGTAAACCGCCTTGCCCAGGAAGCCGCTGAGACCGGTGCCCACAGTGACCAAGGCCAGGCCGCAGACGGTTTGATTGGCCTGCATGGTCACGGTGAGGAAGGCGTAAACCAGGCCCACCAAGGCCCCGGCCAGCAGCGCCGCCAGCACCCCCAGCCACAGGGAACCGGTATTCATGCCGGTGATATAGCCGGTGATGGCGCCGATCAGCATCACGCCCTCCAGGCCCAGGTTCAGGATGCCGCTGCGTTCGGATAAGAGCTCGCCCAAGCTGGCAAAGAGCAGCGGAGCGGCCGTCCCCATGGTTGCGGCAAGAATCGCGACGATGTCCATCCTATTCCACCGCCCTTTCTCCAGGCGCCCCGGGGACGCCGGTGGATTTCTGGTTAAAGGTGATCAGCAGCCGGTTGCGGGCGAAGATCTCGCCGCCCAGGACGAAGAAGAGGATCAGACCCTGGATGGTGGTGACGATCTGCACCGGGATGCCCATGAGCTGGAGGCTGAAGCCCCCCTGGGTCAGGCCGCCGAACAATACCGAGACGATCAAAACGATCAAAGGATTGAATTTACAGAGATAAGCAATGGTGATGGCGGCATAGCCGTCGCCGCCGGCCATATTGGGCTGCAAACGGCCCACCACGCCGGCCACCTGGGAAACCCCGGCCAAAGCGGCCAGGCCGCCGGAGAACAGCATCACCAGAAAAATATTCTTGGCAATATCCATGCCCGCGTATTCCGAGGCCCTGCGGTTGGCGCCAATGACCCGAACCTGGTAGCCCCGGGTGGTTTTGGCGAAAAAGAGGAAAATGGCGATGGCCGCGATAACGGCAATGAACAAGGCCCAGGTCACCCGGGTATTGCCCAGGGTGGACATCCTGGCATAGGCCGGAAAGACGCTGGAATAAGGCAAGCCGGTGGTCTGGGGGCTGGCATCCCGCCAGGGCCCGTAGAGAAAATAATCGCAAAACAGCAGGGCCACATAGTTGAACATCAGGGTGATGATGGTCTCGTTCACGCCCCACAGAGCCTTGGGCGCTACCGCGATCACCGACCAGAGGCCGCCGCAGAGGAAACCTGCCAGGAACATGGCGGGCAGCACCAGGGGCGGGGGGATCCAGGGACAATACAAAGCCACCAGGGTTGCGCCGAAAGCGCCCATCATATACTGGCCCTCAGCGCCGATATTGTTCAGGGACATTTTAAAGGAGATGGAAACACCCAAAGAACAGAACATCAGCGGGATGGCCAGCATAACGCTTTCCGTCAGATTGCGGAAATTGCCAAAGCCGCCGAAAAAGAGCTTTTTATAAGCGATAAAGGGATTATGCCCCATCAGGGCCATCATAATGCCGCAAAATAACAGCGCCAGCAGAACGCTGCCCACCGGGATCATGAAGCGCTGCAAGGGTTTTAGCTTTTCTCTTTTCTCAAAACGGATTTTCACTCAGCTTCACCCCCATCTTCAGCGGCGCAGCGGCTGACAGTGCCGCGATGGCCCAGCATCAGCCGGCCTACTTCATTATAGGTTTCCTGGCTGATGGTATCGATCTCCACAATGCCGGTGATCTTGCCTTCGGACAAAGCCGCCACCCGGTCGGAAAGCTGGAACAGTTCTTCCAGATCCTCGGAAATCAGAATGATGGCGGCGCCCCGGTCCCGCTGCTCCACCAGGATTTTGTGGATGACCTCGGTGGCGCCGATATCCACGCCGTGCACCGGATAAGCGGCCACCAGCAAGTCGGTTTCGCCGTTGACCTCCCTGGCAATGAGCAGCTTTTGCAGATTGCCGCCGCTCATCAGGCTGACCGGCTTATAAATACCGGCGTTTTTGATTTCATATTTTTCCACAAATTTATTGGCCCGGCCCACGATACGCTTCTTATTTAAAACCCCGTGCTTGGTGCAGAAAGGGGAATCATAATCCCGGAGCATGGAATTATCCACCAAATCCAAGGTGCCCACCAGGCCCACGCCCATCCGATCTTCCGGGATGAAGCCCACGCCGTTTTTTACCGCCTGTTTGGAATTATGGCCGGTGATATCCTTGCCCTTCAGGGTGATTTTGCCGCCCAAGGGCTTGCGCAAACCGGCCAGCACCTCGCTGAGCTCCCGCTGGCCATTGCCGGCCACGCCGGCGATGCCCAGGATCTCGCCCTTGCGGATATTGAGGTTTAAGCCGTTCAAGGCCGGCACGCCCTTATCCCCCATAACGCTGACATCCGTCATGGTCAGCACCACCTCGCCGGGGGCTGGGCGCTGGCTGGCCGCGGGAACGTTCATCACTTCCCGGCCCACCATCAGCCGGGTCAAGGTATCCTGATCCGTATCCTGTTTCAGCATGGAGGCCACGCTGCGGCCATTCCGCAGAACAGTGATGCGGTCGGCAAAGGTCATGACCTCATACAGCTTATGGGTGATGAAGAGGATGCTTTTGCCTTCTTCCGCCATCACCCGCAGGTTTTTGAACAGCTCCACGGTTTCCTGGGGCGTCAGCACCGCGGTCGGCTCATCCAAAATCAGGATCTCAGCGCCGCAGAACAGCTGCTTGACGATTTCCACCCGCTGCTGCTCGCCTACTGAGAGCTGCCAGATTTTCGCGCAGGCGTCCACCTCCAGGTTAAAATGCTCCGAAACCTGGCGCACCTGTTGCTCCATTTTTTTCCGATGTAAGACCCTGGCGCAACGCCCGCTGCTGAGCAGGATGTTTTCAGCAACGGTCAGCGGCTCGATCAATTTAAAATGCTGGTGCACCATGCCGATGCCCATGCAAACCGCGTCTTTCGGGCTATTTATCCGCACCGCCTGGCCATTGATGGCGATCTCCCCCTCATTAGGGAAATAGATCCCGGTCAGGATATTCATTAATGTACTTTTACCAGCGCCGTTCTCGCCTAAGAGCGCATGTATTTCACCGGGGTACAGCGTTAGGTTGACCTTATCATTAGCCAATACTCCGGGGAAACGCTTGGTAATATTCCTCATTTCAAGAACCGGCTGTACTGCGCTTGTTACGGGCAAGTTTCTCCCCCCCACTTATCAAAAACTGTTCATTGCTTCTTCTTCCCCAAAAGTTAGGCCGGCTGCCAATTTCCCGCAACCGCCGCAAAGCAACCCTGCCCTTCCAGACTTTACGCGCTCCGGCGCTTTAACCGCCTGGCCATTGTTCCGGCTAAATTTGGCCGCCTTTGCCAGCCGGCCGTCTTTCCTGGAAATTCCCCCTAAACTGTATAAATATCAACTTATGCCGCTTGTTCAGCCAATGGGTTATGCCAATGGCCAAAACAGTTACTTTTGCAAATAGCACAGACTAAGATTATCTGAAATCACATTGTAAGTCAAGAAGAAATGTCGATTTTACTGGTATTTCTAACATTTCACTATATTGGAAGGCCATTAACCGACAAATATAACAAAAGGCGGGTTTCTTTAAAAGACCCCTCCCCCAAGGGCCCGGGGGTGGGGATTTCCGGGCCCGCTAATTTGAAATTGCATAGCCTTGCTGATTATATATACTTAATATGAATGACGGGTCCATCAAAGCCCGGGCTAAAAGATTAAGTGCGTAATATTTGAAAAATTTAAGCCGCGGGGGGTGGCGTTATGGTATAATAGCTGCACAAGCCGAAATCTCCGATTTCGAGCTTGAGCGCCTATTTTATAGCTGAGCTTTTCCCGCCAGGGAAAAGCCAGCAACAAATGCGCAGCATTTGTGGTATAATAGCGGTAGAAGTCAACATTCCGGGCCAGGGGCAGAATGATGGGCCGTCGCCGGCAGGCATGAAGGGCCGGGCGGTTAAAGAGGGGTGCGCCATGCCTAAAATCTTTATTGTGGAAGATGATGAAAATATCCGGGACATCGTCATCTATGCCCTGCAATCCGTAGGCTTCGCTGCGGCGGGTTTTGAGACCGGCGACGCCTTCTGGGCTGCCTTGGAAAGCGGCGCCGCCTTGCCGGACCTGCTGCTGCTGGATATTATGCTGCCCGGCGACGACGGCCTGGCCATCCTGGGCCGGCTGCGGAACAGCAGGCGCTATCAATTCCTGCCGGTGATCATGCTGACGGCCAAGGGCAGCGAAATAGACAAGGTGAAAGGGCTGGATCTGGGGGCTGACGATTATGTGGCCAAGCCCTTCGGGGTGATGGAGCTGATTTCCCGCATCAACGCGGTGTTGCGCCGCTTCCATTCCCCGCCGCCGGAAAAGAAAAAGCTGGCTTACAAAAATATCCTGCTGGATCAGGAGCGGCGGCTGGTTCTGGCCGGCAGCCAGCCGGTTTCCCTGACCTTCAAAGAATATGAACTGCTGCAATATTTGCTGATCAACGTGGGACTGGTGCTCTCCCGGGAAAAAATCATGCGGGCGGTTTGGGGCTATGATAATGAAGGGGAAAGCCGCACCCTGGATATGCATATCCGCAGCCTCCGGCAGAAGCTGGGCGAGGCGGGCCACCATATCCGCACCATACGCCATGTAGGCTATTGCCTGGGAGGATGATTCTTTTTGAAAAAGCGTATCTACCTGAATTTCCTGGGCCTGATCCTCCTTTCGGCCCTGCTGCTCTCCGCCGCCGGAGGGCTGATCTTTTATCAGGCCACCAAGAATCATGAGATCGCCGCCATCAAGGACCGGGCCGCCCTCATCGCCATCCTGCTGAACCGGGGCATCCGGGACGAATATGTGGACGCGGCCTATTATGACCAGGCGGAACAGAGCGGTAATTTTCCCGAAGGCCATGAGGACAACCGGGATATCGCCAGGATGACCATTATCGACGCCGGCGGCCGGGTGCTGCTGGACAGCCAAAGCGACGCCAAAGCCCTGGATAATCATGGCGGCCGCAGCGAGTTTATCCAGGCCCTGCAAACCGGCGAGGGGGAGGCCATCCGCTTTTCCGAAACCCTGGGCAGCATCACCTATTATTATGCCCTGAGGCTAAACGACGGCAACGTGCTGCGCATTTCCAAAACCATGAGCAGCATTGCCGCCATCTTTACCGCCATCCTGCCGGCCCTGGTCATCGTCATTGCCATCACCCTGGCCATTGCCAATGTGATCGCCCGCAGGCTGACCGGGAATATTGTCCGGCCCCTGAGTAAAATTGATTTCGAAGGGGAAAACGCTCCGGAATACGATGAGCTTTTACCCTATGTGAAGAAGATCGAACGGCAAAAGGGGGAGATCGCCGCCCAGGTGGAGGCGCTGAAAAACCGGGCCGACACCATCGAGGCCATCACCGGCAATATGCGGGAAGGCCTGATCCTGATCGACCAGGCCGGGCAAGTGCTGGCTGCCAATAAAAGCGCCCTGGACATTTTCCCGGAAAGCGGTTTTCATGAGAGCAGTTTCCAGGCCGGCGGCGAACAGCAGCGGAATATCCTGGAGATCTGCCGGGATATGCCTTTCCAGCAAAGCGTCAAGGCCTGCCTGGCGGGAGAGAACCTGGAGCTGCCCTATGCCCGGGAGGGCAAAATCCACACCATTTACCTGAACCCGGTCTATGGGGAGGGAGAAATCACCGGCGCGGTGATCCTCTTTGTAGATACCACGGAGAAGGCCCGGGCCGAACAGCAGCGCCGGGAATTCTCCGCTAATGTTTCCCATGAGCTGAAAACCCCGCTGACCACCATTTCCGCCCTTGCGGAAATGATCGCCAACGGCATGGCCAGGGCAGGGGATATCCGGGACTTTGCCGGGAAAATCAAGATTCAGTCCCAGCGGCTGCTGAATATCATCGAGGCCATCATCCGCCTTTCCGAATTCGACGAAAAGCGGGTATCGGACAAGGAGAGCAGCGCCTTTGACCTCTACAGCCTGGCGGAATCGGTGATCGGCGTCTTGCAGGAGCCGGCTCGGGAAAAAGGCGTTTCCCTGAGCCTCTCCGGCCAGCCCCTGCAGCTGACAGCCAATAAGCGGATGATCGACGAGCTGCTCTATAATCTGATTGAAAACGGCGTCAAATACAACCGGGAAGGCGGGCGGGTGGACGTGACCCTGAGCCGGGAGGGACAATACGGCAAAATCGTGGTAGCGGATACCGGCATCGGCATCTCCGAAGAACAGCAAAACCAGGTGTTCCAGCGCTTTTACCGGGCGGAGAAATCCCGCTCGCCAAAAACCGGCGGCGCCGGCCTGGGCCTGTCCATTGTCAAGCATATCGTGGAGCATCATCAGGGCCGCATCGAATTAACCAGCCAGGAGGGCCGGGGCACCAGGGTTACCTGCTACCTGCCTGTTTAGAAGCGGGTTTCCCAGGGTTGGACCGGATTCAGGCCACCCGTTGCGGCTGCTCTGGTTCTGTGTTACAATAAATATATGAAACTTTTTAATACATTAAAAGAAGTTTTCCTCTCCTCCCTCCCCCTGGCAGCCATTATGATAGTCGTCTGTGTTTTTGTAGCCCCCATGGAAAACGCTTTTGACTATGTGAAATTGCTGGTCGGCTATGGGGGCGTGGTTATTGGCCAGGCGTTCTTTCTGGACGGCCTGAATATCAGCATCCTGCCCATCGGCAAGCTGGTGGGCAGCTCCCTGGTGGATTTAAAAAAGGCTGTATTCATCATCTTTTTCGGCTTGGTGTTCGGGCTGCTGGCCACTGTGGCTGAGCCTGCCCTGGCGGTGTTGGCCCGGCAAACCCATATGATCATGAGCAGCGTCAACGAAACCCTGTTTATCTGGATCATGGGCGCGGGTATCGGCGTAATGGTGGGCTTCGCCCTGTTCCGGATCATGAAGGATCTGAGCATCAAAAAGGTCTTTGCCATCCTCTACCTGCTGGTCTTTGCGGTAGTATTTTTTGTGCCGGAGCAATTCATCGCCCTGGCCTTTGACGGCAGCGGCGCCACCACCGGGGATATTTCCGTCCCCTTTATCCTGGCCCTGGGCGTGGGCGTGGCCGGCACCATGTCCAGGCACAAGGCCAATGAAGATACCTTCGGCATCATCGGCCTGGCCTCGGTGGGCCCCATTCTGGCCCTGTTCGTTTACGGCATCGTCCTCAAGGCCCTCCATGGCGGTGTGCTGCCGCCGGCCGGCGTTTACGACCCGGGCGCGGCGGAAAGCCTGGGCGCGGTGATCACCGGCAATTTAGGCGGGGTGGCCCTGGCCCTGTTTCCCGTGATCCTGGTCTATGTCCCCTTCCAGGTCTTCCTGATCAAGCTGCCGAGAAGGGAGTTCATCCAAATCCTCCTGGGTTCGGTGGCGGTTTACCTGGGGCTGCTGATCTTCCTCTCCTGCATCGATTTTGGCTTTGCCTTTGCCGGCAAATATATCGGCGAGGTCTTTCTCAACCCGGCCCGGCCCCCTTGGTTTAAATGGCTGCTGCTCTTGGTCGGCTTTATCCTGGGCATCGCCATCACCCTGTCGGAGCCTGCCGTCACGATCCTGGGCGAGCAGCTGGAGGAGATCACCAACGGCCATATCAAAAAGATGACCATCCGCCTGACCCTGGCCCTGGGCATCGGCTTTGCCGCCCTGATCGCCATGGTGAAGATCCTGACCCAAATCAATATCCTCTGGTTCCTGGTCCCCCTCTACGCCGCCGCCCTGATCATGATGAAGTTCACCTCCAATCTTTTTGTGGGCCTGGCCTTTGATTCCGGGGGCGTTACCGGGGGCGCGCTGACCTCCGCTTTCCTTACCCCGCTGACCTTAGGCGCGGCCCAGGCCGTGGCGGAGCTGGCCGGGCCCGGCGCCCAATCCGTGCTGACCAACGGCTTCGGCATCATCGCCTTTATCTCGGTGACGCCTTTAATCGCCGTGCAGGGCCTGGGCCTGATCTACGACCTGCAGCTGAAGAAAGAGCAGAAGCGGCTGGAAGAAACGGAACTGGCGGAAATACAGGAATTGGCTTCCCTGGTCTTGCAGGAAAAAGCAGAGCCGGCCCCGAATTTGCAGCAGAATGTGAACCGGGAGGGCGGCGAAGCATTGCCCGGCCAAACGCCGCCTGATGAAAGCGGGGCGCAGACCATAGCCGTGGAGGGGTAAACAATGGCCAATGAGATACCGGCCGGCGCCGGTTGCTGTTTGGAATTTCTGACCGTAATCGCCGGCAGAAAAATGAAAGACCAGCTGTCAGCAGCCCTTTCGGGAGCCGGGGGCAGGCTGATGACAGTGGTTTACGGCAAAGGCTCAGTGAGTTCGGATTATCTCCGGGATATGCTGGGACTGGTGCCGGAAGAGCAGAAAATCGTCATCACCTGTCTGCTGCCGGGGTCAAAGGCCGCGGACATCATGGGTATGCTCACCGGTAAATTCCATTTTGACCGGCCCAATACCGGCATCGCCTTTACCATCCCTATTGAGAAGATCTCTTTTTAATTTTCGGAGGCGTTTAAAGTGAACGAAACCACGAATATACGCGCGCTGTATATCATTGTTAAAATCGGCTTTGCCGACGAGATCGCCCAGATCGCCCGGGAAGCCGGGGCCGGCGGCGCCACCATCATCAATGCCCGGGGCTCAGGCCCGGTGCATAAATCCATCCTGGGCATTACTATTGATACGGAAAAGGAAATCGTTTTAAGCATTGTGGATGCGGAAACCGCGGACCGGATCATCGAAGCGGTGAAGGAAAAAGCCGGCCCCGCTTCTCCGGCCAACAGCATTTGCTTCACCATGCCGGTGGAAAAAACCGTTCTGACCATCCCTGTGGGCTGCCCGGGGAAAAAACCAAGCTGAGCCTCAGGCGGACAAAACCGGCGGATCTCAGGCCTGGGATCCGCCGGTTTGCCATTTAAATAGGGGCGCGGATTTCAGCTGAGGCTGGCCCCGCCGCTGCTTGTCTTTGCCGATGCGCCAAGAAATCACCCGTTCGGGTGATATTCTTTTACCCATTTTCTGATATCCTGTAAAGAGAAAGCCCGGCCTGGGCAACCCTCCGGGACGCCCAGGCGCGGATTGACTATGATGGGAGGCGTTATCAGATGGGAAAGAACGACTGGCAAGCAAAGTGCTGCGGAAACCCCCTACGCCGCCTGCTGCCGGCGCTGCTGCTGCTCTTGCCGCTGCTGGCTGCCTGCGGGGATCAGGCTGTGGAGGGCCGGCTTTCCCCGGAAAATACCCGGGTGGGCACGGAAACCCTGGCCCTGGATCTGGGGGCATTCCCCCTGGAAGAGTCGGCTGTTTGCCGCATTGAGCCGGTGGCTGATCCCCCGGACCTGGCAGGCGCGGAGATCCAGGCCTATTCCTTTGAGATCGATACGGAAGAAACGCTGCTTTCCGTGATGGAACTGACCATCCCCTATGATCAGGAAGCCCTGGCCGGGCAAAGCCCGGCAGGGAATATCGCCGCCGCTTATTATAATGAAAGCAGCGGCCAATGGGAGCCGGTGCCCTTCACCGTCAATGAGGAAGCCGCTACCCTGACCATTTACACCGACCATCTTTCGGTTTACGGCTGCTTTGAGGTGACCAATCCCCATACCAAAGAGGCCTACGCCGCCTATGCCATACCGGCCTTTGCCATGGCCGGCATGCATCAGGCCGATCCCAATGCCGTCATTGCCACGGCAGTGGCCAATGGCGGTGAGCCCGGGGAGGACGCGGTGGAAGCGGGCCTGGCCATTGTCGATACGGTGCTGGGCCTGAGCAGCGCCGGGGTGGACGCCGCCGCCTTCCTGGCGGAGCTGGGCGGCTCCGGCGGGGCCGCGGCCCATTCCCTGCTCTCGGATATTGGCGAAAGGCTGGGGGATCTGGGCCTGCTTTGTTCTATTGCCCAAATTTCCTACGGCATGTATAATATCTATAACGGCAATACGGACGCGGTTTTCCCCTGCTATGCCACTGCCCTGAAAACCGGCGTCGGCTATACCGCGGGCAAGCTGGGGGCCCGCCTGTTCAGCCTGGCCTCGGTGGGGGTGATGGCGGTGGAGTATTCTATCAATACCTTTGCCGAGGAAGCCCTGTCCGGCCGGAAGGATATTTATCAAAAAGCCTACAGCCTCTATTATGAAAGTCCGGGCGCCAAGCGCAGCGCCAGGGATTGGGCGAATCTTTTTATCAAGGCCAGGGAAGGGGCCGCTTCCGCCGACCGCTATCAGCTGCGTATCGAGGGCCTGGTCCGGCGCTATGTGGATGAATTCTGGGAAGATGAGCTGCGGATAGCGGAATACCAGGAACAGGCCCAGGAGCACGGCTTTACCGGCGGCGGCGGCCTGAACGAGAAAATCAAGGCCGAAATCAGCAATGATTTCAAGGTGCAGCTGTACCGGGGCGTCTTACAAGATGCCTTTAAGCTGGTCGCCCAGAAAGAGGCCCTGGCCGCGGAGCAGGCCTTGCTGGCGGAGCTGAACCGCTTCAAAGACGAGCTGAACACGGTCTGCACCCTGGAATTCTATGACAGCACCGTCAGCCAGGAAAAGCCGGTATCCGACGCTGCCGGCGCCAGGGCGGCCGTTACCCTGCCGGACACCGTGACGGACCGGGAGAGCTGGAGCGCCGTCTTAAGCGAGACCGGCTCCGGGCAAATTCAGTTCACCGTGCTGGCTTATCTGATGGCCGGTTCCCCCAAGGAGCTGGAGCTCTATGAAAAAGACGCGCCGGAAACGGCGGAACCCCAGCTGACCCTGGCCTTTACCATGGAAACCAACCAGACCCGGGTGGATATCGGCGTGGAAGCCCTGCCCCTGGCGGAATTGCTGGGGGACCATTCCGGCACCTGCACCCTGACGGAAGTCTTTGTCTCCGACGCCCTGATGGAAAGGGCTAAGAACGACCCCTTTACTTTTGACAATGAAACCCTGAGCTTTTACGGGGATTGCGAGGCGGAAATGCTGGTGGCCCTGAAAGAGGCGGAGGGCCAGGTGAACGACTGCCTGATCCGGATCAGTTCCGAAGATCCGGACAGCGGGGAGAATACCGTCACCTTATACATGGATGAAGAGAGCGGCCCCTGGCAGTTCCCCTGCCACTACCAAAACGGCGTCTTTACCATGACGGAGAGCGAAATCTATGCGGAAGGCTTCCGTATGGCGCTGAGCCTCAGCGCCCAGAAGGACGCGGACGGCGCCATCCGCCTCAGCGGATCCCTTGAGGCCTGGGTGGCGGGATACGAGCATGATTTGAGAATGACCACGGCCATTAAAACCAGCCGGGCGGCAGTATAGCCGCCCTTCGGGGGAAAGATGCTGCCTGATCTGGAAATCCTGGGCCTGTCCCTGCACAGCTATTATGTCCTGGCCGCCCTGGCCGCCGCTGCCGGCCTGGGCTCGGCCTGGTATACCCTGAAAGGCCGGGGCCTGGGCGCCTGGCACTGGCTGCTGCCCCCGCTGCTGGGGTTGGCGGCCCTGATCGGCGGGCGGCTCTGGAATTACGGGGTCAACCCGGCCCAGTTCGGCCCGGCCTTCCCCCTCTGGAGCCTGCACTACGGCGGCTTCTCCCTTTACGGCGGCCTGGCCGGGGCGCTCCTGGCCTTACTGGCCTTTTGCCTGGTCAAAAAAACCAGCCCCCTGCCCCTGCTGGACGCCTTAACGCTGCCGGGAGGCCTGTCCCTGATCCTGCTGAAACTGGGCTGCTTTCTCAACGGCTGCTGCTTTGGCAAAGCCGCCAGCGGCCCCCTGGGCCTGGTCTTCCCCGCCAATGAAGAGGTATACGATTTCCTGGAAAGCCTGCCTTTGCTGGGGGAAATCAACAGAAGGGTTTACCCGACCCAGCTTTTCGAAGCCGCCGGAGCGGCCCTCAGCCTGGCCCTGGTGCTGCTGCTGGGCCGGCGGCGCAAGCTGCCCCCGGGCGGAACCTTCCTGCTCTATGCCTTTTGCTTCACTCTGGCCCGGCTGCTGATCCACCCTTTACGGGCTTTTGCCTATCAAGCCTGGGTGGTGGAGATCCTCTACCCCGCGGTTTACGGCCTGGTGCTGGTTGCCGCGGCCCTGGGCTTGCTGCTGCTGAAAAAGCATGGCAACGGCCCCGGCCCCAATCAACCGCCGCCGCCTAAATAAAATTGGCGATAATCGTCCACACACCCATGCAGGTGATAAAAATAAAGACCCAAATTTTGATGCGGGACAGGTCGGCCTGCCGGTTAAGGGCGATTTGGCCCAGCCATAACCCCAGCAGCATGCCGCCCGAACCCGCCAGGGACCAGATCAGCACCTGCGTATCCACCAGCCCGTTGCAGGCGCGGACGCCCACGCCATAGATGTTGACGATCAAAAAGAAAAATTGCAGGGTGCCGATATAGGCTTCTTTGGTCTTCAGCGTGCTCAGGCAATAAAGGGCCATGGGCGGCGCGCTGACGGAAAACAAGCCGCCAAACAAGCCGGCCAGCAGGCCCACAAACAACCCCATCCCGGTTGTACAGGGGATGCGTATTCTGTCGGCGCTAAACAGGTAATACAGGCCCAGCAAAGCCAGAAAAAGGCCGAAGATAAGGCTCAAAACAGACTTTGGCGCGTTAGCCGACCAAGCCACGGCAAAGGGCATCACCGCCAGGTAAACGGCGATGGGCCACAGCACATGCTTGGGCCGGGCATCCTTCCGGTAGCGGGAGAAGATGACGATAGAGGCGAGTGTGGACAAAATCACGCATACCGTGGACGCAATGGGAATGCTGGGCAAAAACAGGGGGAAAAACACCATCACAATCGTTGCATAACCAAAGCCGATGGCTGCCTGCAAAAATCCGCCGATAAAAGAAATCAGCGCCAGCCAGATATAGACCATATCCATCCGGGGCATCTCCTTTGATTGATAAAAGCGACGGTAAAGCGGTCTTGTCCATTGTACGGCAGACGGGGCCAAAAAGCAAATCAATCCTCCAGGCTATCCGGATCAGCAAAAAGCGGCCTTCAGGGCCGCTTTTTGGCTGCAAAGCAGGAAGAGCTTCTATTCATTGATAAACCAAAAATGATGCAGATAATAGATATACAGGGTATTCAGCAAATCCTGCTGGCCCATATCGTTCAGCAGTATATAGAAATAGAGCTGATAGCCCACCCCTTCCGCCCCCAGCCGCTCCATGGCCTCCCGCTCAAAGGCCATGCTTTGGGAATTATAGGTCAAAGCAAGGATGATCCCATCGGAAAACGTCTGGAATGCCGTGTCCATCGGTTCAACCGTATAAGCGGCAACAGGGCCGAAGACCAGCTCATGCTGAACGGTTAGGCGGTTCATCATTTTAATTTCAGCGTCCTCGGCGTTGCTGAGCAGACTGTTGGAGAAGGGATCCGGGGGCTGGAGCAATAGGTTTCTATATAATTCCAGGGCCCTGACTTTGTGCCTAATGGATTGAAACATCATGCTCTGCAGAGTATTGTCTCCTGCCAGCCGAGCAAAGTGGTAAGAGGGGCGCCTAATCATAATCAAAACCACCTTTTAATTTTTTATTAAGACATCTATATGTCGGAAAAATTCAAAGCAGACGCTGATCTTTCCCAGGCTATGATCACCTCTTTTTTTGCCAGGCATACCCTGTATCACAGCAGAGGATATTGGAGGAGATCATATGGCGACGATGCTTGCCACAGTGCTTGAGGTCCGGGAGGGCGGCTTATTGGTATTTGACCATGCCATGTCTCAGCGCGTGGTTGTCCACACCCCCCAGGCCCGCCGCTTTTGCATTGGCGGCTGCGTCTGTATCCGCTACAGCGGGGCGATGACCCTCAGCATTCCGCCGCAAATCACGGCGATCCGTATTTGCCCGGCCCGCCGCTGCGGGCCTAAACGCGGCTGCCGGCAGCCCCCGGCGTCCCCTTAATCAGTACGCCTGCCTGAAACAACATCAAGGGGCTGCCCCACCGCTTTGGTGGGGCAGCCCCTTGATGTTAGCTTCTTTTTACCATAGACAAGCCGGATTAACCTTTTGCCTATAGCCTTCATATAATGCGATAGAGTGGACGTGCTACGGAAAAGGGCAACCATGATGTCCCGGAACCCTTATTGGCGCCCCGTCCAGCCCATCCCCTTCCGCCGGTTATTTAGGTCCCGTCTAGCCGCTCAAAAGCCGCGATGGACTTTTTCGCCGCCCTGATACACCGCCCGCACCCGTTTCAAGGCTGTGATATCCTGGGACGCGTCGCCAGCCACCACCACCACATCGGCAATAGCGCCAACGCTCAGTTCGCCGATCTGGCCGGCCATATCCAGTACCTTGGCCGGGTTCCGGGTCGCCGTTTCGATGGCCTTAAGCGGATCCAGGCCCAGCTTAACCATGCATTCCAGCTCCCAGGCCACGGTGATATCCGCCATATCCTCGAAGGGGCAATCGGTACCGGCCAGGGTCAGCAGGCCGGTATTGTAGAGGTTGAGAAAGTTTTTCCCGTAGGTATCCAGGGACTTCGCGTAAAGCTGGTAGGTCTGCTGCTGCCGGTCAGTCAGCCCATCAAGGCCTTTTTCCCGCACAATGGCGTCCAGCCGGTCGTAGACGGCTTGATGCACATAAATGGTGGGCGTCCAGGCCATGCCTTTATCGACCATCGCCTGGGCTTCCGCCACAGTCAGATCGGTTCCGTGTTCGATCGTATCAAAGCCGGCAGTAACGCAATACCGCAGCGCCGGTTCCAGGGTGGCGTGGGCCATGGCTTTATGCCCCAGGCGGTGACATTCACGGACGATCATGTTCAGCTCGTCCTGATCAAATTCAGCCACGCCGGGGCTGCGATAGCTGGTCATGGCTTTGATCCACTGGGCGCCTTCCCGGAATTCGGCCCGCACGGCTTTACGGATCTCCTCCGGCCCGTCCACCTGCACGGTGCCGCCGCTTTGCCAGTCAATGCCGCCGCTGATGCATAAGGCGCGATTGCAATGAAAGATGCGGGGAACGCGGACAAAACCTTTTTGCGCCGCCAGGCTCAGCTGACGGCAGACCCCGTTAGGACAATAGGCGTCCCTAACCGTGGTGACGCCGCCAAACAGCATCCGCTGGGCATTATTCAAAGCCAGGTAGGCAATGAGGTGATCGGTATATAGCGCCTCGTCTGTCCTGCCCCGCCAATAGCCCAGGTGGATATGCATATCGATCAGACCGGGCATGATCGTGGCGTCGCCGTAATCCATTGTTTCCTCGTCCGGATAAAGCGCCTTCAGCTCGCCCAGGGGCCCCAAGTTTTTGATCCTGCCGCCGCCGATAACCAGGCCGCTGTCCCGGAGGACGGTTTTCCCGTCGCCGGGAACGACAGTCTTGGCATAAATGATCATCTTTCTACCTCCGGAAACGGCGGTTGATCCCCCGCCTAGGCCCGCACGATCTCAGCGCCAAAGGGCAGCAGCGCCAGCTGGGCAAATTTAAAGCTTTGCAAGCCAAAGGGGATGCCGATAATGGTGACGCAATAGACCAGGCCGATGATCAGCGAAACCAGGGCCAGCTCCCAGCCGCAAAGGAGTATCCATAAGATATTCAGCGCCAGGCTGAAGACGCTGGGGCCAAAAACGATGCTGCGGCCAAAGGGCCAGAGCACCAGCCGGGCAAATTTAAAGCAGGGTATGGCCAAAGGGATGCCCACGATGGTCAGGCAGCAGAGCAGGCCGGCCAGCAGCCACAGCACGGCCAACAGCAAACCGCCCAGCAGCACCCAAAGCATATTGCCAATCAATCTCATTGCCGCCGCCCCCTTTTGATCATACGCTTCCCCATCAGTATAGCATATCCCGCCCGGTTTGCACAGTAAAATCTGGGGGGGCGGCCCCTTGGCCTTTGTATTGTCACGCAAAAATCACGACCCCCTATTTTAGGCAAAAGCTACAGCGGGAAACCGCGTGAAGCTGATGAAGGCGCATCCGGCCGGAAACACCTTCAACAATTTTCAGAAAGGTGGACAAACACATGAACATCAACTGGAAGCAGAAATTGACCAGCCGCAAATTCTGGGCAGCAGTGGTGGGCTTCGCTACCGCCATCATGGTGGCATTCAATGTAAGCGACCTCGCCATTGAACAGGTTGTGGGATGTATTACCGCCGCATCCACGCTTATCGCCTACATCATTGGCGAAGGCATCGTGGACGCGGCAAGGCTCAAGAACGGCGCTGAGACCAAGGCCGGCAAAACCGAATAAGCAAAAGGCCTGCCTCCAAGGGGGCCGGCTCCTAACAAAGGAGCCGGCCCCCCCTTTTTGTTACCGGCTCAGGGGCGTCCGGATATCCATGTCGCGGCAGCAAAATTATTTTTTCTCATTCATGAAAAAATAAAAACTATATCGCAGAAATTATAAAATTGGAAAGGAGTCCCAAAACAGGATAACCTCCATCCATCTCCTTAACTCTTACCGTTTCTTGCTTTAACGGGGAGTTGTTCTGGGAAAACAAAACATTAAAAAACACCTGATAAAACTGGGAATTGCGCATGAAACGAAGCCGCAATTCCAGACAGTCCGCTTCATATTATTCTTTTTTGAGATTTTGTTGACCTTGTCAGATAAATTTGCTAAAATAAAATTATTGTAGAAAATTTTGAAAGGAGCGAAAAATGATGTCATTGAAACGAAAAGTCACGCTGTTTCGCTTTGTGCCCTTACTGGCCGTCATTATTTTAGCATTACTGATTATACCTGGTCTTCAGGCCTCAGCAGGCAGTCAGGTATTTGTGGAAATGCCGACGGTGGAAACCCTGAATAAAACTTATGACGGGGAAGCCGTAGATCTATTGCCGCAAAACATCAGTTTGCCGGGTGCGGATATTGCCCCGGAGGATGTGGAGCTAAGCGTTTCGCAATATGCTTTATATGATAGCCGGCTGGAAGGCGATTCCAGCGAGCTGTTCCGCGGCGTGATCGGTACGGTGGACGCGGAAGGCTTCTTGGCCGCGGCAGGAGAATTGCCGGATATTCGCCAACCGGGCCTCTATTACGCTGTTTATTCCATAGCGGGCCTCACGGAAACATATGACGTACAGTTTACTATCTCCCTGCCGGCTCCGGAGGATGTTTTCCTTTCGATGCCCACCGGGGATGAATTGAGCCGGGAATATGACGGGGCGGGGATCGATTTCTCGCGCTTTTCTTATGAGATCAGCCCGGAGGCCACGCTTTGGAATAAAGATGTTACCAGCGAGGCGGCCGGGCTGGTGCTTTTAGACATTTATTATTGGGATGCCGAGGCGGATGACTATGTTCCGGCGGACAGCCTTACCCCCGGGTATATGACCGCGGGCGGATATCTGCCGGAGGAGCAGGCCTATGCCGATATCGGCAGCCCGGGGGATTACCGGGCGGTTTGGAGCGTGCCTGTTTTTGGCACCAACACCAGCTCCGGCTATATCTATCATTATATTGAACATAGCGTTGATTTTCAGCTGGCCGCTGATGGAGTTTTGGAAACGCCTGCTTTCCGAAGCGAACTGCTCGGGGGGGAACCCCTCCCCGCGCCTTTCCTCACCGTGCCGGATTTGGACAAGGTTTATGACGGGAATCCGGTGGATTTCGGCACCGGGCTGACGGCTGATTACGAGAGCATTCCATCAGCAGCCTCCCAGCCCAATCCGAAATCTCCTCTAAATCTTTTATAAGTTTTGGTTCAAGCCACTTATGAAAATGTTCAAGTAAAGCGGTGGCCGCAAAGTCAAGCTTTATAATGCGTTTGGTTTTTGGGCGAGGGATATTAAGCAAATCAAGCAACAGTTGATGGTAAGCCTCTTCCAGCCCTTCGGGTATTGCGGGTGTCTGGAATGGCCTCGACCCCATTTTTGAAGCAGGTTTACAATACAGAATGCGGCCTGTTAAGCCTCTATTTCTAAAGACCTCATTGCTAAGGAGGCCCTCCAGTACATTCTCCTGTGCCGATAAAAGCATGGTCAATGCAGGGCTGTCAACCGTCTCATTCTCGCTACCTTTACGATCAACTCGGATTGGTTCACAGCTATATGCCTTGAGTACCGTATCAATAGAGACCGTGTTGGAATATTTACCATTGAGTATATCAAATAGGCCTCCTTCGGTAGAAATAATTGTTAATACGCCTCCGTTATTAGCCAATAAAGAAGTTAACGCCTCAGGTGTCACATCATCTGCAATTAATCTCAGGAGTTTTGTTTTTCTACGTTCTAAGGATTTCAACTTTATTCTTGCTTCGTTTGCTTCTTCATCCCCATTGCCATTTCTGCAATGGTTTGGATATCTGTCTTATTGGGGTGGCTGAATTTGATAAACAGTAACCCTCCGGGACAGGTTATCTCATCGACAACGTCTATGCCCTTATTTTCAAGAAGCGCACGAAGTTCTTTTTGATTGCGATGGCTGGTTGACACGCTACTCGTCACAATTACAACCATTTTGGCAATGGAAGCGTCAAGCCTTTCAGCATAGGATAAAAGTGCAGGATTACTTTTTCCGGCATAAATGCCCCCAACAAGAAAGAGCAAGCTAGTTTTTTTAGTCTGAAGGCATTCCGCGATGTTTTTTGCTTCAACACCAAGCTTTTTCCCTATCGCCTCTGCTAACACTCTTGAGTGCTGTGTTTTTGTAGCGTAAACGACACTTACGTTGTCCATAATCATTCCTACTTTCAATTATTTATTGAATATTTGAGCAAAGCAATACCCCATGGATAAACATCATTCCTGATTCTTAATTGACAGTGCATAACTATTAAGTATTTCTATTTTAAGAATTCGATAATCATGTTCCAGACCATCGTATCGAAAAACCAGGAACCATGTCCGTGTTCAACTACCTCAAACCTGGCATTCGGAATACTGTTTGCATCCTTTTCCGCATTGGAAACAGGATTGCTCCCATCATATCTGCCATTGAACATCAGAGTGTCAGCCTTTATTTCCTTCAGCCGTTCCGAGGTGTTGTGCCCTATTACTGCAGCCACCTGATTCATATAGCCTCTTCGAAGGGAAGGGTTCATTTCCATGGCGGCTTTTGTGATGTTTGTCTGCGCAACCATTTTTTCAATGATTTCCGGATGCGTCTTTACCCACCTCTCATCCTGCCGGGTGTCGGAAAGCTTCAGTAATTCGGTCGGAGATAAATCCAGCATCTTATCGGCAACAACCGGAGCGCTGTCTCCACCGGAATGAGTAACCGCAAGCACAAGCTTATCTATGACCCCGGGGTGTCTGATGGCCAGCTCCTGCGCAACCATTCCTCCCATCGATGCGCCAAATACATGATACTTTTCCCATCCGACAGCTTTCGCCAAAGCGGCTGCGTCTTCTGCCAGATCCGCCATCGAACAGCCTGATTCAGGACTTTCCGATTCGCCCAGTCCTCTCGGATCATAAGATAATATCGTGAAGTGTTTCACCATCGGTGAATTGAAAAGCCCAACCGGAGCTTTTAAATCAGCCCCGATGCCGTTGATAAAAAGCAGCTTTGGACCGTTTCCGCGAATTTCATAATTTAGCTGCACTCCATTAGCCAGTATTTTATTCATGATTACCCCTCTTTTCTTAAAAAAATATTTATCAGAAGACTGGCGTCAGGCATAGGTATTTTACCTTCATAAGAAGCCTGATAGATTGCCAGCCCATTTATCGCGGTCCAATACAGCACAGCTAATTGCTCTGGATCACCTTCAACAATTGTACCTTCACTCTGGCCTTCTTGCATGATTTTGCTGATTATTTGATACGGCCTGCCCCTTTTCTCCAGAATCAGTCGCTGTGCTTCTGACGGTATCGCCGTTGAATTGATTGCTTGCGCAATAAATCGGCAAGTCTGATTAAATTCTTCGCTGTTTTCGATCGTTTTGAGTAATTCAATAATGCTCCTGCGTATTTTCTCATGTGCCGGGATATCCATTGCCTCAAGCGACTCTGACGCTTCAATTAATTTATCAAAGGCATTATTTATGATCTCAATATAGATTTCTTCCTTGGATTTATAGTAATGATATAACAAACCCTGCGCCATACCGACGTTTTCTGCAATATCTTTGATTTTTGTCGCAAACAGGCCTTTCAAGGCAAATTCTTTCATTGCCTCTTTTAAAATCAGTTCCCGTTTCTTTTCCCTCATTTTATTGTTTTGCTCTTTGTTTCTTGCCAAAGCGGAACCTCCTATTGATTGAACTTTCATTCATTTTATATCATAATATATTTATGCTGTCAATAGATTATTTTTCAGCACATTTATCTTATTAACTTCGTTAATTCGCCGCGATGGTGAACACCCCTCCGAGAATGAACACCCCTGCCGATAAATCGTTAGCGCTGGTATGCAAAAAGACGCTACTTCGGAGAAATCAATGACAGCTTGCCACAATGCAGAGAGCGGAAAACAAGCGATGAAGTGCTGAAACATCAGTGTTTCCAGGCTTTTCGGGCATAAAATAAGAACTCTAATATTGATACTTACCGTATCAATATTAGAGTTCTTATATGT
>DAIMZM010000027.1:0-24293 GCA_036733985.1 Bacillota bacterium
GAGCGTGGTCTTGCCGGAGCCGGATTCGCCCATGATCGCCACATATTCGCCGGCCTCCACAGGAAAGGAGATGCTGGCAAGGGCTTGAACACGGTTGCCGCCAAAGCGGGTGGTATAGATCTTTTTCAGATTGTTTACTTCAAGCATAGCCATAAAAGAGCCTCCGCTGCGCTAGGATGCGCCTTAGGTAGAGGGATTCGGACCCTCCGCCTTATGATAACGCCCCGCCGGCCGGTCTGCCATAACTTTAGCTTACATTCCGGCGCGCCAGGCTTACATTTTTGTAAGGCCGGTCACTCCATGACGGGGGCGCAACGGGTCAGATCGACGCGCGCTTTCGTGCCTTTCCCCTGCTCTGATTCAAGGGTGAGTCCATGGCCCAGCTTGGCGCAAACGCGGCTGCTGAGATAAAGCCCGATGCCGGTCGATTTCTGATCCGAGCGGCCGTTGAAGCCGGTGAAGCCCTTTTCAAACACGCGGGGCAAATCCTCCGGCTTAATGCCGATGCCGGTGTCGGCGATCACCAGCGTCATACCATCGGCGTAAATACTGATGCGCCCGCCCTGGGGCGTATATTTGAGCGCGTTGGACAGCAGCTGTTCAATCACAAAGGCCAGCCACTTCTCGTCCGTCATCGCCTTGAGCCCGCTCTCCCGGAAGGTAAGCGGCAGCTTTTTCAGGATAAACAGCCTGGCATATTTACGCACAGCCTGCCGCACAATCCCATCCAGATCGTATTCCCGCAGCAGATAGTCGCTGGCGCCGCTGTCCAGCCGCTGGTAGGAAAGGACCATCTCCACATACTGCTCGATCCGGAACAGCTCCGCCTCCAGCACGGCGTTTTCCGCCCGCTCTCCGGATTGCAGCAGCAGGCGCAAGGCGGCGATAGGCGTTTTGATCTGATGGGCCCACAGGGTGTAATAGTCGGTGGCGTCCCGCCGCTCAGTCCCGGCTCTGGCCTCCGCTTGGGCCAACCCGTGGCGCAGCAGCTGCAAAAGCGCCTGGTAATCCGCTTCTAGCGCGTCCTTGGGCCGGGGCAGCCCGTCCAGGGAAATCGTCACGCTGTTCTGTAAGGCGGCTAGTTCCCGGTGGCGGCGCAGATACTGCCCGAAGCCGACGGCGAACAGGATCAGGCCCAGAACCGCGCAGAGCAGCGCGGCATACCAGACCGCCTCGGCGGGCAGGTCATACAAGGAGAACACGGCCGCGAACCCAATGACGGACAACCCGGTCATCACAATAATTTTAACGTGCCGTTTCAGGTATGACAGCAGCATGCCTATCCCCTCACTCAACAAGATAGCCGGAACCCTTTTTTGTCCGGATGAAGTTTGTCAGCCCGGCGCTCTCCAGTTTTTTACGCAGGCGCGCCACATTCACGGTCAGCGTATTTTCATCCACAAAGCTGTCCGATTCCCATAGCCGCCTCATCATAGCGTCCCGGCTGACCACCTTCCCCCTGCATTCCATCAGCAGTTGTAAGATCCGGTACTCGTTTTTTGTCAGCTCCAGCTTCCCACCGCCATAAGTCAGGGTACCGTCGGAGGTGTTCAGCACCGCGCCGCCACAAGCCATCAGCGCGGAAGCGTTGGCAAAATCATAGCTGCGGCGCAGCAGGGCCTGGATCTTGGCAATCAGTACAGACAGGTCAAAGGGCTTGGCGATAAAATCGTCGCCGCCCATATTGATTGCCATCACGATATTCATGTTATCGGCGGCGGAGGAGATAAAGATGACCGGGACCTTGGAAACCCGCCGCATCTCGGCGCACCAGTGGTAACCGTTATAAAAGGGCAAAGAGATGTCCAGCAGCACCAGCTGCGGGTCAAAAGCCACGAACTCAGCCAGCACGTCGCTGAAATCCGCAACACATTCCGCTTCCCAGCCCCAGGTTGCAAGATGTCTTTTTAGCACGCCCGCTATGGCCGGGTCATCCTCCACAATGAGTATTTTATACATAGCCTCCTCCGGCAAGCTGCGCGGTTCCAGTATTTTTTAATAGTATAATTATATCAGCTCAAATAAATCTTGTCACTCCTTATCAGTTTTGCGCGCCCCTGTAGGGCTTCCCACCCGAAAACCCAACAACAAAGCTGCAGCCGCGTGGGGAAAAGAAATAGCCGCGTACCATCATGATACGCGACTTTGGCTGCCGTTCCTAGCGGCTGGCGTCCGTCCTGCGCCTCCGGCAAGAGAGCCGGACATTCCCGGATACGATTTATTCCGTCGTTAGTGTTCCCAGCGCCGCTTCCCACGGCGGCTGTGCTTTTGAGAAGTCTTCCGGGGCGGTGGAAAGCTGGAAGTAAATATCCTGACCGCCCGGCGCGTCTATAAAACAATGGCCCAAGGTAAATTTCATGCCGGTGATGGTGGTATTCATAACGCAGCGCACGGTAGGCATTTCATAGCTGAGCGTATCAGTGCTGACAAACTTATACCCTGAAAAGCCCCGCGACTCAACGGCGGCCCGGACGTCCTTCTCTTCGCCGCTGAAAGCGTTGCTGCTCACACACTTAATCCAGAAAGCGGCAACAAATTCAATCCCCAGGCCGGGGCCACCCGATAGCCGAACGCCTCGGCCGCAAAATTAGCGGGCAGACAGGTGCGGCCGGCTCTGATCACAGGCGCAACATCCATCTCAAATATTTGACCGCTGGCACTGTAGCTTTTTTGTCCCACCGTAAAGCTGATTCCATTGCCGGACGCCGCTAAACATATGCCGGTAAAAACGTTTAACAGAGCGGTGTTACGGCCACAAGCCAAAGCGTGCGCCCAAAAAAGCCTTTCACCTTTATAGCCTCCATAAAGGTTTACACAATCTTTAGAATGACCTTCAAAATGAGTATATGAGTATATTAGAAACTTGTCCGGTATAACGGAATCACATTAATCACTGGAACCTCATAGGGATGGATCTTCTTGATGGCGTCAAGTGTCATGTCAATATTCTTACGCAAGCAAGTAACTTCCACTTTCAACTCAGGCTCTGTACTGATGGCCTTCTCTTCCCCGATATAGGGGCTACTCCCCTCCAGCGGCCGCCAACAGCCCGTAACCTTGCTGTATGACAGACAACTATCGTAGTTTCCTATATGCCCTGCGTCCACACTTCGTAAAACGTCTCGCAGAATGGCAAAATGGGTTTCCGGAATAAAGATTTCGATTTTGCAATACAGAAAATCGTTCATAGCTCTTTCTCACATGTTTTTATATTACCGTTATTTGATACACGGCAACGAGCATAAAATCGCTTTTGCCAAGTAGAATCAGTTCAGCTAAAACGAAGAAAAGAAATTATTAATCATATGCGTGAGTATACTGCCTGAAACCGATCCGCTCTTTTTAGCCACAAAGCCGAATAGCCAGCCTAAGAGGAGAATCGTCAGACCGCCACCGGCCAGCCTCGTCATATGGTCCGCAAGCACCCCCTGAAAGTACCAGCCGGGGAAGTGCATGAGCAGAAACAAAAAACCGGTGATCAGGTTAGCCAACCAAAATTTCATCCGGGTCTGAAAAGCGTCCAGCAGGACGCCCCGGAAGGTGATCTCCTCCACAACCGGCCCGATGACCAGCGCCGTGAACAATGATATGTTCCAGTAAAACGAAAAAAGCGGCAAGCCGGTAAACGTCCTGGTCAGAACGATGGACAGCGCCGCCAGCAGGCCGAAGCCGCCGCCCCAGAGCAGAATCCTTTTCATCTCCCTGAGGCTAAGCACATCCCGGAGCTTCCGGCCTGAACGTCTGATCAATAAGCAGGAGGGCAGCACCCAAATAAAAACCCTGAGAACGGTCCAGTAGATAAACCGCACCAGTTCTGTTGCGGGCAGGATGGCTTGCCGCTCCAGATATAGCGAGAGCATCCATGCGCCGATCCAGGCTATGTACAGCGCAGCTAAATAGATGAGGGTCACGCCGAGAATGTTATTTGGCCTTTTTATCGGCTCTTCCATAGCAGTCCACTCCTCGCTTAAGTTTACTTTCCAGAATTTTCTATATTATTAATTATTATATAGCTTGCTGGTAAAAAATCAATCTTTGTTTTATCTTGCAGTATTTCAATAATTAACGCAAGAGCCCGCTTAACGCTTTTCCCGTTAACGGCATATATTGTACAAGACTCTATCTTTTTTGGAGGCTTGATGAATGATGCCTCAGCTAATGGAAAAAAGCTTAATGTCAGCTGAACAAAATATAACTACCCAAGAAATATACCGTAAATTACAGCCTGTGTTCTTTCCCAACGCCGGCCAGATAGACCCAAAGGTATGTTATTATACGAAAGGGCCGGGGTATGCATTCTATTTTAGCCGGGAAGCGGCGGTCTTTAGCTTTCTCAAAAAGACACCTGCGCAAGATCATTGGGCTGCTTCTAAATCCCATCCCCCGGGATGGGGGCCTTCCTTTGATGATGAATCACCCCTTGAAGGTTTGGCCGTCTATCAACAATTTATCGGCTTGAATCCCCATGTTAAATTAGAAGGACGGTATGAACAGTCCGGCACCATCAACTTCTTCACTGGTAATGATTCTTCCAGATGGCAAACCGGACTGCATGCCTGCCAAGAAATCCTCTACAAAGAGCTATGGCCGGGAATAGACCTGGTTTTTCGCCACCGGAGCGGAAAACTCAAATACGACCTGATTCTGCAGCCAGGTTCCCGGACAGAGGATATTCGCATGGTCTACCATGGAGTTGAAGGAATAGCCCTGGATCAGGCTGGTAATCTCCTCATCACCACCGCTCTGGAAACACTGGTTGATGAAAAACCCTATGGTTACCAGGAAATTGACGGGGAAAGGGTGCCCATTGAAACCAGCTTTGTACTCTCCGGGCAGGCTGATGGCGGGATTGTTCAGGGGTTTTCGGTAAAGGCTTACGATTCTCGTTACCCGCTGATCATTGATCCCGGGCTTGTCTACGCAACCTTCCTGGGTGGAAGCGGTTATGATTATGGACGCTCTATCGCCGTTGACAGGGCCGGAAACGCCTATATAGCCGGCTGGACGGATTCCAGTGATTTTCCCACCACCCCCGGGGTTTTTCAAACCTCCCGGAAAGGTTATAATGACGCCTTTGTCAGCAAAATAAACGCCGACGGCAGCGCCCTTGTCTACTCAACCTTCCTTGGGGGAACTTATACTGATGCCGGCTATGCCATCGCCGTTGACTACTTCGGAAACGCCTATGTGACCGGACGGACTGAATCTGCTGATTTCCCCATAACCCCCAAGGCTTTTCAAACCTCCCGGAATGGTGTTCAAGACGCCTTTGTCAGCAAATTAAGCCCCGACGGCAGTTCCCTTGTCTATTCAACCTTCCTGGGGGGAAGTTATAACGACTATGGGTATGGTATCGCTGTTGATTGTTCCGGAAACACCTATATAACCGGATCGACTGATTCCGGTGATTTCCCCACCACCCCCGGGGCGTTTCAAACTTCTCTGAAAGGAGAAACTGACGCCTTTGTCAGCAAATTAAGCCCTGACGGCAGAGCCCTTGTCTACTCGACCTTCCTGGGCGGAAGCCGGGAGGATAAAGGATATGGGATCGCTGTTGATAGTACCGGAAAGGCCTATGTAACCGGACAGACTTACTCTACTGATTTTCCCACCACCTCCGGGGCTTTTCAAACCTCCCTGAAAGGCTTTCAAGACGCCTTTGTCAGCAAATTAAGCCCCGACGGCAGAGCCCTCGTCTATTCAACCTTTCTGGGTGGAAGCAGTTATGCCGAGGGATTTGGTATCGCTGTCGACAGGGCCGGGAACGCCTATATAACCGGAAATACGCAATCTGCCGATTTCCCTACCACCCCCGGGGTTTTTCAATCCTCCCTGAAAGGCGCTTATGATGCCTTTGTCAGCAAAATATGCCCTGACGGCAGAGCCCTTGCCTACTCAACCTTCCTGGGTGGAAGCCAGAAGGATAAAGGATATGGTATCGCTATTGATAGTACTGGAAAGGCCTATGTAACCGGATATACGAATTCCGGTGATTTCCCCACCACCCCCGGGGCTTTTCAAACCTCCCTGAATGGCGTTGAAGACGCCTTTGTTAGCAAATTAAGCCCTGACGGCAGAGCCCTCGTCTATTCAACCTTTCTGGGTGGAAGCAGTTATGCCGAGGGTTTTGGTATCGCTGTTAACAGTACCGGAATTGCCTGTGTAACCGGATGGACTGATTCCAGTGATTTTCCCGCCACCCCCGGGGCTTTTCAAACCTTTCTGAAAGGTCATACAGATGCCTTTGTCAGTAAGTTTTATTTCGGTATCCCATGTCTGTCAGTCATCCCCCCAGCCTGGGATTTTGGCCAGGAATATGTACAAACGGCTTCCTGTCCCGCTTGGTTTACCATTACTAACAAGGGTACCGGCTACCTGGCTTTAGGCGCAATTGTGATAACCGGGCCTCATGCGGCCAGTTTTATCATTCAGAGTGATAATTACTCGGGGCGGACCCTGAAGCCGGGTGAGAGCGCTATCTTAAGCGTTGTTTTTTGCCCGGCTGAAGCCTGTTATAAGTCGGCGTTTTTGGCGATACCCAACAATGATACTAAAAACCCAAAATATACCGTTCCATTGGTGGGAAAAGGCATTCCCCGCTGCCATAAAGCGGTAAGACCAACCCCATATGACAAAAGCGGCCGAAAGTAAAGCTAATCGGCCCCCAATTTTGCTCTAGATAGGCCAATGCAGCAGGCGTTTTGCCTGCTGCATCTTTTTTGTTCGGCTAATATGTGTATGGCCAACAAAAAAGATGCAGCGGCGAGGAAAAGGAAAAGTCCCGCACCATATCGATACGCGACTTTGGCTGCCGCTCCTAGCGGCTGGTCGGAGTGGAGCTATAGGACTTAGAAAAGTTCTAGATAACGTGGAAAGTGCGAAAAGAGAAGCCAGAATGGTTTCCCTTTTCACACTTTCGCTAAGCATGGGATTTTTCGGGGATTCATATATTTGATACCATTTCAATCCACAGCCCGCGATGTAGGGCTGACACTATTAGAATACCATAAGGTATTATAGAATATTGTTGAATCGGCGCGGCAAATCTAAAAAAGTTTGGTATAAAATATATGAATACCAAATAGCATTCTATCATAGAGTTTTAGCGGGGTGATTAGAATGATTCGAGGCCCGCCGACTGCTTGATCATCATCGGGGGAGGCGTTGTAATTGGTACAATCCTTTTTATTTTTGTCGGAAACTTTGTTCGGCTTATGGGCGCTGACGAAGACCTTGTACATATGGCCTCCCAATATTTGCGGATTTATGCCGTTTTTGCGCCATTTATATCCGCATTATTCGCAATCGACAACTATCTCCGCATCTGCGGAAGAGCGCGCTACGCCATGATAATCAATATTCTGATGTCCGTCATACTCCAAGTCGTACAAAATGAAACAGCGCATTGAAAACCCGGAGGAAAATCGAGCCGTATTTCTCGGAGTCCATGAAGCCGTGATAGACCGGGAAACATGGGAAAAGGTGCAGAGCTTGAAAAGCGGCATCCGCCGCAAAAGGCCGACGGTCACGCAGGAGCGCAGCATCTTCTCCGGCCTGCTAAAATGCCCCGAGTGCGGCGCAAACCTCAATTTCCATTTCAATCAGGGCAATCACGACATCAAGTATTTCAGTTGTGCAAACCGCAATTCCGGGCTCCGCAAGTGCTCCGCTACTCATTACATCCGGCTGGACTTTCTCGAACAGGTCGTGATGGGGGAAATCTGCCGCCTGACGCAATTCGCCGATGATTACGAGGGAGACTTCGTAAAGGCCATTATGGGCCATTCCGCAAAGGTGGCCCAAAGTGACCGGGAGCGAAAGCAACGGGAGCTTGATAGTCTGCTGGCGAGGGATAAGGAACTGGATTTACTCTTTGAGCGGCTCTATGAGGATAACGTGTCCGGCAAGATTGACGATGCGCGTTTCTCTAAAATGTCCAAGCGGTACGAACAAGAGCAGGGCGAAAACGCCGCCAAAATCAAAGCCTTAAAGCTGGAGCTTAAAAAGTCAGGCGGCCAACAGCTTACAACAGACCTGTTCCTCGATATTGTCCGGCGATACACAGGGGCGCAAACTCTCACCCAGCACATGGTGACGGAACTGATAGACCATATTGACGTGTACCATGCTGAAAAGCAGGAGGACGGGCTTACCACCCAGCAGATTGTCATTCATTACAACTGCATCGGCGCGTTCACGGTGCCGGATCGGGAGAATATTCCCGAGGTGGATGTCCTGATGGAAACAAGAAAAGGCGTGGCTGTCAGCTACGAACCGACGCGGATCGCGTCATAAGCAATTTAGAGCATAAAAAAGCAGAGTGTCCTTGATAGGATACTCAGATCCTATAAGGACACTCCGCATGGTCGGGGTGAAAGGATTCGAACCTTCGGCCTCTGCGTCCCGAACGCAGCGCTCTACCAAGCTGAGCCACACCCCGGCGGCAACCATTTCATTTTAGTCTATCAGGCGGGTTTTGTCAATATTATAATCACAAAATCCAGCGCCATCATGGACAAAAAGCTCGGGGGAAAACCAATGGAAGGCCGGCGGTTATTTTCTTTCTTAGCGGCGGCGGAAGATCTCCCCTGCCCGCCGCAGTTCAAAACCGGCCCGGCGGCTGTAGGCCTGGGCAAAATCCGGCACAATCGCCTCCTGGTAAAATTTATCCGAGCCCAGATAGCGTGCTGCCGTCGCCACCTGCCCCCGGGCTTCCCGCCGGGTATAGGAATCGGCCAGGATGCCGGTGAGGCTGATCAGCAGATCCTTCAGCCGGCTATCGGTTTGCCAGCCCGGGCCGGCAAACAGGGGCTGAAAAGCCAGGGGAAAGTCATAGATAGCCTGGGCCAGCCCTTCTTCCGCCACATCACCGTTGATCAGGGCATAAACCAGGCCCAGCAAAGCCAGGAGCACCTGGCGGCCGTGGCGGAGGATCTCCTTTTCCCCGGCGTTCAAGCCCCTGTCCAGCAAATCCTTGGCCAATTCATCATAGCGCCGGGACAAGCGCACCAAATCCGCCAGGAAGCGGACAGCGTCGGGATCATCCCCATAATCCCGGCCAAACACCGCATCGTAAACCGCCGGTCTATTGAAAACCGCGGCGCCATTGGCCCGGGCTGTGCCCGGCCGCTGCATAGCTACGCATAAGATCAGCTTGCCCAGCTGATCCTTGTTGATCTGCCCGCCGCCGGCCCTGGCCCGTTTGGCGTCGCCGCGCTTAATTTCCAGGAAAATGCCGTCCTCAGCCAGCAGACGCTGTAAAACCTTCAGATTGCCGTCATTGGCGTGCAAATCGCTGTGGCGCACCGGCTTCTGGGCAGCGGTGGCCGCGGCGATCCGGGTAAAAAAGGCCAAGTCTTCCTTATTTTTTGCCTTCACGATATGGCAGGGCACGAAGAAATTCCCCTGCCCCTGGCCCTTGTAGTTAGCGATCAGGGTGACGGTCTGGCCGCCGTTGACAATGGAAAAGCCCGTCAGCAGCAAGGAACAGCCCTGAATGATATAATCCCGACAGGCGATGATTACACCGTTATTATAAAACCAAAAGTTTTCCCGGTCCTGGTCCAGGGTCTGGCGCACGCCTTCGTCCACCAGCTTGCTCCGGACATAGCAGCGCACATTCAGATCAAAGAGGCCGTTGCCGGCATATCGCCGGTACAGCTGGATCAAAGAATCCGAGCTGACATTGACGATCACTCCCCGCCCCCGGTCAGATTCATATGCCAGCACATTCCCTTCCTGGTCCAGGACCAGCTCCGCTTGGGCCTGGGAAGCATGGGCCAGGGCCGGCGGACTGTTTTTCTTAGCCATTATCGTTCCTCCCAAATCTGCCAATCATCCCAGGGAAGCCCCGCCGCGGGGGCGGGGCTTCCCCTGTCTGTCCTTAAATGAGCTGGCGGAACAGCTCTTCGATCTCCGCCGCGGACGTATCCCTGGGATTACCGGGGCGGCAGGCGTCGTCGAAAGCGGACTGGGACAGGAAAGGGATATCCGCCTCTTGGACGATTTCCTTCAAATCAGCGGGAATGCCCACATCCAGGGCCAGCTGCTGCACGGCGGCGCAGGCGGCGGCCCGGTACTCCTCCGGGCTCATGGCCTCCACGCCCGCCACCCCCATGGCTATGGCGATATCCCGGTACTTGTCCCCGGTGGCCGGGGCGTTGTAGGCCATCACCGCAGGGAGCAAAATGGCATTGCCCACGCCGTGGGGCGTATCGTAGACAGCGCCCAGGGCATGGGCCATGGAATGCACAATACCCAGGCCCACATTGGAAAAGCCCATGCCGGCGATGTATTGGGCCAGGGCCATGCCTTCAAAACCCTCCGGCTTACCGGCCACCGCGTCCCGGAGGGCAGCGGTGATCAGCTTGATGGCCTGGAGATGGAACATATCCGGGATCAGCCAGGCGCCTTTGGTGATATAGCCCTCGACGGCATGGGTCAGGGCGTCCATACCGGTGGCGGCGGTCAGGTCCGGCGGCATGGTGGCCATCATCTCCGGGTCCACAATGGCGATTTCCGGGATATCGTTCACATCCACGCAAACAAATTTGCGCCGTTTCTCCACATCGGTGATCACATAATTGATGGTGACCTCCGCCGCGGTGCCGGCTGTGGTAGGCACGGCGATATGGAACACCGCCTTATTCCTGGTGGGGGCCACGCCTTCCAGGGAGCGGACGTCGGCGTATTCCGGATTGGTGATGATGATGCCGATAGCCTTAGCCGTATCCATGGAAGAGCCGCCGCCCACGGAAACGATGCAATCAGCGCCCCATTCCTGAAAAGCAGCCACGCCCTGCCGGACGTTTTCAATGGTGGGGTTGGGCTTGATCTCCGAGAACACCTGATAAGCGATGCCGGACTGTTCCAGCAGCCCGGTGACCTTAGCGGTCACGCCCAAGGCCACCAGGGCCGGGTCTGAGCAGACAAACACCTTTTGAAAGCCCTTTTCCAGGATGATGCCGGGTATTTCCTGAATAGCGCCGGCGCCGTGATGGGAAATTCCGTTCAGTACGATTCTGGCCAAGACGATCACTCCTTTTCATGCTGGCAGCCCTAAAGCTGGCAATCAGTTCCGGTCTTTCATGCATAATTTTGACATTGCCCAGCCTTGGCCTCTGCAAATTTTTTACCTATCCTTGGAAAATATTAACTATTTACTGTTATTGGAAATAATAATCCCCCATTGGAAAAAATTAACCGTTCCGGTGATTATTTAATTTTCTTGGGGCAACTGGATTACCGGCTGATTTATGCTATAATTGTAGTGAATAGTGACTTTTCTGGTTGCTTGCATCATCTCGGGAAAGGAGTACACACATGGCTGCTGAAGATTTTATGAATATCGGAACCATGGTCAGCCTGGCGGAGGTGGTGGACGTCAGCATCCTTCAGGAAATCCAGGACCGCTTTTCCCTGGCCACCGGTATGGGCGCGGTCATCGTGGACTTAAACGGCGTACCCATCACCAAATACAGCATGTTTTCCCCCTTCTGCTATGTGATACGCAATCATCCCGAAGGCCTGGCCCGCTGCCGCATGTCCGACGCTTTTCTGGGCGAACGGGCTTCCCGTCTGGGCACCATCCAGATGCACTATTGCCATGCCGGGCTCATCGATATGGCCGCCCCCATCGTGGTCAACGACCAGCATGTGGGCACCATCCTCTGCGGCCAGATGCTCGGTGATTCCCTGGATCTGACCGGGGGGGAAGCCAACTTCGAGAGCTGCCTGCAGACCCTGGGCCTGGACCGGGAGAAAATGGCCGAGTTACGCCGGGATATCCCGGTGCTGCCTTCGGACAAGGTCCATGCCGCCGCCGGTTTGCTGCAGATCATCGCCAACTTCATTGTGGGCATGGGCATCAATTCCCTGAACGAGGCTATCATCAACAATATCAAGATGTGCGTGATGGAGGAGCAGCGGGTGCGGCTGGAGCTGGAACGCAGCCTGAGGATATCGGAGCTGAAATCCCTGCAGTCCACGGTGAACCCCCATTTTCTTTTCAATGCCCTGAATACCATCGCCCGCCTGGCCATGCTGGAAAACGCGCCCCAAACCGAGGAGATCACCTTTGCCCTGGCGGATTTGCTCCGCCATAGCTTAAGGAAGGTGGGCAAGCTGGTGCCCCTCCGGGAAGAGGTGGACCATATCCTGAAATACCTGCAGATCCAGGGGGTGCGTTTTGCCGACCGCATCCATCCGCTGATCGATATCCCTGAAGAGGTGATGAATTTCCGCCTGCCGGTGATGACCCTGCAGCCCTTGGTGGAAAACGCGATTGAGCACGGCCTAAGCGAGATACCGGAAGGCGGCCAGATCCGGGTGTCGGCCCGGATGGAGCAAGGCGCCCTGGTGCTGACCGTAGCGGACAGCGGCGCCGGCATCAGCCCGGAACGCCTGGCCGAGCTGCGCCAGTCCCTCCACGTTTCCGGCGATACCGATCATATGACCGGCATTGGCTTAAGCAATGTGTATAAGCAGCTCAGCTTTTACTTTGGCGCCGGCTGCAGCCTGGAAATTGATTCTGAGCCAGGCAAGGGCACCTGCGTGACGCTGAGGGCGGAAGACGGGTCGGCAGAACACTGAAAGGCGGACATCATGCTGAGAATCCTGGTTGCGGACGATGAAATGCTGGAGCGTACGGCGATCAGCACCATCATTAATAAAAGCGGCCTGCCTGTGGAGATCGTGGGCGAGGCCAGCAATGGGCTGGAAGCTCTGGAAATGGCCGGGCAATACCGGCCCGACGCTATGCTGGTGGATATCAATATGCCGGGTATGACCGGCCTGGAATTGATACGCCATATCAATTCCCTGGATCTGAAAATCCGTTTTGTGGCCATCACCGCTTACGATGATTTCGATTATGCCCAGGAATCCGTGGAGCTGGGGGTGGTGGAATATCTGCTGAAGCCGGCCCGGGGCCAGGATATTATCCGGGTGCTGGGGAAACTGACGGCCATAGCGGAAGAGGAACGGGCCCGGAATCTGGAGGAGCAGCGGCTCCGGCAGCAGCTGGAGCAGATGCTGCCCTATATCAAAGCCTCTTTTATGACCGATCTGACCCATAGCGGCGCCGATCCCCAAGCCCTGGAAGAGCGGGCGGCTTTCCTGGGTTTCCGGCCCGTGCCCTCCGTGGCCATGGTGGTGGATATCGATAAATTCTCCGAGCTATCCGAGGGCATGAGCGAGACCAACCGCCAGCTGGCGAAAAAATCCGTATACGAGGCGGTGAACGAGGCTGCCGGCAGCGCCGCCCTGCTGACCCTGCCCCTGCAGCAGGACAGGATCGTGCTGCTGGCGGGCATGGCGGAAGGCCGCCCGGCTGAACTGGCCAAGAACGACTGCCTGGCCCTGGCGGAAAGGATCCGCCTGAATGTGCAGGCCAAGACCATATATTCCTGTGTCGTCGGCGTGGGCCGCTATTGCCAGGATACGGTGGAGATCCCCTTCTCTTTTGAGGACGCCAACAACAGCATTTCCATGAGCAAAGTGTTCCTGGGCGGCAACCGGGCCGTGCATTCCGATGATGTGACCGCGCTGCTGGACAATGACGGCTGGCTGAGATTCCACGAAGGGGAACGCCGGCTGTCGGAGCGCTTTGAGCAGGGTAAACGGGAGGATATCCGCCTGGCCATGGAAGAGCTGAAAGCCCTCCTGGACGCGGATTTCCCCCATTCGCCCATGCTGCGGATCCGCCTTTGCGAAGCGGTGCTGCGGCTCTGCCATACAGCGGAAGGCGCGGGCGTGGAACAGCACAAGCTGGCGGCCATCACCGCCGGGGCGATGGCCGCCCTGGGCAGCGCTGATGAGAAAAGTGTCAAGCCGCTGTTCTACGATTACTGCCGCCGCCTGACGGATCTGGTCTGCGACGATTACCCTACCACCTCCCATCTGGAGATCCTGAGCAAAGCCGCCGCTTATCTGAACCGGAACTTCAACAAGGATATTTCCCTGGAGGACGTGGCCAAGCTGATCCCCCTGAACCCCTACTATTTCAGCCGCCTTTTCAAACGGGAAATGGGCATGAATTTCATCGACTACCTGACGGGCATCCGCATCTACGAGGCGAAGAAAATGCTGATACACACCGCCATGACCGTGGCGGAAATCGCCGAAGCCGTAGGTTACCGGGACGCCAACTATTTCAGCCGCGTCTTCAGCCGCCTGGTGGGCATGCCGCCCCGGGATTACCGCCTCAGCAAGTCAACTGAATAGATTAGAACAGGATGTTTTTAACCGCTTTCTTCACTTTTTTGCTGTCATGGCCAAGCAAAAGCGGATCAACCGCAACCCGTAGGCCCTCAAACCCCCGCAAGCTTTTGTTTGCGGGGGTTTTTTAGGGTAAAGAATGTCCACGAACCGGAAAAGAAAATCTATGGGATTCTTCGGAAAAATCAGGTACGATATAGAAGGTACATTGCGCGTCGCGGTTTGCCTTTGGCCGGATGGCAAGGCTATAACCGTAGAGAATTTATTCAGGCGAAAGCCAAAGGAGGGTCAACATGGTTAAGGAAGCATTGGGTATGATCGAAACGAAAGGTCTCGTAGGAGCGATCGAGGCCGCCGACGCCATGGTCAAAGCCGCCAATGTGGTACTGATCGGCTATGAGAAGATCGGTTCCGGCTTGGTCACCGTGATGGTGCGCGGCGATGTGGGCGCGGTTAAGGCCGCTGTCGACGCCGGCGCCGCGGCAGCCGCCATCGTCGGCGAAGTGGTTTCCACCCACGTCATCGCCCGTCCGCACAGCGATACGGAGAAGATCCTGCCGCAGCTGGCCTAAAGGCCGGCCCGCGATCCGAATTAAGGAGGGATCATTATGGAAAACGATTACATTGCTCAGATCATCGCCGAAGTTGCCAAACGCCTGGACGGTTTGGACAAGCCCGGAACGACCGCCGCGGCCAGCGCAACGCCACAAGAAAAGAAAATCAAGGAGGTAAAACCGATGGCCGCTAAGTCTGTTACGGAATTTGTCGGTACCGCTAAAGGCGATACGATCGGTCTCGTCATTGCCAACATCGATTCCAGTATCCTGGAGAACATGAAAGTAGAAAAGAAATACAAGTCCTTAGGCATTATTTCCGCCCGTACCGGCGCCGGCCCGCAGATTTACGCAGCTGACGAAGCGGTCAAGGCCTCCAATACCGATATCATTGCCATCGAGCTGCCCCGGGATACCAAAGGCGGCGCCGGCCACGGCTCCCTGATCATCTTCGGCGCGGACGACGTCTCAGACTGCCGCCGGGCTGTGCAGGTGGCTTTGAACTGGATCGATACCGTCAGCTTCGGCGATGTTTACGCCAACGGGGCCGGCCATACCGAGCTGCAGTACACCGCCAGGGCCAGCTATGCCATTAACAAGGTCTGGGGCGCGCCGGTGGGCAAAGCCTGCGGCATCCTGGTGGGCGCGCCGGCCGGTATCGGCGTGGTGATGGCTGACGCCGCGGTGAAAGCGGCCAATATCGAAGTGCTTCAATACTGCTCTCCGCAAAACGGCCTCTCCCTCACCAACGAGGTGGTGCTGGTCTTCACCGGGGATTCCGGAGCTGTTAAGCAGTCCGTCATCGCTGCCCGGGAAGTGGGCAACGCCCTGCTGACCACCTTGGGCGACGCCCCGCTGAACGACGGCGAGTCCTATATTTATTAGAAGCAGGGGGCCCGCCGGCCGCGGACTGCTTTGCGAAAGGAGAGTATTCAGCCATGACAAGATCCAAAAGATTTGAAGTTCTGGCCAACCGCCCGGTGAATCAGGACGGTTTCATCCAGGAATGGCCGGAAGTGGGCCTGGTGGCCATGAACGGCCCCAACGACCCGGCGCCCAGCATTAAAATCGTCAATGGCAAAGTCGTTGAGCTGGACGGCAAAAAAACCGAAGACTTTGACTTTATCGATACCTTTATTGCCAATCACGCCATCAATCTGGCCTTCGCCGAGGAAGCGATGAGCCTGGATTCCTGCCGCTTGGCCAATATGCTTTGCGACCCCAATTGCTCCCGGGAGGAAGTGGTCAAATACACCTCCGCCATCACCCCGGCCAAAGCCGCGGAAGTGGTGGGCAAAATGAATGTGGTGGAAGTGATGATGGCCATCCAGAAAATGCGCGCCCGCCGCACCCCTTCCAACCAATGCCATGTGACCAGCGTGCGGGATAACCCGGTGCAGATGGTGGCGGACGCTGCCGAGGCTGCCATGCGGGGTTTTGACGAACAGGAGACCACGGTGGGCGTGGCCCGCTACGCCCCCTTCAACGCCCTGTCCCTGCTGGTGGGCTCCCAGACCGGCCGCCCCGGCGTCATCACCCAGTGTGCGCTGGAAGAAGCCACTGAACTGGACCTGGGCATGCGGGGTTTCACCTCCTATGCCGAGACTATTTCCGTTTACGGCACCGAGGATGTGTTTACCGACGGCGACGACACCCCTTATTCCAAAGCGTTCCTGGCTTCCTGCTACGCCTCCCGGGGCTTAAAGATGCGCTTTACTTCCGGCACCGGCTCTGAGGTGCAGATGGGTTATGCGGAAGGCAAATCCATGCTTTATCTGGAAGCCCGCTGCATCTTTATTGCCAAAGGCGCCGGCGTCCAGGGCCTGCAGAACGGCTCCATCTCCTGCATCGGCGTACCCGGCGGCGTGCCCGCGGGCATTAAGGCGGTGCAGGCTGAGAACCTGATCACCATGATGCTGGATCTGGAAGTGGCCTCCGGCTCGGATCAGACCTTCTCCCATTCCGATATCCGCCGCACCGCCCGCACCCTGCTGTTGATGCTGCCTGGTACGGATTTTATTTTCTCCGGCTACAGCGCCGTGCCCAATTACGACAACATGTTTGCCGGCGCCAATTTCGACGCTGAGGATTTTGACGATTACAATGTGCTGCAGCGGGATATGCAGGTTGACGGCGGCCTGCGCCCGGTGACCGAGGACGAGATCGCCGCCATCCGCGGCAAAGCCGCCCGGGCGCTGCAAGGGGTTTTTCATGAATTAGGCCTGCCCGCTATCACCGACGAGGAAGTGACCGCCGCCACTTATGCCCATGGATCCCAGGATATGCCCGAGCGCAATGTGGTGGAAGATCTGAAAGCCATAGACGCCATGATGCAGCGGGGCACCACCGGCGTGGATATCATCCGCGCCCTGTACAAAGCAGGATTTGAGGATATCGCCGGTAATATTTTGGGCCTGATCAAAGCCCGCCTGGCCGGAGACTATCTGCATACCTCCGCCATCATTGACAAGAATTTCTACACCGTTTCCGCGGTGAACGACGTTAACGACTACATGGGGCCCGGCACCGGCTACCGGCTGACCGGCCAGCGCTGGGAAGAGATCAAGCATCTGCCCAATGAGATGAGATCGGATCAGGTCTAGGAAGGGGGAGCAGAGAATGAATATTGACGAAAAGCTTCTGAAAGAAATCATATTGGAAGTGGTCGCAGAAATGCAGAGCGCTCCCGCCCCGGCCGCTCCGGTCCGGCAGGCAGCCCCGGCCCTCGCGGCCGAAGCGCCGGCTGCCGAGGCCCTGGCCTTCACCGCCCTGGGCGACGCGGCCAAAGGCAGCCGCAGCAATGAAGTGGTGCTGGCCATTGCCCCTGCATTCGGTTTACATCAAACCGCCACCATCAAACAGATCCCCCACGCCGCCGTGCTCCGGGAAATCATTGCCGGCATTGAGGAGGAAGGGGTGGCGGTGCGCCTGATCAGGGTGCTGAAAACCTCCGACGTCAGCTTTATTTCCCATGAGGCGGCCAAGCTGTCCGGTTCCGGCATTGGCATCGGTATCCAGTCCAAGGGCACCACGGTCATCCATCAGCGGGACCTGCCGCCCCTGTCCAATCTGGAGCTGTTCCCCCAGTGCCCGCTGCTGACCCTGGAAACCTACCGCGCCATCGGTAAGAACGCCGGCAAATATGCCAAAGGCGAGCTGCCCACCCCTGTCCCGGTGCAGAACGACCAGATGGCCCGGCCCAAATACCAGGCCATTGCCGCGCTGCTGCATATCAAGGAAACCGAGCATGTGGTCAAGAGCGCCAAGTCCGTTGAGCTGCGCTGGGACCGGTAAACGGTAAGGAGGAAAAACCATGGCTAATATCGACGAACAAGTTATTGCCCAAATCGTCAAGGAAGTGCTGGCCGGGATGGGGCAAGCCCCGCCTGCGCCCAGCCGCTGCCCTGCCCCGGCAAAAATGACGGCGGCAGATTATCCGCTCTATAAACAGCACCCGGACCAGATCCGCACCAATACCGGCAAGAGCCTGGATGAAATCAATCTGCAGGCCATTGCCGAGGGGAAAATCACCGCGGCCGATGTGCGGATCGCCCCCCAGACCCTGGCCATGCAGGCTGAAATAGCCGAATCCGTGGGCCGTCCCCAGCTGGCGGAAAATTTCCGCCGGGCCCAGGAGCTGATCGCCGTGCCGGACGCCCGCATCCTGGAAATGTACAATGCCCTGCGCCCTTTCCGCTCCACCAAGGCGGAGCTGCTGGATATGGCCAATGAGCTGGAGAACCAATACAAAGCCGTCATTTGCGCCGGTCTGGTGCGGGAAGCGGCGGCTGTTTATGAAAAGAGAAACCGCCTCAGGGTTGATTAAGAGGCGGCCTGGCGCAAAACCTGTCCTTGAAGCGTATCCGGAGGCGGAGTTATGAAATATGTAGCCGGCATTGATATAGGCAACGCAACCACGGAGACAGCCCTGGCGGAATGGCAGGCGGACGGTTCGGTGCGTTTCATCAGCAGCGCCCTGGTGAGCACCACCGGTATCAAAGGCACCGCCCAGAACCTCCACGGCATTTTCGCCTCGCTGAAGCAATGCCTGAACAGCCATAACCTGGATTATGGCGATCTGGCTCTGATCCGCATTAATGAGGCCGCCCCGGTCATCGGCGATGTGGCCATGGAAACCATTACGGAAACCATCATCACCGAATCCACCATGATCGGCCATAATCCCAAAACGCCGGGAGGCAGCGGCCTGGGCGTGGGTCAAACCCTGTCCTTTGCGGATCTGAGCCTGGCCGAAGCGGGCCCCGGCTACGTGCTGGTGGTACCCGGCAGCTATGATTATGAGCAAGTGGCTAATGGGGTCAATGCCGCCCTGGCCAAAGGCGTAGCCATCACCGGCATGATTTTACAAAAGGACGACGGGGTCCTGATCCATAACCGGCTGGACCAAAATATCCCCATTGTGGACGAAGTCCGGCTTATCGACCGGGTGCCCCTGGCCATGATGAGCGCGGTGGAAGTGGCCCCCCCGGGCAAGGTGATCAGCACCCTGTCCAACCCTTACGGCATTGCCACGGTATTCCAGCTCTCGCCGGATGAGACCAAGCTGGTGGTGCCCATCAGCCGGGCCGTCATCGGCAACCGTTCGGCCGTGGTGATCAAAACCCCGGCGGGAGATGTGAAGGAACACCGCATCCCCGCGGGCAGGCTGACTTTCAAGAACAACGGCCGCACCCTGTCGGTTGATGTGGAGGATGGGGCTGAGCGGATCATGGAGACGATGCGGGAGATCCGCCAGCCGGAAAATATTTATGGCGAACCCGGCACCAATATTGGCGGCATGCTGGAAAAGGTTCGCCAAACCATGGCGGATCTGACCAATAAGCTGCCGGCTGAAATCAAAATTACCGACCTGCTGGCAGTGGATACCTTCGCCCAGGTCAATGTGCTGGGCGGCCTGGCCAATGAGTTCTCCCTGGAAAACGCCGTGGGCATTGCCGCCATGGTCAAATCCGACCGCCTGCAGATGGAGCGGATTGCCAAAGAGATGCGGGATAAGCTGGAAGTTCAGGTGGAAGTGGGCGGCGTGGAAGCGGATATGGCCATCCTGGGCGCCCTGACCACCCCCGGCACCAGCACGCCCATGGCCATTCTGGATATGGGCGCCGGCTCCACCGACGCATCGATCATTGATAAAAAAGGCCAGGTGCATTCGGTGCATTTGGCCGGGGCCGGCAATATGGTCACCATGATCATCAATACGGAGCTGGGTTTGGACGACTTCTACCTGGCCGAGGATATCAAAATCCATCACCTGGCCAAGGTGGAGAGCCTGTTCCATATCCGGCATGAAGACGGGGCGGTGCAGTTTTTCAGCGAGCCCCTGGATCCCCGGCTCTTTTCCAAGGTCATCGTGGTCAAAGAGCGGGAGCTGACGCCCATCCCCACCCAGCAGTCCCTGGAGCAGATCCGCCTGATCCGCCGTTCCGCCAAGGAGCGGGTGTTCGTCACCAATACCCTGCGGGCCCTCTCCGCGGTGAGCCCCACCGGCAATATCCGGGATATCCCCTTCGTGGTGCTGGTAGGCGGCTCAGCCATGGATTTCGAAATCCCGGAGCTGGTCACCCAGCAGCTGTCGAAGTTTTCCATCACCGCCGGCCGGGCCAATATCCGGGGCACGGAAGGCCCCAGGAACGCGGTGGCCACCGGGCTGTTGCTGGATCTGGAGAGGAGGCGCTGAGATGCTGAGCCAATACGAAAAACCCCGCATCGTGATTAAACGCGCCCCCCAGGTTGCCGACAGGCTGGTCAAAGCCCTTTGCTCCGGCATCGAGGAAGAAATGATCCCCTATGCCCTGCTGGAGGCTGCCGGCGGCCAGGCCCGGGAATTGGCTTTCAGCGCGGCGGAAGCCTCCCGCCTGGAAGTGGGGCTGGGCATCACCCCCCAGGCAACGGCGCTGGGCTATGCCAAGCTCCCGCCGGGTCAGCCCCTGTTCGCTTTAGAACACGGCCAATACACGGAGGAAGAGCTGCGGACGCTGGGCGCCAACGCGGCCCGGCTGGTGAAGGGAATTCCTTTTAAGGAGGCATAACTGTGGAAAAAGCGTTAGGCATCATTGAGACATACGGCCTGCTGGCAGCGGTGACCGTTGCGGACGTCATGCTGAAAGCCGCCGATGTGGAGCTGATCGGTTATGAGCTGGCGAAAGGCCAGGGTATGACCGTGATCAAAATCCAGGGGGATGTGGGCGCGGTGAAGGCGGCCATTGCCAGCGGCGAAGCCATCAGCCGGGAATTGGGCTTGTTCTGCGCCAAGGATATCATTCCCCGCCCGGCGGAAAACCTGGACGCCATGGTGTTCAATCCGCGCACCGTGGGCCTGGTCCCGCCCCCGGGGCCGGAATCCTATAATAAAGCCGGCAAGGCCGCCCGTCCTCTGCCGCCGGAAGCGGGCAATCCGGAAGATCCGGCGGCGAGCACAGAAACAGCGGCTGTTCTCCAAGAGGAAGCCCCCGGGGAGGAGACGCCGGACCAGGACGGGCCGGAGGAAGGGCCGGAGGAAGGCACGGTCTGCAATCTCTGCGGCGACCCTGCCTGCCCCAGGAAGCCCAGGCAGCCCCATAAATTCTGCATCCACGCCGAGGAAGACCATTAGCCTGAACCGAGGTGATCGCTGTGACGGCAAAGGAAATAGACCTTGACCTGGTCGTTGATCTGGTCCTGCAAATCGTGAAAAGGTTGGATGCGGCAGCGGGCATCCCGGTGGGCGTTTCCAACCGGCATATCCATATTACCGAGGAAGATTACCGCGTACTTTTCGGCGGCCAGCCTTTCCAGAAGCACAAGGACCTGAACCAAACCGGGGAATATGCCAGCAACCAAGTGGTGGACGTTAAAGGCCCCAAGGCCACGCTGAAAAATGTACGCATTCTGGGCCCTTTCCGCCAGGCCACTCAGGCGGAGCTTTCCAAAACCGACGCCCGCCTGCTGGGCATGGAGATCCCGGTGCGTATGTCCGGGGATATCCAAGGCAGCCCAGGCATTACCCTGATCGGCCCGGCCGGCCGGCTGGACCTGCCCCAGGGCGCGATTGTGGCCCAGCGGCATGTGCATATGAGCCCGGCGGACGCGGCCCGCTTCCAGGTGCAAAACGGGGATAAGATCGCGATCCGGGTACCCGGGGAACGCCCCGCCATCTTTTGCGATACAGTGGTGCGGGTCCATGATGATTTTGTGCTGGAACTGCATTTGGACACGGATGAAGCCAATACTGTGGGCAGCGGCCCCATGCTGGGCTATGTGGTGAAGCCATGACAGAGGAGCGGCAACCAAAAGCTAAACGCTGGCGGCAGGCCCATCAGCTGCTGCGGGACTTTGACCGCCTGCTGGCCCAGGGGGAAACCCGCCTGCCGGCGCCTGGGGAGGCGATCCGCACCGGCGTGGATCTGGGCACCAGCAGCATCCTCACCGTGGTATTGGGGGCGGATCTGCGGCCCCTGGCCGGATTGATGGAAACAGCCAATGTGGTGCGGGACGGTGTGGTCATGGATTTCGTCAATGCCCGGCGCATCGTCGCCCGGCAAAAGGAGACCCTCGAAGAAAGGCTGGGCCGGGCGCTGGATCATGCCGCGGCCGCCATACCCCCTGGCGTATCCCAGGGCAATGTGCGGGCTGTCCGCCATGTGTTGGAAGGCGCGGGCTATCACTGCACCGATATCGTGAACGAATCCAACGCCGCAGCCATGGTGCTGGGGGTGGAGAACGGGGCCATGGTGGATGTGGGCGGCGGCACCACCGGTATCAGCATTTTCAAAGAGGGCCGAGCCCTCTATGCCGCCGACGAGCCCACCGGCGGCCATCATATGACCCTGGTGCTCAGCGGCAGCCTGGGACTGCCCTATGACCAGGCGGAGCTGGAAAAGCGGGATACGGGCCGGCACCATACGGTGTTCCCTATCATCCGCCCGGTGGTGGAAAAGATGGCCGCGATTACCGGTAAATATATTGCCGGCTATGAGGTGGCGGAGGTTTATGTGGCAGGCGGGGCCAGCGCCTTTGAGGATTTTAGCAAAAGCTTCAGCGATGCGCTGGGCCTGCCGGTATACCGGCCCCTCTGCCCCTGGCTGGTGACGCCTTTGGGTATCGCCATGCATGATCTGCCGGCCGGGCCGCGTCAAAGCGTTGAAGGGGAGAAATGACATGGGAAATGTAGCGATCGAAAGCATAGCGGAAAAAATCGTCAGCAAGCTGATCCAGCGCTCCCGCCAGCTGCTGCTGGTCTATTCCGGCAGCCCTCTGGGCCTGAGCGAGATCCATCCCCAGCTGAAACGTTTGCATGACGAGGGATACTCTTTCAGCCTCTATGCCTCGGAGGCTGCCCGGCAGATCCTGGATATCCCCCGTATCTGCCGGGAGCTGGGGGCTGCGGATGATGGGGCGGAGGGCAACTATAAGCGTTTCCTCAGCCAGGGCACAGCCATCCTGATACCGGCGCTGACCCAGAATACCGCGGCTAAGCTGGCCCTGGGCATCAACGATACCCCCCTGGTCAATATCATTTCCGGCGGTTTGTTCCGAGGTTACGAGGTGGTGGCGTCTACGGAAGGCTGCTGCCCGGCCAGCCCTTCCCGGCGGCAGCTGGGCTTGAACCGGATGACCCCGGCTTACCGGGACCTGCTGGCCGGCCACCTGAAAATCCTGCAGGATTTCGGCATGCGCCTGTGCGCGCCGGCCGCCTTCTACGATACCGTGAGGGACGCCGCCCGCCTGCGTATGGTGCGGGTGGAAAAACCCAGGCAGGAGCGGCTACAATGCGACCCGCCGGCACCGATCAGCACCCCCTTCAGCGCGCCCAGGCCGGAAGCGCTGACCGGCTCGACCCTGGCCAGGAGCCAGGTCTTCACCCTGGCCGATGTGATAACCGTCAAAAGAGGCGCCAGCCTGGAGCTGCCCATGAACGCGCTGCTGACGCCTGCGGCAAGAGAGCATGTTAAGGATCTGCAGATCACGATTGTGAGGCGAGGCTGATGTTTTCCGCAATAGTTATCGGGCGGGTGGTTTCCACCGACAAGCATGACTCCCTGGTGGGGAAAAAACTGATGATGGTCAGGCGTTTGGATGAGAACTACCAGCCCCTGGCGGACGTGCATATTGCCACGGACATGATCGGCGCGGGCATTGGCGAATGGGTGCTGGTGACCACGGGCAGCTCTGCCCGGCGGGTCTGGCCGGACGACTGCGCCGCGGCGGACGCCACCATCGTCGGCATCATCGATCCCCATGAACAGGGCTGAACCAATTGAGGGATAGAAAATGAGCGCTATCTATACCAAAAAAGGGGATAGCGGCCAGACCAGCCTGCTCACTGGCAAGCGGGTGCCTAAGGACGCGGCCCGGGTGGACGCTTACGGCACCTTCGACGAGCTGGGCAGCGTCCTGGGGCTGGCCCGGATCCATGCGATTTGCAGCCCGGCCGTGATACGCCGGCTGCAGCAGCGGAATTTTGCCCTCTGCGGCGAGCTGGCCGGCGGGGACAGCGCCACCCTGGACAATGCCATCAGCGAC
>DAIMZM010000028.1:0-24058 GCA_036733985.1 Bacillota bacterium
TGGACCCTGTCGTCCACAATCGTGCCGAAGGCGCCCATAATCGTGGTCATCGACGTTACCGCCAGCAAACCGGCCATGATCCAGCTATCCATCAGGGTTTTTGCCGCCGGGCTGTCCGGCAGGCCGCTGGCCCAGACGTCGCCTAAAAAGAGCACGTACAAGGCGATAATGATCAGCACCGCCAGCAGGGAAAAGAAAACGGAAGCCCGGTCCCGGAAAAAAACTTTCAGGTTTCTGGCGATAAAGGCTGTCATGACCGGATCTCCTTTCCGGTGACGCCGATAAAAGCGTCGTCCATGGTGCCGTTCAGCACCTCAAAACCGGAGATATAGGGCTTCAGGCGCTCCAGCAGCGGCAAGGCTTCCAGCGTGGCGCCGATTTTGATCACGACGCGGCCGGCAACGCGGGTATAGGGTATCTCTTGCTGGTCAAGTATGGCCAGCAGCGCCGCTTCGTCCGCCGGAACCAGCTTCAGCAGGTCGCTGGCATATGCCTCCTTAAGCGCGGTGGGCGTGCCCTGGGCGGCGATCCGCCCATTATCGATCACCATCACATAATCCGCCTGGGCGGCTTCCTCCATATAATGGGTGGTCAAAAATACCGTCATCCCGGTTTCCTGCTGCAGGCTGCGGATGCTGTCCCAGACGTTTTTGCGGGTCTGCGGGTCCAGGCCGGTGGTGGGTTCGTCTAAAAAGAGGATCTTCGGCGTATTGATCAGGGCGCGGGCGATGTCCGCCCGCCGCTTCTGCCCGCCGGAGAGCTTGCCATAAGGCCGCTTAATGAAATCCTCCACGCCCGCGGCCCGGGCTGCCCAGCCCACGGCCTGCTTAAGCTCAGGCCGGGATTTTTTGTAAAAGCTGCCCCGGCTGCGCATATTTTCTTCCACCGTCAGCAGCGGATCCAGCAGATGATCCTGAAAGACCACGCCGATGGCCTGGCGGATGGCCGGATCATCAACGCCCAGCTGATAACCGTCAATGTTCACTGTGCCCGCGTCCGCTTGCAGGATGGTGCAGAGGATATCGATGGTGGTGGATTTCCCGGCGCCATTGGGCCCGAGAAAAGCGAACAGCTGGCCCCGTTCCACATAAAAGCTGATGTCCCGCACTGCCTGGACAGGGCCATAAGCTTTTTTCAGACCCTTAACCTCAATGATTTTCTCCATTCAGCCGCTCCCCGCAATCATCCGCCTCTATCTTGGCCATAAAGCTGCCGCTGATAAAATCCCTTACCTAAAATCTTCAAAATACCCTTTTTGCCATAAAATAGGCTTTTTATTAATTTGATTGTAATACGCGCTAAATAATTAAGCAACAAAAAGATTTCTGTTTCAACATCAGGCAAAAGAAACCTGCGGCCCGCTGATCTGTTTACTGTTTTGCCTGTTTCAGGGAGAGGGAGATGCGCTTTTTCCGCTGATCCACAGCCAGCACCATAACTTTTACCGTATCTCCCACAGATACCATTTCCGAGGGATGGCGGATGAACTTATCCGCCAGTTCTGAAATGTGGACAAGCCCGTCCTGGTGCACGCCGATATCGACAAAGGCGCCGAAATCAATGACATTGCGCACCGTACCGCTGAGGATCATGCCCGGCGTCAAATCCTTGATAGCCATCACGTCCGTACGCAGCAGCGGCTCCGGCAGCTCTTCCCGGGGGTCCCTTCCCGGCTTCATCAGCTCTTTGACGATATCTCTCAAGGTCGGGAGGCCCACCCCGCATGCCGCCGCGGCCTGGGCCTCACCATAACCTTTCACCCGCTCCGGCAGCTGGGAGATTTGCCCTGCCGCCACGTGGTTCAGCGTATAGCCGCAGAGCGCCAGCAGCCTTTCCGCCGCGGTATAGCTTTCCGGATGCACCCCTGTGTTGTCCAGCACGGATTTGCTTTCAGGTATGCGCAGGAAGCCCGCGCATTGCTCGAAAGCCTTCGGTCCCAGCTTCGGCACTTTCAGCAGCTGCCTGCGGGAAGTGAAGGCGCCGTTTTCCTCCCGGTAGGCCACGATGTTTTTCGCGCTGGCGCCGTTCAGCCCGGACACCCGCTGCAGCAGCGTGGGAGAGGCGGTGTTCACATCCACGCCCACGGCGTTGACACAGTCCTCCACCACGCCGCCAAGGGTTTCATCCAGCTTTTTTTGCGGCATATCATGCTGATACTGCCCCACGCCGATGGCTTTGGGATCGATCTTCACCAGCTCCGCCAGGGGGTCCTGCAGCCGCCGGGCAATGGAGGCGGCTGAGCGCAGATTGACGTCGTATTGGGGGAATTCCTCAGACGCCAGCTGGGATGCGGAATAGACCGACGCGCCCGCTTCGTTGACGACCATGTAGCTGACCCCAGGGACGCGGCTGATCAGCTCGGCGGTCAGCTGCTCCGTTTCCCGGGAAGCCGTGCCGTTGCCGATGGCGATATGCTCTACCCGGTGCTGATGGATCAGCCTTGCCAAGGCTGCCAGGGCTTCTGTTTTTTGGCGCTGGCCATAGGTGGGATAGACGACGGCGGTATCCAGAACTTTGCCCGTACCGTCCACCACGGCCACCTTGCAGCCGTTACGGTAACCGGGGTCCAGGCCCATGGTCACATGGCCTTTGACAGGGGGCTGCATTAACAGGGGCTTTAGGTTGAGGGCAAAATTATGTATCGCCCCCGCCGCCGCGGTCTCGGTCAGCGCGCCGCGCACCTCCCGGGCCATAGAGGGATAAAGCAGGCGGTCATACCCGTCCTCTGCCGCGCGCCGGACCAAATCCGCTGCGCTGGAACCGGGTTTTACAATATGGTCCCATATCAGCGCCAGGGCCTGTTCCCGGCCGATATCCAGCGAAACCTTCAAAAAGCCCTCTTTTTCCCCCCGGTTGATCGCCAGTATCTGATGCCCCTGCAGCCGAGGCAAGGGCTGCTCAAACTGATAGTAAAGGCTGTATACCGAATCTTCCTCTTTTTCCGCAACGGATCTCAGCTTGCCCTTGTTCAGGAAAAGCTCCCGCAGACACCGCCGGATCTGGGCGGCGTCGGAAACCAGCTCGGCGATGATGTCCGCCGCGCCGGCCAGCGCCTCCCCGGCAGTCTCCACGCCTTTTTCCGCGTTGATATAGGCTGCGGCCAGCACAGTTAGTTCCGGCAGATCCCGGCTCTGGCTGAACAGCGTCAGGGCCAGGGGCTCCAACCCTTTTTCCTTGGCCATGACGGCGCGGGTACGGCGCTTCTGCTTATAAGGGCGGTAGAGATCCTCCACCTCCGCCAGGGTTTGCGCGGCGTCGATTTCAGCCGCCAATTCCGCCGTCAGTTTATCCTGGGCCGCCACCGCCTTTTTCACCTCTTCCCGGCGGGCCGCCAGGTTGCGCAGATAGTTCAGCCTGCCCGCCAGATCCCGCAACGCCGTGTCGTCCATGGCGCCATGCATTTCCTTACGGTAGCGCGCGATAAAGGGAATGGTATTCCCTTCGTCGACGAGGCTGATAACATTTTGAACATGGGCTTCGCTTCTACCCAGTTCTTTTGCGAGTATCGTGATAATGCTTTCCATATGCGCTCCTCAGTCCTGATTTGAAAATTATTTTACCACAAAGCCGGGTACAGTAAAAGAAGATGCGTGACGGCAGGCCGGCCGTGGCCGGAGGTGAGCCGCTACAAGCGCATCAGGCTGCGTGTTGCAGGCAAAATAAAAAGCCGGGGTACCGATCATAAATCTATCTCACTATCCCGGCTTTTCACGCCCAAATCATGGGATTATTAATTTTAGGCTAAAATTAAAAATGACGCGGTTTTGTTATGCTGCCCCTGCCGGATTTAGCGGCTTCCCCATCAGGGATGGCCTGGGGCGTCCACAGGCTCAACCCGGAAGATATAATCACAGCGGACCTCAGCTGGGTCGCCGTACAGCCGCCATCTGCCGATCCAGGTCCGGTGATCCAGGAGAAAAATCCGGTAATAGCCGTATTCCCCGAAATCGCCACGTACCGAATAACCGTACTTTGAACCGTATTCCGCTACGCTGACGGTTTCCGGCGCCAGGTCTCCGCCAGGTTTTTGCCTAACGCTGACCGTCTCACCCAGAGCTGTCCCGTCAGAGTAATAAGCCTGGGCATAGGAGGCGTCGCCGATCACATCCTGATAGGTTGGGCAGCTCACGGAGAAGGTTTCCGGCAGAACCGTGAAAACCGCTTCCTTGGCAGCGGCCAGGAGTTCTTCATCGTCAACGGCCAGGAGCGGGGAAAGGTAGACGATTTCAGCAGGGGCAAACGTTCCGTAGAGCATGCCCCAGGCCGGCGCTGTCCCCGCGGCGGGAACAATGAACCGCAGCGGCTCCTCAAAGCCGGTGATATTAATGCTGACCAGGACGTCTTCTTCTCCAGCCAGCAGATATTCGTCCAGCTCTCTGCCGTAAGCGACGGGGATCTCATCACCCTGACGCAGGCTTCTGCCGCTGTCCGTCAAATCCCGTTCGGTTGTTCCGTCGCGCCAGGTAAAAACATATTTTCCGCTCAGGATGTCCCAGAGCGCCTCACTGGAATCCGCGTCTTCGCTGTATTGATAGGGCATATTGTCCGTGATCAGGATCTCCCCCCGGACCCGCTCATCATAGTAGCTCAGGCTGTTTTGGAAGACGGCTACGGCTTCCTCATTTTTAATTTCAGAAGTCACCAGATAGAGGCCGTTTCTGTAGAAGGCCTGTTCTTTGAGGCGGCTGATTTCACCAGCGCTGCCTGGGTTTGCCAGCAGGAACAGAACGGCAATGAGGCAGACGGCTGCCGCGGCCATGATCAGCCGGCAGCCGGGCTTTTCAAAGCGGCGTTTATGTTTGATCCGCTCCTTCCCGCCGCTCTCTGGGTTTACAGATGCTTGCGCCTCGAAGTCCCCCTTTTCAAATGGCTTTTCCAGCTCACCTTTTTCCATGGGGCAACCCTCCAGTCGAAAGGTCCAGTCTACAATTAGACTAACACCTTAGGCTGAGGCTGTCAACCGCGCGCGCAGCAAAAAGCCTAAGCCGCGTACCATAGCGGCACGCGATTTTACCTGCCGGTCCTCATCGGACTGTGTTGTGTGAACTAAAAAGATGCGCGGCAAAAATCATTTTCCCTAATGGCAGTTTTTTGACCAAACGCCATGGTGGGCAGCGGCTCCGGCAGCAAGATTGGCGGCTCAGCCGGCAATCCAACTATTGCCCTACGCACAAACCTAGACCCTCATAAACTTATACGCGCGCCACTAAAACCGAGTGATTTTCCCGCGAAAATCGTACCGGCTCAAAGCTACCAGCAACAGCAGTTTAACAACCTCACCGCCGATATCATGGCTAAAGCACCGAAAACATCAGCCCAGCCGCCAGCTGCCAGTTCCGTCTACTTTAATACGGGCGGCGATATCAACAGCGCCAAAGCCAATGTGAAATCCTGGCAGATACTGCTCAACCAAAAGGGGTATCGGGACAAGGATGGCAATAAGCTGGCGGAGGACGGTATCTGGGGGCCGAAGACGGAATATGCCTGGCTCAGCTATCAGCAGGCTCAGGGGGAAAAAGTTACCGCTACCGGCAGCGCCAACTACACACAGAACCAAATAAAGGAGGGCGCGGCGGCCATAGCGAATAACCAGCTCAGCAACATATTCAAGGCGCCGCCCGCCACCCCTGCCCGTTCCTGGACCAAGCTGCAGCAAGCCAATGACCCTATCCTGAAGAAGCTGGAAGCGGCGATAGCGGCGGAGCCAAGGGCAAAGGCAGCCTTCTCCTCCCCGGAGGAGATCCGGAAAAGGCAAGAAGCCCTGAACGCCCTGGGCTTTACCGGCCCGGATGGGAAAAAGCTGCCGGAGAACGGCAAGCTGGACCTGAACACCGTCGTCGCCTATGACCAGCTGATCCATAACGGCAGCTTCTTTGGTAATGTAGGCAGCCCGATTACGAAGGTGCTGACCGGAAAGGACGGGACAGGCGCCTCCGCCTCCACAATAATCGGCGACCTGGCTACCGGAATGTTTCCCAGCACCAGTGTGATCAGCCCGCTGCAAAGTGATATCACAAACATTACTAAATTTATTAACAATGAAGGTAACTATCTTTTAAGATATCAAGATGGGCCAAGAGTGTTAATGATAGACAAACCAGGCACACTTAATGGCAAGTCCATAGGCCACCATATTAATACCATGACATACCCGGAAATCCAAAACGGGAACTTTAACGCCATACAGAAGAAGGTGTTAACCGGGTTGAGTCATAAGGAAATTCCCACGCCGGTATATGAAGCCTTTCATAATTTTGACGACGTCACTAAAGTCGTGAAAAACGGCGGCAAGGCCTTGGGCGCGGTGGGTATCGCCTTTGACGCCTATGAATTGGGCAGCACCATTTATATTGATTTGAACGATGAAGATCAAAAGCTGGGACAGGAAACGGTTGCCACCGCGGTGGGTATCGGCGGGAGCTGGGCCGGAGGCCTTGGCGGGGCTAAGCTGGGTGCTATGGGCGGCGCGGCTATCGGCACCTTGATCTGCCCAGGCCTGGGCACAGTGATCGGTGGCTTTATCGGCGGTATCGGCGGTGGCGTCGGCGGGGCAATGGGCGGCAGGGCTGCCGGGGAATGGGTTGTGGAGATGGCCTATGAAAAGTGATAAGGAAGGGGCGGCAGCATGAAAAGACAGGTGTACGATTATGTGGTGGATGAAAGTAAGGTTCGGCTAATTAGCGGTCATAAGGAAGCCCGGGATAATTATGCGGCTTTTGATTTTGTGGCAGCTGACGAGGATGAATCGGATGAGAAAGCCTTCGCACTTGTTGCCTACGCCGCTATGGAGCTTCTGTCCCAAGGGCATGTGGTACTATATAGTGCCCAATACAAACAGCGCAAAGAAGCGAAGAAGCGGCTGTTTGGCGGCTATAAGCCGGCAAAATACGCCAAAGAGGACGGGGCCACCCGCCTAAAACAATATTTGCTGGAAAGCGGCTGGAACGACGGCGTCTTTGCGGATCGGGAACAATTTGTAATGAGAAGGCTCTTGTGGAGCAAGTACCGCGTGGATCGCAAAGACTTATTCATCCTTCAGGAACGTCTGGACATGACGCTATTTAAAAAGACGGATCTCACTTATTCGGGAGACGGCTCCTGTGTTGGCATCGGCGTCAGCGTTTTCCCTGACACCACGATCCGGCAATACCCCAGCGCCGAGGAAACCATCGACTATTACCGGCAAACAGATGATTTTATCCTGTCATTTGGCGCGGATATAATCTTACCCCGTGCCTACATCACCTTAAACAAACGCTATATGTCCGAGCAGCAGCTTATTGAAAAGCTGAGCGCGGTGGCGGCGCAATTTGATAAAACATTGGAGGTAAACATATGAAATATTATCCCATCGGCACCGTGGTAACCTTGAAGAACGGCGACCGCCCGATCCTGATTTATGGCAGGAAGCAGGTACAGGCTGACACCAATCTGCTCTGGGATTATGTAGCCTGCCTCTATCGGAAGGAAACCTGGGGGACGGCTACACCATCTTCTTCCAGTAGGAGGAGATCGGCAAAGTCCACTTCACCGGCTATGCTTCCCCGGCTGAACAAAAGATGTAGCAGGTTCTTAATCGGGCATAGCGATTTCTTAAAAAAGGTGGAGAGAACCTATAGTTCCCTCCCTCCTTTTTGCATAAGAAAAGGTTGACAAGTTTATCGCAAGCTTGTCAACCTACCTTGTCTTTAGCCAACAAAAAAATGCGGTCGCGAGGAAAAAAGCAAAACCGCGCACCATATTGGCGCGCGATTTTGGTTGTCGGTCCTCACCGACTTGGTGGGCCCTGCTGGGCTCGAACCAGCGACCAACCGGTTATGAGCCGGGGGCTCTACCAACTGAGCTAAGGGCCCTTGGCCAAAGCGGCAAAGATTATTATACAATAACCCGCCGTTTCAGTCAAGGGAAAAAGGCAGCATCCGCTTGAATTAGGACTTCTTGAAACCCAGGCAGCGCATAGCATTGGCCACTGCCAGCAGGGCCACGCCCACATCGGCAAAAACCGCCAGCCACATGGTGGCCAACCCCAAGACGCCCAGGATCAGGATGACCGCTTTCACACCCAGGGAAAAGGCAATATTCTGCCTGGCGATGGCCATCACCCGCCGGGCATGGCGGATGGCCAAGGGGATGCTCTGGGGATCATCGTTCATCACCACGATATCCGCGGCTTCAATGGCGGCGTCGCTGCCCAGCTTGCCCATGGCAATGCCCACATCGGCCCGGGCCAGCACCGGCGCGTCATTGACGCCGTCACCGATATAGGCCAAGGCGGCCCGGGGCGCCTTTTCCAGCAGCAGCGCCTCTGCTTTTGCCACCTTATCCTGGGGCAGCAGCCCGGCGTAAACCTGATCCAGGCCCAGGGTTTGCCCAACCCGCTCCGCGGCGGCCTGATGATCGCCGGAAAGCAGGGCCGTGGCAATGCCCATTCTTTTTAAATCCGCCACCGCCTGGGCAGCCCCGGCCTTCACCCCATCTTCCACCAGGATGCAGCCCAGGTAAACCCCGTCCGCGGCCACATGGATCCGGCTGCCCGGCCAGGCAAGGGCAGGATAGTCCAGGCCCATGCCGGCCATGAGCCGGTCATTGCCCACCTGGACTTCCTTCTCCCCTACCAGGGCTTTCAGGCCAAAGCCCGGCAATTCCGTGACAGCGCTGACCAAGGCCCCGTCCACTTCCTTGCCATAGGCCGCCCGCAGGGAACCGGCCAGGGGATGGGGCGAATAATACTCGGCAGAGGCGGCCAGGCGCAGCAATTCCTCCCTGTCATAGCCGGAGGCGGGCAGCACTTGGCTGACCCGGAAGCGGCCTTCCGTTAAAGTACCGGTTTTATCAAAAAGGGCGATCTTGGTTCTGGACAGGACTTCCAGATAATTACCCCCCTTCACCAGGACGCCGCCCCGGCCCGCGCCGCCGATGCCGGCGAAAAAGGCCAGGGGCACCGAGATCACCAGGGCGCAGGGGCAGGAGATCACTAATAGGGTGCAGGCCCGGTATAGCCAATCCCCCCAGGCCTGGCCGAAGAGTAGCGGGGGCGCCACAGCCAGCAAAGCCGCGGCAGCCACCACCACCGGCGTATAGATCCGGGCAAAGCGGGTGATAAAGCCTTCCACCCGGGTCTTTTTTTCCGCGGCATGCTCGGTCAATTCCAGGATGCGGCTGACCGTGGAAGCGCCGTAGGCCTTCTCCACCCTGGCGGTTAAAAGGCCGTTCAAATTCACACAGCCGCTGATCAGCCGATCCCCGGCTGAGACGGGCCGGGGCAGGGATTCGCCGGTCAGGGCGGAAGTATCCACATCCGCGCTGCCGCTGACCACCAGGCTGTCCAGGGGGATGCGCTCGCCGGGGCGGATCAGGATCAGCTGCCCGGGCAGCACCCCTTCCGGCGCTACCAGCTGTTCCCCGCCGCTTTCATCCAGCAGATTGACATGGTCCGGCCGCATATCCATCAGCGCCGCAATGGAGCCCCGGCTTTTGGCCAAGGCCCGGCCCTGCAGCGCCTCGCCCACCTGGAAAAGGAGCATTACCATTACCGCCTCCGGGTATTCGCCAACGGCAAAAGCGCCCAGGCTGGCGATGGACATCAGGAATTCCTCATGCATCCCGGACCCGGCCAGCAGCTCCCGGACGGCGGCAGCCAGGACTTCCGCCCCCACCGCCAGCCAGGCCAGCACAAAAATCAGGGTACCCAGGGCCGCGCTGCCCGGCCAGAGCAGGCCTAAGCCTAAAAGCAAGGCGGCGACGGCCATTTTGAGCAGATCCCGCTTCCCCGCCGGCTGATGATGATGGCGGTCCCCCCGGCTGCCGCAGCTGGTGCAGCAGCTGTCCCCGGCGCAATGGGCCAGCCTATGTTCATGTCCCCGGCCCTGATGATGGCCATGATCGTCACCGTGATCCTGGCCGTGATGTTCATGCCCTTCCATAACTATGTTCCTTTCTCCGCAGAAGCGCTTATATTTGAGTAATCATTCAACTATCAACATTATAATTGAATGATTACTCAAATGTCAAGGAAAAAGGCAAAAAAGTTTCCGCTGCCGCCAGCCCAAACCGCCTGTATTACCGCAAATGCCCGGAGCAGGGTTTCTGTTAACAAAAACCTGGCAAAACCCAAAAAAAGCAGGAAAGGCCGGCCCCGGGGCGAACCTCTTTTCCGAAACAGCAATCGTTTTTCTAAATAGCTTTTCCAAAGATAAAGGGCAAGGGCATTGCCAATAAAATTTCCCGCCTGCCAATAGGCAGTGGCGGAAAGAAGGGTCAAACAATCGAACAGTTATCAATCATGATCGCCGCCTGCCTGCTCCTGGCCCTGATCATCGGCGTCCTGGCGGGCCGGCGGCCCAGGGCCGTCCTAAAAGCGCTGGCCGGGGTGGATGAAATGAGCGGCGCGGATTTTGAATACTATTGCGCCGGCTTGCTGCGGGACAATGGCTTCCACAATGTCCGGGTCACCAAGGGCAGCGGGGATTATGGCGCGGATATCCTCTGCGAAAAGCAGGGGCTGACCTATGCGGTGCAATGCAAATGCCGCTCCGCCGTCATCGGCGTCCAGGCTGTCCAGGAGATTTATGCCGCTGTCCGCTATTATGATTGCCAGGCCGCCGCGGTGCTGACCAATTCCGCTTTTTCCGCTGCGGCCAAAGACCTGGCGGAAAAGACCGGGGTGGAATTATGGGACCGGGAGCGGCTTTCCGGACTGATCAGCCAGGCCTTAAAGCCGGCGCGTTTGCCTAAAAAAGAAGCGGGGCTTTAAGCGCCGCTTCTTTTCCAGAATAAACGTTATATCCGGGTAAAGCAATCCGCATTAAACCGCGCGACCATTCTTTGAATCCGCCGCTGATTTTTTATGGGCCGGGCCCTTGACAAAAGGCCTTGGTTGTGTTATTTTTATGCGCAACGGCGATTAATGATAAGGTTGGGGTTATGATAATTTTTAAGCTTTCAACAAAAATTTTGCAGACAACGGGCTTGTATGGGTATTTGCTGATTTTGACTTTGGGGATTGCCGCCCCCCGGCTGTTTACATACTATTTGAATTATTTTGCATCTGTTCGCGTCCCGCTTTTTTGCGGGACGTATTTTATTAAGGAGTGATGGCAATGAATCTGGCGTTTGACTGCAAGCTGGTAACCGAGGATGGGGAGGAGTACTATGGCCAGGGTTTTGGCGCGGCTGGGGAAAAAGTAGCGGAGCTGGTGTTCAACACCGCTATGGCCGGGTATCAGGAAATCGTTTCCGACCCTTCCTACGCGGACCAGGCCCTGGTGATGACTTATCCGCTGATCGGCAATTACGGCCTGGCCGCTGAGGATTATGAATCCCGCCGGCCCTTTCTCTCCGGGCTGATCGTCCGGGATTATAATGATCTGCCCAGCAATTTCCGGCAGACCGGCGCGCTTTCAGCCCTGCTGGAGGAATACGGCATCCCCGGCCTCTCCGGGGTGGATACCCGCCGCCTGGCCAGGAGCATCCGGGACAAAGGCAGCCGCCGGGGGCTGATCACCCCGGCCCAGACTCCCCTCCCCCAGGCCCTGGCCAAGATCGCCGCCGCGGCTCTCCCCCATGACCAGGTGGCCCGGGTCAGCTGCCGCAAGCCCTGGCAGGCCAAGACCGCCAATCCTTGCTGCCATGTGGTGGCGGTGGATTGCGGCGTCAAGCTGAACATCATCCGCAGCCTGAACCGGCGGGGCTGCAATGTGACCATCGTGCCCTGGGATACCGGCGCTGAGCGGATCCTGGCCCTGGGGCCGGACGGCCTGCTCATCTCCAACGGCCCCGGCGACCCGGAAGACGCGGGCCCGGTCATCAGCCTGGTGCGGCAATGCCGGGGCCGGCTGCCCATGTTCGGCATCTGCCTGGGGCATCAGATCATCTGCCTGGCCTATGGCGGCCAAACCTATAAGCTGAAATTCGGCCACCGGGGCGGCAATCATCCGGTGCGCAACCTGGAGCTGGACAAGATCGAGATCACCAGCCAGAACCACAGCTACGCGGTGAGCGCTCCCTCCCTGGCCGGCAGCGGCCTGGCCGTTACCCATCGCAATCTTCTTGACGATACGGTGGAGGGGGCGGCCTGCCGGGGGGAGCGGGTTTTCAGCGTCCAATACCACCCGGAAAGCGCCCCCGGGCCGGAGGACAGCGCCTATTTATTTGATCAGTTTGTCAGCGCCATGAAGGAGGGAAACCACCATGCCTAAGCGCACGGATATCAAAAAGATCATGGTTTTAGGCTCAGGCCCCATCGTCATCGGCCAGGGCGCGGAATTCGACTATGCCGGGGTGCAAGCCTGCCTTTCCCTGAAGGAAGAGGGCTACCAGGTGGTGCTGCTGAACTCCAATCCCGCCACCATCATGACGGATCCGGATATTGCCCACCGGGTCTATATGGAGCCCCTTACCGAGGAATTCGCCGCCCGCATCATCCGCCTGGAACGGCCCGACGCCCTGCTGCCGGGCCTGGGCGGCCAGACCGGGCTGAACCTGGCCATGTCCCTGGCCAAAAGCGGCCTGCTGGCGGAATGCGGCGTGGCCCTGCTGGGAGCTGATCCGGACTGCATTGCCCAAGCCGAAGACCGGGAGCTGTTCAAGGCCTTATGCCAAAGCCTGAATGAACCGGTGCTGCCCTCCCGTATTGCCGGCAGCCTGGGGGAGGGCCTGGCAGCCGCGGCGGAGATCGGTTATCCCCTGGTGCTGCGGCCTGCCTTCACCTTGGGCGGCAGCGGCGGCGGCTTTGCCGAAAACGAAGGGGAACTCACCGCCCTGCTGGCTAAGGGCCTGGAGCTTTCCCCGGCTCATCAGGTGCTGGTGGAAAAGAGCATCAAGGGGTTTAAGGAGATCGAATATGAGGTGATGCGGGACAGCAAGGGCACGGCCCTGGTCATCTGCAATATGGAGAATATCGACCCGGTGGGCGTGCATACCGGGGATTCTATGGTGGTGGCGCCCAGCCAGACCCTGACCAATAAGGAATACCAGCTGCTGCGGAACAGCGCCCTGAAGCTGATCCGGGCCCTGGGGCTTTGCGGCGGCTGCAATGTGCAGTTCGCCCTGGATCCGGAATCCTTCACCTATTATGTGATCGAGGTCAATCCCCGGGTCTCCCGCTCCTCCGCCCTGGCTTCCAAGGCCAGCGGCTACCCCATCGCCCGGGTGGCGGCCAAGCTGGCGGTGGGCCTGACCCTGGACGAGATCCCCCTGGCCAATACCCCGGCCTGCTTTGAACCGGCCCTGGACTATGTGGTGATCAAGATGGCCCGCTTTCCCTTTGATAAATTCGCCGGGGCGGAGAACCTGCTCAGCACCCAGATGAAAGCCACCGGCGAAGTGATGAGCATCGGCCGCAGCCTGGAAGAAAGCCTCTTAAAAGCCATCCGCTCCCTGGAAACGGGCCGCTGCCATATCCGGCTGGAGAAATTCGACAAAGCGGACAGCGCGGCGCTCCTGGCCTATGTGTCAGAAAGCCGGGACGACCGGATCTACGCCATTGCCCAGCTGCTGCGGAATGGCGTCAGCGCCGAGGCCATCCATCAGGCCGCCTGCATCGACTTGCTGTTCATCAACAAGATCGCCAATATCGTGGCCATGGAGCGTATCCTGGCCAGCCATCCCCGGGACCGGGACAGCCTTTGGGCAGCCAAACGCCTGGGCTTTTCCGACGCTTACATCGCCGGGCTCTGGGGCATGGCTGAGCCGGAACTGCGGGCCTTTCGCAAGGCGGCGGGCATCATCCCGGCCTATAAGATGATCGACAGCTGCGCTTCGGAATTCGCAAGCCAGATCCCCTACTTCTACGCCACCTATGGGGAAGAAAACGAAGCCCAGCCCAGCCAGGAAAAGAAAATCATTGTCCTGGGGGCCGGGCCCATCCGCATCGGCCAGGGCGTGGAATTCGATTACGCCACCGTCCATGCCCTGACCACCCTGAAAAACCAGGGCTACCAGGCCATTGTGATCAACAATAATCCGGAGACGGTTTCCACGGATTACACCATGGGGGATAAGCTCTATTTCGAGCCCCTGACCGTGGAATCCGTGCTGGATGTGGTGGATCAGGAGCAGCCCTTAGGGGTCATCGTCTCCCTGGGCGGCCAGACCGCGGTGAACCTGGCCGAGCCCCTGCAAGCCCAAGGCGTGCCCATCCTGGGCACGGACAGCGCCGCCATCGAAAGAGCGGAGAACCGGGACGCCTTCGAACAAATACTGCGGGGGCTGGCCATCCCTCAGCCCCCGGGCCAGGCCGTGCTCAGCGTGGCGGCGGGGGTGGCGGCGGCGGAGCGGCTGGGCTTCCCGGTGTTGGTGCGGCCCAGCTATGTGCTGGGGGGCCGGGCCATGGAGATCGTGGGGGAAGCGGCTTCCCTCCGGCAATACCTGGCAGCCGCCCTGGCCCTGGATGAAAGCCGCCCGGTGCTGGTGGACAAATACATTGCCGGCCAGGAGCTGGAAGTGGACGCGGTTTGCGACGGGAAAGACGTGTTCTGCCCCGGCGTGATGGAGCTGGTGGAGCCTACCGGCATCCATTCCGGGGACAGCATCAGCGTGTTCCCCGATTATTCCCTGAGCCAGCAAACACGCCGCACCATCCTGGATTATACCCAGAAGCTGGGCCCGGCCCTGAAGCTGAAGGGCCTCTACAATATCCAGTTCATCGGCGACAGCCAAGGCCGGGTCTATGTGATCGAGGTCAATCCCCGGGCGTCCCGCAGCGTACCCTTTATCTCCAAGGCCAGCGGCTATCCCCTGGCGGATATCGCCACCCTGACCATGCTGGGCGTCACTTTGAAAGCCCAGGGCCTCCTGGGCCAGCCGGGCCGGCCTGCCCGCTGGTATGTGAAGGCCCCGGCCTTCTCCTTTGCCAAACTGCGGGGCCTGGACGCTTACCTGTCCCCGGAAATGAAAAGCACGGGCGAAGCCATCGGCTATGACGCCTGGCTGACCCATGCCTTTTATAAAGCCCTGCTTTCGGCGGGTATGCGCCTGACCGGCCAGGGCTCGGTGCTGATTTCCGTGCCGGATCAGGCCAAGGCGGAGATCCTGCCCCTGGCCCAGCGCTTCCGGCAGCAGGGCTTTTCCCTCCTGGCCACCGCCGGCACCGCCGCTTTCCTGGAAAGCCATGGCCTGGCCGCCACCGTGCTGGCTAAGGTCAGCGAGGGCAGCGGCGCCATCCCCGGCGCCCTCCGGGAGGGCCGGGTCAGCTATGTGCTGAATCTGCATGATCTGGGCAGCCATAAGGCCAAATCCGACGGAGCCGTGATCCGCCGGGCAGCGGTGGAGCATAACGTGCCCATCTTCACCTCCCCGGCTACGGCCCAGGTGCTCCTGGATGTGCTGGAGGAGCTGAACCCCTCGGTGAGCCCCCTGGTCTGAGGCGCCGGGCAGGCCGGTGGGAGGGGCTGCCCAAGGTTTTTCAATAAAACAGGCGGCGCCGTATCCCCTCTTTAAAATTGTTGCGGTGATCCAGGATCAGCATGGCCGCCGCCAGTACCAGGCAGGGGGCCAGGGCATATAAAGACCAGTTCAGTTTGAAAGCCCCGTAGAGGTAAAGGCGGACGCTGATTTCCGCCCAGACCACGAATAAGCCCACGGCCGTCAAAAGGCCGCCTGCTTTAACCAGCACGGAAAACCGTGTTTTGGTGAAGAGCAGCGCCAGGCCGATGACGCAGACGCCGGCGGCGACCGTCAAAGGCAGGCCCAGCCCCCAAAACCAGCCGCCGCCGTTCATCTGCTCAATAAACAGCAGGTATAACAACACAGCGGCGCAATCCAGGGCGGGAAAGAGCACCGGGTGGCGCTTCTTGAAATAAAGGGGCAGCAGAAAAAAGATATAGACCAGGGCCACCCCGCCGATCACATAGGCGGACCAGGTGAACCGGGCGTCGCCGATCATATCCAGGAGCAGCGAGATCGCCCCGGGAATGGTCAGCAGCAGCCCGGCCAGGGCCGCGAAATAGCGCCGGTCAACCTTCCGCATCAGCCTGTCCACATGGGGCGAATAAGGGCGGGCCGCCGGCTCCCGCCAGGCTGACGCCGGGTTTACCACCTCCACCTGGCATAAGGGGCAGCGCTTCTCGCTATCCGCCAATTCCACGCCGCAATTCACACAGTATGACATATCAGGCCCTTTCTTCTATCCTGCTGATTTCCCGCCGCCAATTACCATCTGCCATTGCTTTCCACTTTCACCGGGATGCCTTGCTTTACCAGATAGCGGAGGAAGGTCCGTTCCAGCATGCTTTCCTGAATCGTCCGGGTGAAGTTCAGCGTCAGCAGGCCCTGATAGGACAAAGCGCCGCAGACCACCTTGTTGCGGGATAAGGGCCCCAGGATAAAGTCCATCCTGGTGACAAAGTCCGCCATCTCTTGGGGCAGCGTTACCGCGCCCAGATTGGAGAGGGTGGTGGTGGATTTGCGGTCCCCTACCCGGTAAAAGGCGACTTTCATGGCGATATTCTTTAAAAACAGCGGCGTCAGCCTGAGCACCGTGCTGTTCTCCGCCCGCACGTTCGTAGAGATCTTGGCATTCAGCAGCTTCTCCGTGACCTCGGCCCGCATATAGTGATGCACCGCGGACAAGACCTCGTCAAAGCTGTAGACGCCGTAACGGGGGTCGATGCCGGGAATCACATAACTGGCGAAATTGCGCATGGTATGGCTGGGGTAAAAATTGCGCAGGTTGATGGGGACGCTCACCTTCACCGGCTTATAGCGTCTTTCCCTGGGGACGTTGTGCCGCTGCAGCTGGTCGATGGCCATGATCAGCGCGGCGGTTAAATACTCCGTCAGCGAGACCTGCTTTTCCCTGGCCCGGGCCAGCACCGCCGCCGCCGGTATCAGGGCGGTCACGATGTGCACAAAGCCCTCCGGCTCATCCGTGCCTTGCAGGTAATAGGCGTCCGGCTCCTGCCGGGAGCGGGCGGAATTGCGGGCGTATTTAAGAAAGGCGTCCTCAATTTCATCCGGCGGCGGCGCTAATGTGCAATCCAGGATCTCGCTGTCCCGGGGGATCATGGCCCCGTATTTGAGGCGCAGGTATTCGGCGACCAAAGTCTTTAAAAAGCAGAGGCCGCCGCTGCCGTCGGTCAGCGCGTGAAAGATCTCCACGGCGATACGCTGCTGATGGTAGAGCACCCGGAACATAAAGTTGTTGTTTTCCTTAAAATCCATGGCCGCGCAAGGGTAAGCGCCGTCCGGGCGGATGGCCGGCCCGCCCTCGTTCTGCTCCAGGTAATACCAGAAAACGCCGGATTTCAGCTGCAGGGCAAAGCTGGGAAACCGGGCCAAAGTGGCTTGCTGGGCCTGGGCCAATATTTCAGGGTCAATCGTCTCCGTCAGCGTGGCGGAGAGGCGGAACAGCGCTTTCCAGTTCCGCCGCTTGGCCGCCGGGTAGATCTTGCCCGCGTTATCCAGTTTCATCCAGCGCTTATGCTCGTCCATACACTCCGCCATCCTCTAAGGCCAGAAAAGCGGCGATCCGCTGCATCGCCAGCCGGGCCTCAGGTATCTTATACAACACATATACATGCCACAGCCCCGGTTCCACATAAAGCGCGGAGGCGCAGCCCCGGGCTTTCAGGCCCGCGTGCAAAGTCATTGCGTCGGAGAGCAGCAATTCGTCGCCGCCGGCCAGCAGCAGCGACGGGGGCAGCCCGGCCAGGTCGCCGAAAACCGGGGAAACCAGAGGGTTCCGCTCCTGCCCATCAGCATAAATCGATGCGTAAGAACGCAAGATCTGCAGGGACAGGCTGGGATCCTTTTTGGCATTGGCGGTGTAGGAGGGGCCGCTCAGGGTCAGGTCCGCCCAGGGCGAAATCGCCACCAGGCTGGCAGGGAGCGGCAGGCCCAGCGCTTTAAGCTTGAGGCAAAGGCTGTAGACCAGCCCGCCCCCGGCGGATTCCCCGACCAGGGAGATCTGCCCGGCAGCCCAGCCCTGGTCCAGCAGATAGCGATAGGCTGCCAGCGCATCCTCCAGGGCCGCTGGGAAAGGATGCTCCGGCGCCAGGCGGTAAGCCACGCTCAAAACCCGCCGCTGCAGCTTATCCGCCAGTATGCCCGCAAAGCCGCAAGCATATTTCATATTCCCCGCCACAAAGCCGCCGCCATGCAGATACAGCAGGGCCCGGCTTTGATCCGTCTCCGCTACGGGCAGGGCGAAGCAGGCCGGGGCCTGTTCCAGCCGGACCGGCTCGAACCGGACCCGGCCGGCCACCGACTGCGCCCCCAGCCGGCCCAGGGCATCCTGGAAAGTCCGGCCCCTGGCAATGCTGATCTTCTTCAACACCGGCTTGAGCAGGCGGATCTGCTCCCTGGTCAACAGGCTCAAAAAACTTGGCATTTCCCCTCCTTGTTGCGGCTGGGCCCGGCCTTCCGCAACATACGACAATATTTTTTCCCAATGGATACAGGTTTATAGTACCACGGAGAGGACAGGCTGGCAAGTAGGGAACAAAACCGGGCTTTTGGACAGGCCTATTTTACAGGAACCCCTGACTATGGTATAGTGGCATTAGCCCGGGGCGCCGGGTGCTTAGCCAAACAGGCGGAAGCAATAAAACATGACGCGCTGTTGTCATGTTATCTGTTGTATAATAGCTGCACAAGCCGGAATCTATGATTTCGGGCTTGAGCGCCTATTTTATACCCGATTGTTGCGAAGCAACAGAGGCATGGCCGCGAGCGGCCATGGTATAATGCATCCGGGAGTGATGAAGATGGCATGGACAACGCTTTACGGGCCGGACCGGCAGCCGGACGCCGGGGAAATCGCGGCCTATATCAACAGCCCCCTCTGGGCTGAACTGAACCGCTTTCTGCAAACCCATTACCAGGTCCAGCCCAGCTACAGCTATAGCAACTGCTCGGCCCAGCCGGGCTGGAATGTGAAGTATCAAAAGGCCGGACGCTCCCTTTGCACCCTCTACCCCATGGATGGCTACTTTATCGCCTTGGTGGTGATCGGCCCTAAGGAAGAGGCCGAGGCTGAGCTGGTCATGCCGCTCTGCGCTGCGTATACCCAGGCGCTGTTTGCCAATACCCCCTTCAGCGCCGGGGGCAGATGGCTGATGATCAGCGTCACCGGCGAAGCCGTCCTGACGGACGTCAAACGCCTGATCCAGATCCGCAGAAAGCTCAAAAAGGAGGCCTAGCCATGGCAAAGATCATCGCCGTAACAGCGGATAATCTGGATAGCGAGCATATCTGCTGCGCCATCTCCGACAAGAAGGGCGAAACTTGCGTCGCCTCGAAAAAAGCCTGGATGAAAGCGCGCTTCGCCGACGGCCTGGTGTTCCAAAAGCTGGACGCCCGGGGCAAAGCCTTTATCGAGTATCTCCCGGCCGAGCAAGCCTGGTGCCCCCTGGACGCAACCGGGTATATGCAGATCAACTGCCTTTGGGTCTCCGGGCAGTTTAAGGGTAAAGGCTATGCCAACCGCCTGCTGGAAGCCTGCATCGAGGACACTAGGGCCAAAGGCTGCCGGGGCCTGACCGCCCTGGCCTCGGCGAAAAAACGCCCCTTCCTCTCCGACCCGGATCATTTGAAATATAAAGGGTTTTTGGCCGCGGATACCGCCCCGCCTTTTTTTGTCCTTTATTACCTGCCCTTTAGCGAAGACGCGCCGATACCGAAGTTCAAGGACTGCGCCAAGCGGGGCCAAATCGCCGAAAAGGGCCTGGTGCTCTATTACAGCAACCAGTGCCCCCATACGGATAAATATGTGCCGCTCCTCGTCAACCTGGCCCGGGAACGGGGCGCGGAAATCAGCGTCCACAAGCTGGAAACCACCGGGCAGGCCCAGGCCGCGCCCACGCCTTTTACCACCTACAGCCTTTTTTATGACGGCAGCTTGGTGACCAATGAGATTTTCGGCCCGGCCAAGTTTGAAAAGTTTCTGGATCGACAGGGTTTCTGATTACCCCATCATAAAACAGGCCCCGGCGATAGCGGATCGCCGGGGCCCTCTTTTTGTGCTATAAACACGCTAAGGCAAGCTTACTTTTTCACCGGCAGCCAGATATAGCAGAGATAATCCGCGCTGCTCTGATCCCCTTCCGGATACTGCTCAAGATCCGGCGCGTCAGCGTATTGGTAGCCGCTGCCCGGCAGCCACTCCGTGATGATCCGCTGCTGCATGCCTTGAATCGCCCCGGGCAAAGGCCCTCTGCACTCAAAAATCGCCCAGGTGCAGGCGGGCACCGCATAGTCGGCCATACCTGCCGGCGCGGGCCGGTCGCTGGCGACGGCGATATAATAGTCGAAGCTGCCGGCAGTCTGCCAATCGCCCACGCTGACCCCCAGCAGGCCCGGGGGCTGCTGGTTCATGATGCCGCAGAGGATGGGAATGGTCCCCTGCTGAAAATGCTCCGCCCAAAAGGGCGGCACCAGGGCAAACCCCTCGTGTTTTTCCGGGGACCAGGGGCAGGTCAGCTTGGGGCCGACAATGCGGAAGGGGCCGTGCTGTTCAATACGGTAATTCATTTCAGCCTCACCTCGTATGGTAATTTTGAAGCTGATGGGCTGGTAGGCTTTCAGCCGGGCCCCTGCCTGCCGGGCGGCGGAAGGGGCGACGCCGTGGATGCTCTGAAAGGCGCGGTTGAAAGCGGTGGGAGAATCGTAGCCGTATTTCAGCGCAATGTCAATCACCTTGTCCTTGCTATTCTGCAAGTCAAAGGCCGCCTTGGTCATGCGCCGCCTGCGGATGTATTCCGCCAGGGGCACGCCGGCCAGATAAGAAAACATCCGCTGAAAGTGGAACGCCGAGCAGCAGGCGATTTTTGCCGCCTGCGCCAGGTCAATCCCGCCTTCCAAATTTTCTTCGATGTAGCGCAGGGCGTCGTTCAGCCGGCCAAGCCAATCCATACCATCACCTCCAATGCTGAAAGCTTACCGTATTTTTAAGGCGCTGTCCTCTCCGCCTCTGCCGGATTCGGCGAGGCGGAGGCCGGCGCTAAAGGCGGACTGCAAAGATGGAGCCCTCCCGCCGGAATCCCTGCTTTTCGTAATAGCCGTCCACACCGCTGAGCACATAGACGGTATCCTGGGGGAAAGCCAGAGAGACCTCCGCCATGAGCCGCCGGCCGATTTGTTTGCCCCGGCGGTGTTTGTCCACCAGCAGGTCATAGACATAAATGCCGAAACCGTTGTCGTCGCGGCAGCGGCAATAGCCGCAAAGAAAATCGTCTTCATAGGCCACATAGACCAGGCAGCTTTCCAGCGCCGCCTGGTATCTGGCGCAACTTTCCGCGCCCCAGTAGACCTCCCAGTCCGCGCCTTCGTTTTTCATCAGGGCAAACAAAGCCGCTTCATCTTCCCTGGTATAGCGTTTTATGCTGATCATAAGCCGCTTCCTCCTGATTTTATAGTTTGCGAACCGGATGCCGGATCACGGTTTTCAGCTTAGCCGCTTCCGTCCTGCGGGGATCGTTCAGATAAAGCTCATGATGACGCCGCTGATCAGTGAGATCAATGGCGTAGCCGTTTTCTTGCGCGTATTGCCCCATGGCCAGGACAGTGGCGGGCTCTTCGTCATAGGGCCCCAGATGCAGGCACTGCACGCAGAGCCCCTCGTCATAGGTGAAAAATTCCACGGCGGAGAAGTCCGCCTTCTTCTTTTTCGTTGCCTCTGCCAGCGCCCAGGCAAAATCAGGCTGCTTGATAAAATCCGGCAGGCGGATCAGGGCAATCCACTCAAAGCGGTCCTTGCCAGCGTAGTCAACGCCCAGGACGCCCGCCTGCCACCATAACCCTTCCAGCGGCGGCACCACATAGTCAAAGAATCCCTGAATCTGATAGCCGCCCTTATAGCTCATTTTAAGGGTATAGGCCATGGCATAGAGCAGTCCTACGGCAGCCTCGTATGCCCCGCCCGCCTGGTTGGGGTCGCCTTTTCCCCGGACAGCCAGAAAATTCATGGCTGGAATTTCCACAATACCGGGCTGCTTGGGCGGCAGGTAGAATTCCGGATACGCTTTCTTATAATCGAACGCCATGGCTTTACCTCCTTTATTTAAATGACAGACAACCCCAAAGGCTTCCTTCATTATTGTACTGAATCAATGGGCAATTGTAAATAAAGCGCTCCAAAAACAGCGGCAGGATTTGTTATCCGGCGGCGCCGCCGGCAACCCGGACGATACCGCCTGCCGGAGCGTTGGCGCGGGCCTGAGCGAAGCCCAGCTGAAAGCCCCCGGCCCCCGGCCCCGGCTAGGTCTTGTCAAAAGGGCAAATGCTTGACAGCGGCCCATGACAATAGTAAGATATTGGCATCCCTGTTTCAGCAGCCGGCCGGAAGGCTGGCACCCAGCACAAAGGAGGGCGACTCATGTATAAGATCATCAGCCCGGCCCAGGCCGCCGCTTTGATCAAAGACGGCGACTGCCTGCTGATCAACTGCTTTCTCTCCCTGGGGCATACCGACGCGATCCACCAGGCCATTGCCAGCCGCTTCCAGAAAAGCGGCCACCCCAATAACCTGACCCTGCTGGCTTCCGCCGGTTATGGCAACCGGGAGGAAACCGGCCTGGCCGAAGCCTATGTGCGCCAGGGCGCGGTGCGGCGGGTCATCACCAGCCATTATACCAGCATGCCTGCTACCAGCCGGCTGATCAGGGAGAACCGCGTGGAAGGCTATACCCTGCCCCTGGGCAGCATTTCCCATGCGCTGCGGGCCATGGTTTCCGGGCAAAAGAGCTACCTGACCCAGCTGGGCCTGGGCCTCTATGTGGATCCCCGCCTGGACGGGCCGGGCATGAACGACATCTCCCGGCAGGAGCTGGTGCGCCTGGTGCAGGTGGATGGGGAGGAATACCTGAAATACACCCTGCACATGCCGGATGTTTGCCTGATCAAGGGCACGGCTGTGGACCCCCTGGGCAATATCACCTTTGACGATGAATATATTTACGCCGACGCCCTGGCCGCCGCCCAGCTCACCCATAATCAGGGCGGCATTGTGCTGGTGCAGGTGGACCGCACCACCCATCAATTCTCCCGCCCCCGCTTCGTGGTCGTCCCCGGCATGCTGGTGGACGCGGTGGTGGTGGCGGAACCGGCCCAGCAGACCGCTTCCAGCCAGACCTTGTCCGGCTCCATCCATGTGCCGCCCCTGCATATGGATTATTGGATGGGCCGGATGAACCGGGACCGGCCCCCCCGCCATGACGGGGAGGATCAAAGCGCCCATATCATCGGCCGCCGGGCAGCCCAAGAGCTTAAAGTTGGTCAAATCGTCAATATCGGCATCGGCCTGCCGGAAATGGTAGGCCGGTACGCGGTGGAAGCCAATATGCTGAAGGAGATCACCCTGACCGTGGAATCCGGCGGCGTGGGCGGGCTGCCTGCCCCGGGCATGTCCTTTGGCGCCACCATCGGCGCGGATATGGTCAGCGAAATGGCGGCCCAGTTTGATTTTTATGACGGCGGCGGCCTGGATATCTGCTTCATGGGCGCGTTGGAGGTGGATAGCCGGGGCAATGTGAACGTGCACCGGCGGCCTGACCGCTATGTGGGCATCGGCGGCTTTGCCAATATTACCGCCGCCGCCCATACCGTGGTCTTTTGCCTGAATTTCCGCTCCCGGGGCCTGGCGGTGAAGGAAGAAGACGGCCTGGTCACCATTGTGCGGGAAGGTACGGTGGAAAAGCTGAAGCCCGCCATCACCTCGCTGAGCTTTTCCGCTGCCAAAGCCCTGGAAAAGGGGCAGCGGGTGCTTTATATCACCGAGCGCTGCGTCTTTGAGCTAACGGAAGCGGGCCTGACTCTTACCCAGATCTATCCCGGCGTGCATCTGGAGCGGGATATCCTCTCCCAGCTCTCCTTCCGGCCCCCGGTACGGCTGGGCCAGATCGCGCCCTGCTCGATCTGCGGCCAACAGCCATGAACATCCTGGTCAGCGCCTGCCTGCTGGGCCTGGCCTGCCGCTATGCCTGGCGGCCGGCCCCGGACGCGCCCCAGGCAGCCCTTATGGAACTGATGCGGCGCCATACCCTGATCCCCGTCTGCCCGGAGCTTCTGGGCGGCCTGCCCGTGCCCCGGGAGCCGGTTGAACTTTGCCAGGGCAGGGCTTGCT
>DAIMZM010000029.1:0-23969 GCA_036733985.1 Bacillota bacterium
TGGAAAAGCTCTCATTGGCAACGGCGAGCAGGGTATTGAGCTTCTCCGCCGCCGCCCGTTTCATAAAAGCGGCTTGCAGCTTCTTTAGCTGCGCCAGCAGCCGCTCCTTGCTCAAGAGCAGGTAGAAAGAGAAAGCCAGCGCCACGATGAGATTGAACAGGCCCACGGCCAATGCGGAAATCAGGCTGACCGATGAGCTGACAATGCCGTTGACCCCCTCGGTGGCAAAGGAGATGAGGGGGGCGGAGATGCTTTCTAAGGTAAAGTCGCTTTTACGCGCCCATTCGGCAATCGCCGGCCATTGCTCCTGGCGTTCGCTGAACCATTGGGTTATTTGCGCCACATAGCTGGGAAAGATATCCGCCAGGATACGCAGGGTATCCATGACCTGGGGCAGCACTAAATTGACCACAACCGTGACCAGGGCCACGATCAGGGCGAAGGCCAGCAGCATACAGACGGGCCTTCTGGTTTTCAGTACCAATTTCCGTTTGCTGTTGGGGAAGTAACGCTTTTCCAGCAGCTTCATCAGAATATTGAGGATAAAGGCAATGACGAATCCCAGGATCAGCGGAAAGGCAATGGCCCAAAGATGCTTTGCCCATGCCGTTACCTGGCTAAAGTAGACGATGAACAGGATCAGCGCCGCAACGAGCAGGGCCCTTTTGATAAATTGCCGGTCTTTCAGTTTGTTTTCCATGCCGCCTTCTCCTCTATGCTTTTTTACAGGCTGGAACCGCCTTGATCCGCCTGGTCAAACGCTTCCGCAGCCTTCCGTTCCCGGCCCGCCGCAACCGTTCTCTGCCGCCAGTTCCCTGGCTAAAACCGCCTTAAGATCATCCTGGGGGTTTTCCCCGGAAAGCTTGACGCCGGAACGGTAGGCAGCCTTGCAGACCATATGGGCAGCCACCGGCGCGGTGAGAAAGACAAAGAAAATTCCCAGCAGCAAGCGGATGCTGATCAGGCTGTGAGCCAGGGCAAAATAGCAAAAGGCCCCGGACAAAACGCAGAGCACCCCCAAGGCGGAGCTTTTGGACGCCGCGTGGCAGCGGGCGTAAATATCCGGAAAGCGCAAGGCGCCGACGGCGCTTAAGAAACAGACGATGCTGCCCAGAACGATCAAGAGGGCGGCCAGAAGCTCACCGATCGCAGTCATTGTCAATCAGAACACCTCTTTCAATAAACTTGGAAAAGGCCACGGTGCCGATGAAGGATAAAATCCCGAACAGCAGGATCACTTCGGAAAAGGCATAGGATTTCAGCAGCACGGATAAAATCGCCATCATCGCCAGGAGGTTGATGCCGATGGTATCCATGGCCAGAATGCGGTCCGGCACCGAAGGCCCTTTAATCACCCGGTATAAGAACAGGGCGATGGAAAGGGCAAACAGGAGCAAAGCCCCTTTTAACAACAGCTCAAACATCACGCGCCACCTCCAGGATCAATTCCTCAAACCCCTGCGCCACCCGGATCACCGTCTCCTTGGCCTGCTTGATATCCATAGCATGGATATAGAGGGTGCTGTTGTCCGGCGAGACCTGAAAGACCACGGAGCCGGGGGTCAGGGTGATCAGCAGCGCCAGCACCGTGATCTCCCAATCGCTCCGCAAGCGGGTGGCCAGGGCAAAGATCCCCCCCTCAAAGGTGATCTTGGGGCTGACCACCTGCCGGATCACGAACACGGAGGAAAAGAGCAGCTCCTTGAAAAACAGACCCGTCAGCTTCAGCACCGCCCACAGCCTTTTCAGGTAAAAAGCCGCGGTAAAAAAGCGGCGCATCAGGAACAGCAGGCCCAGGCCCACCAAATAGCCCATCAGGAAATTCAAGGTGCTCCATTGGTCGCTGAACTGCATCCACAAAAAGGCGATGGCGATATTGAGTAATAGCTGGGCGTACAATCAGATCACCTCGCTTAAGACCGCTTCCAGATAAACTCCGGCATCCATCAGCGTCCGGCCGGCCTTGGCGATATAAGGGTAAAAAAGCTCCGCGCCTATCCCCAGCCCCAGGCCGGCCAGGGCCAGGATCAGGCAGGGATAGAGCAGGCCCTTGGCGCTGCCCCGCTCCATCTCCAGGGACAAAGTGGTTTCGCCCCAGAAGCCGTTGATGAAGATTTTCAGCAGCGCATATAAAACCATCAGGCTGGAAAGCAGGCCGATCCCGGCCAGCCAGTAATAGCCCGGGGCCAGGCTGCCCTGGGCCAGGGCCGCCTTGATGATCAGCACCTTGCCGGGGAAGCCGCTAAAGGGCGGCAGCCCGGCCAGGGCCAGGGCGGTACTGAAGAACAGCCAGCCGGCCAGGGGATGGTTGCGGATCAGTCCGCTCATCTCTCTGAGCCTGCTATGGCCCACAATGATGATAACCGCGCCGCCCAGGAGGAATAACAGCGCCTTCATCAGCATGTCATGGAGCAAATAGAAAATCGCGCCAATCACCGCGTCCGGGGTGAAGACAGCCAAGCCGCCGATGATAAAGCCCACGCCCACAATAACATTATAAGCCAGGATATTGCGGATATCCCATTGGGCGACAGCGCCCAGGCCCCCCAGGAGCATGGTCAGGCCGGCCAGCACAGCCAAAAGCTGATGGGTCAGCCCCGGCTGATGATAAAAGACCAGGGTGAACAGGCGCAGGATGGCATAGATCCCCACCTTGGTCAGGAGGGCCGCGAAGAGGGCGGCCACCGCAGGCGGCGGCGCGCCGTAAGCCCCCGGCAGCCAGAAGCATAAAAACAAGGCTGCTTTGAGGCTGAAAACGATCAGAAAGAGCACGGCGATGACATTGATAAAGCCGCTTTGGCCCGCCTCAGCCACCCGCTGGGAGAGATGGGCCAGGTTCAAGGTGCCGAAAACCGCGTATAAGTAGGCGATGGCCAGGAGGAACAGCACGGAAGCCAGGGAATTGACGATGGCGTATTTGACGGTTTCCCGCAATTGCGGCTTGGTTCCGCCCAGAGAAAGCAGCACATAGGAAGCCAGGAGGATCACCTCGAAGCAGACGAAGAGATTGAACAGATCCCCGGTGAGGAAAGCACCGTTCACTCCGGCGATCAGGAAGAGAAACAGGGGGTAGAAATAAAAGCGCTCCCGGGCTTCGCCAATGGATTTGAAAGCGAACAGCAGGCAGGCGACAGCCACCAGGCTGGTGGTGACCAGCAGCAGGGCCGCCAGGGCGTCCGCCACAAAGACAATGCCGAAAGGCGCGGGCCAGCCCCCCATGGCCAGGGTTTGTATCCCCTCCCCGGCCGCCAGTTTCAGCAGCAGCAGGGAAACAGCGCCGGTCAGCAGCAGCGCAGCCAGGCTCAGCCCCTTCTGAAAAGGGACGCTCTTTCTGAAAATCGCCGCCAGCAAACCACCCACCACCGGTATGAGCAATGGCAAAACTACCAAATTAGTCATGGCTGCTATCCTTTAAGCGTTCCAGATCATCCGTGCCCAATTCCGCGTAAGAGCGGTAGGCCAGCACCAGCAGAAAAGCTGTTACGGCAAAATTAATGACGATCGCCGTTAAAATCAGCGCTTGGGGGATAGGGTCGCTGTAGGGCGGCCCGCCCACGCTCAAAAGCGGCACGCCGCCCTTTTTCAGGCCGCCCATGGTGATGATCAGCAGATTGGCGGCATGGGAAATCACCGCTGAGCCCAGAATGACCCGGATCAGGGTTTTTTCCAGCATCAGGTAGATCCCAACCGTAAAAAGAACGCCCACCAGGACGGACATCATGGTTTCCATTGGCAGGTATCCTCGCTTATGGTATAGATAATCGCCATGGCTGTGCCGAAAACAGCCAGGGCCACGCCTACATCGAACAGGACGGCGGTGGCCAGCTCAGTCCGGCCGAACAGGGGGATGTTAAAATAGCCAAAGGCATGGCTTAAAAAGGGTTTGCCGAAAACAAGCGCGCCGGCGCTGGTTAAAACCGTGATCAATACCCCCCCGGCTGCCAGGGCCATAAAATCAAAGGGAAAGCCCGCCCGCACCATTTTGATATCATAGACCAGCAGCAGCAGGGAGACCGCCGAAGCCACCATCAGGCCGCCCACAAAGCCGCCGCCGGGATTATTATGGCCGCCGATAAACAGATAAACGGAAAAGGCCAGGATAATATAGGTGGCGGGCCGGGTCACGGTTTGCAGCATCACATCTTTGAGCTTCATTTTTGTTCCTTACCCCCTAAGCGCAGTTTGATCAGCGTATAGACGCCGATGCCGGCCATGCAGAAAACCAGGATTTCCAGCATGGTATCAAAGCCGCGGAAATCAACGATAATGGCGTTGACGATATTTTTCGCCCCAGCCAGCTGATAAGCGTTTTCAAAGAACCAGGCAATGGGCTGGAACAGGCGGTTGCCCTGGGCGGCCAGGGCCATCAGCGTCACCAAAGCGCCAAAGCCCAGGGCAATAGCCAAGTGGCCGGGGCGGAAGCTTTTTTTACCCCTAGGGGCTTTCATTTCCGGCAGGAAATAGAAGCAGAGCAGGAACAGTACCGTGGTCACGGTCTCCACCACTAATTGGGTCAGGGCCAGATCCGGCGCACGGAAAATCACGAAAAACATGGCCATCACGTAGCCCATGGTACCCAGGCCGATAATGGCCGGCAGGCGCTTCTGGCTGAAGAACACCAGCAAAGCCGCGCCCACCATGACCAGGGCCAGCACCGCCTCATAAATAAGGATGGGGCTGCCGGCCCCCGGAGCGAAGGCAAAGCCATCCAGGGCGAACATCAGCACGCCCAATAGCAGCAGGGTGAAAACCAGGGTATAGAGCAGATAATGCCGGACCGAGCCGGTCAGATAAGCCCGGGTAACCCGGCCGGACAGGGCTTCGCTTTTTTCCAGCAGCAGATTGTAGAGCGTACTCAAGCTGAAGCGCCGTGGCAGCAGATTAAAAACCGGCGCCCACTTCTTCCGCCATTTAAACAGCAGGGTTCCGGCCAAAACCACGCCCAGGGTCATCAGCAGCGCCGGGTTCACGCCATGCCAAGCCTGAATGGCTGGTAAGGCCCCTCCATAGCCGGGCAGAACAGCTGCCACAGCCGGATAAAGCAAGTATTGGGCCAGGGTATTGGGATAGAAAAAGACCAGGATCACCAGCAGGGCCAGAATGGCCGGGGCCAGCAGCATGCCGAAGGGAGCTTCCTGCTTTTTCATTTTCAGCGCCGCGTCCCCGGGCTTGCCCATAAACCCCCGGATCACAAAGACCAGGCAGTAGAGAAAGGTAAAAACACTGGCGACCCAGGCCACGGCGGGGAACAGCCCGGCCCAGTTGCCAAAGGTGGAAGCGCCTGGCCCGGCAATTTCCAGCAGGCTGGTGAAAAACATTTCCTTGCTCAGGAAACCGTTAAAGGGCGGCAATCCAGCCATGGAAAAGCTGCCCGCTACCGCTAAGGTGAAAGTCACCGGCATAATGCTCATCAGCCCGCCCAGGCGGCGGAGATCCCGGGTCCCGGCCTCATGGTCCACGATCCCCACCACCATGAACAGGCAACCTTTAAAGGTGGAATGATTGAATAGATGAAAGACAGCCGCCAGGATGGCCGCGGCATAAACCGCGGCGCCAGGCCCAGGCCCGGCGGAGATGGCCGGGGAGCCCAGCCCCATCAGGCAGACGATTAGCCCCAGCTGGCTGATGGTGGAGAAAGCCAGCATGGCTTTAAGGTCGGTTTGCCTGATGGCGCAAAAAGCGCCCCAGAACAGGGTCACCAAACCGATGCCGGAAATCAGCCACAACCAGTGGCTGCTGCCGCCAAAAACCGGCGTCAAGCGGGCGATCAGGTAGATGCCGGCCTTGACCATAGTGGCGGAATGCAGGTAAGCGCTGACCGGGGTGGGAGCCTCCATGGCGTCGGGCAGCCAAATATGGAAGGGAAACTGGGCGGATTTGGTAAAAGCGCCCAGCAGCACCAGGCACATGGCCGGCAAAAACAGGCTGTGGCCCCCGATCTCCCCGGCCTGGGCAATGATCTCACGGATACTGTACGTATCGGCCAGATTGCCCAGGAGCAGGAAGCCGGCGAACATGGCGAAACCGCCGAAAACCGTGATCAGCAAAGCTTTCCCGGCGCCATAACGGGAGCCTTTCCGCTGATACCAGTAGGCGATGAGCAGGAAAGAGCAGACACTGGTCAATTCCCAAAACAAATACAGCACCAGGATATTGTCGGAAAAGACCACCCCCAGCATGGCGCCGAGAAACAGCAGCAAATAGACATAAAAATTGCCCAGGGCTTCCCGTTCCTTAGACATATAGTAGATGGAATAGAGCACCACCAGCGCGCCCATACCCGTAATGATCAGGCTAAAGAGCATAGACAGGCCGTCGGCGTAGACCGTATAGTTGATCCCCAGGGCAGGGATCCAGTTTAAGCTCTGGCTGACGGGCCCGTCCTGAACCACCAGGGGCAGCCGGGTTGCTAAGTAGGCGAACATCAGGACCGGCGCGGGCAGAACCAGCCAGCCGGTATGGACGCCCCGGAGGTACTTATATAAGAAAGGTATGATGGCGGCGCATAAAAAAGGAACGAGGATGATAAGATAGAGCCGGGACAAAGCATGACCTCCCTTTAAGCGGATTTCCGGAGCCGGTGGCAAAGTTCCTCAGACTTGAATTGCATTTTCACCGCGAATATTATATGATAGGCAAAAGCAATCGCTTCCCCTTCCCCGGGGCGGTACGGAAGCCATTGTTATTGATGATGCGGAGGAGTTGATCATGACAAGTATGGAAGAGCGCATTCTCGTCTGCGTGTATTATGGCCCTAACGGCGAACGGTTAATCCAGAGAGGCTGCAACCTGGCCAGGATTCTGAACTGCCCCCTCTATTTCCTGACCATCGATCCCCAACCCCTGGAAGACCTGGACGCGGAAAGAACCGACTACATTGCCAGATGGCAGGAGCTGGCGGAAAAAAACCATGCGGAATACATCATCAGGGATAATGAGAAACGGCCGGTGACAACCGTCATTGCCGAGATCGCCAGGGAAAAGCATATCACGCAAATCATCCTGGGCCAGACTGCCCAAAGCCGCCTGCGGGAAATCACCAAGGGCTCGATCATCAATATCCTGCTCAGGGAGATCCCCTTTATCGACCTGCATCTTATTTCCGTTTCCAGGCGCTTGGAAGGCAATGAGGAATATTACCAAAAGGGCGTCCGCGCCTATCTGATCAAAAAGGGCAAGGGCTACAGCCTGAGCTTCAACCATACGCAGGATATTGCCTATGAAGGCATTTTCTTCAAGGAAACCGGTACGGATTTTAATAACGGCGTCTTCCGCTTCATGGACGACCACAAAACCATCCAGGTGCATGTGGCCAATGATTATGTGGCGGAATTAAAAGGCGTGCATATTACCGGGCCTGGCTCGGAAAGTGAAGCTTGGGAAAAAGAGGACAGGGCCTAAGCAATCAAAAAAGCCACAGAAGGCTATGTCTTTTGACACAGCAATTTGTGGCTTAAGCTTACGAGGTTAGCTGACGGGTTAGGAGCAGCAACTACCCCTCCTAAACAAATAGATTCACCCCAAAAAATTGTGTTCCCCCGCTTCGTCATGAATTCAGCATATGCAATATTATAGTTGTCAAACGCTAATTTTAGCACTTTCTTTACCTATTATAACATGCAAAAATTTGTATTTCAAGGCGATTTATAAAACTTTTCAAGCAGGGCTGTGGGAGCCCTGCCTTTTAAACGGCCGCTACCTGCCAATTGTTTTCAAAGCTGGCCTGCTCGCTGACAAAATCAAAAAGGGGGATTCCCCCGACCCGGCAGGCGTACCGTACCGGGCAGGAAAGGCTTTCCCGGATGGCGCGGCTCATCCGGCCTTGCTCCGGCGCGGGCAAAAGCTGGTTCTTGGCCGCCAGCATCTGTATTTGCAGCACCAGCCGGCCCTGGCGGAGCAAAACAGCGTCATCCTGAAGCTGCAGCAGCTTTACCCCCCGGTAGGTGGCGATGCGCCGCTCTTTGCCATTGAAAAAGATAAAGCCCACGCAGCCCACAAAAGAAAAAGGGCCAAAGGGAATCTCCGCCACCGAGAGCATAATGCTGTTATGGCCCCAGCTGCACTGGGTCCAGATATAGCGCTTGGGGAAAGAGACGCCCCGGTCGCCCTCCCAATAACCCGGGCCGTTTTCAAACCGGAATTGCTTGCCGTTGACGGTCAGGCAGCCCTCCACCCCATGCAGCAAGCTGAACACGCTGTGCCGGCATTCCAGGAAGGGCGCGAGACAAAAGGGCCCCATGATATCATAGGCCGGAGGGTTTAAGGGCCCGAAACGCAAGGCCCCCTCCAGACAGCAGTCTTCCCACCGGGCAGCCACTTGGCAGCCGGCGGGAGAAAACAGGCAATCGCCCAGGCGGAGGCGGCGCTGCTGCCGGTCAATGGAAAAGGCTGAGCCGGGAAAAGGGATCGTATAGGCCTGGCTATCGGCGACCACTTGCAGGGACGCGGAGGCTGCTCCGGCCTGGTCGACATGATAAGCCGGGATCAGCGCCAGGGTTTCCCGGCCATTCTGCTGTTTCAGATACCAGCCTTCAAAATAGGGCCGGGCCTGCCCCGCCCGGGGAAAGCTAGTCATCATCGCCGCCCCGCTCCAAACCGGTCTGGGCGGGATTGTCCAACAGATTGCCCTGATAATCAAAACGGGAGCCATGGCAGGGGCAGTCCCAGCTCTTTTCATCCGGGTTCCAGGCCAATTGGCAGCCCAGATGGGAGCAGCGGGTGGACACCAGATGGACGGCCCCCTGCTCATCCTTGTAGACGCCCACCTTTTCCCCCTCATTTTCGAGCACGCCCCCATGCCCTAGGGGTAGATCCGCCAAATCCGCCTCAGGAATGGTAAAAATTTGCCGGGACAGGCCGCTGACCGCATGGCCCATCTCCAGGAAAAAGCTCTTTACCGAAGCGGATGGGGTAAAGCGCAAGGGGGAGAACACCTCCGCCCGGGGGTTCTCCACGCCGCTGATCTCATCGGCGATCAGGGTGGCCGCCACCATGCTGCTGGTCATGCCCCATTTGCCAAAGCCGGTGGCCACATACCAATTGGGCTGGGCAGCGGCAAAGGGCCCGATATACGGCACCCCATCCAGGGTGACGCAATCCTGGGCGGACCAGCGGGTAATCTCCCTGCTCCCCGGATAAAGCTTTTCCGCCTGCTGACGGAGGCCGGCATACTGCCCGCCCGCGCTGTTTTCGCCGGTGCGGTGGCTGCCGCCGCCCAGCAAAAGCGTATCTTCAAAATTCCGGAAGGACAGGGCTTCCCCATCCACGCCCAGGTACATGCCGTCCAGTTGGGCAGCGTCTTTTAAAGCCAGCACATAGCTGCGTTCCTGATGCATCCGGGCAAAGTAGAAGCCCGGCATATTCAGAAAAGGGAAATGGGTGGCAAACACGATATGCTTTGCCTTCACCTTCCCTCCCTCAGTCAGGAGGCAATCATCCTCCACGGTCAGGACTCTGGTGTGCTCAAAGATACGAAGATCCTTGGCAATGGCTGCTAAAAAGGCCAGGGGATGAAACTGGGCTTGCCCGGGGAATTTAACAGCCCCTGCCACAGGAAAGGGCAAGGCGGTTCGGGTTGTAAACTCCGCCGCCGCGCCTGAGCTATTGGCTGCTTCCACTTCTGCCTCCAGGCTTTTTACCTGCTCGGCGGATCGGCAGTACAAATAAGCCGGCAGCTCCTGAAAAGCGCAGTCAATATTGCCCGCTTGGATCAGGCTGCGGTACTGCTGGACCGCCTGCTGATTGGCCTCCCCGTACTGCCTGGCTTTTTCCGCGCCGAAATACTGATGCAAGCGGCTATAGATGATATTATGCTGGGCGGTGATCTTGGCCGTGGTGTTGCCGGTCTGGCCGCTGCCAATGCGGCTGGCTTCCAGCACAACGGTGTCAATCTGCCGCTGCTGCAAAAAATACGCGGTCAGGATGCCGGCCATGCCGCCGCCGATCACGGCGGCTTCCACGGTTAAATCCTCTGCCAAGGCGGGACGGGCCGGCAGATTAAGTGTTTTATGCCATATCGATTCCATTTTTTCTCCTCAGGAAGGCCCTGGTAGCCAGGGGTTGTTTCCGGCTGCTGCCTTAACGGGCAATGGTGGTATTATCTTGGGTACGGTCGCTAAGGGCCTGTACCGGATTGGGTTTTGCTTCGGCCCGGTAATCCAGATTGTATTTCTGCTGATGCCGGGCAATCACATTATGGCTGGCTACCGTGTTCAGATCATGATTGACCCGCTCCTGATACAAGAAGAATTCATGTTCTTTGGAAAGCTCAGGCACGGGGATATAATGTTCCCGGTTGGCTGTGAGCAGGATTTGTTCATTCAGGATCTGGCGCACATAATCCCGGGTATCATGGAATTGGAGCAATTTGGGGAAAGCGCCCCCGGGGATGACCTGCTGCCAATCCTTGTCTTCATATTGCCTGAGCAGCGCCACGGCCTGGTGAAGATGGGCGATCTCCTGCTCAAGATGCAGTTCCCAAACAGACTTCACATTGGGGTCCAGCTCGTCCTCATAAAAAGAATAGTAGAGGTAGCACTCCATATATTCATGGAGCAGCAAGTTTTCCAGCCAGGTGCAGGTGGGATCCAGCAGGGCGCCGTAATGGCTCACATGCTGCTCCTCGATCATGGCGATTTCCAGGTAAAGCTGGCGTCCCAGATCATTATAATAGGTGTTGCCCAAATTCATATAGAAATTCATGGTCTGCTGTTCCCCGGAGGTGATGATCAGGGTATTCAGCTTAGTGCGGATATCCGCGGTCTTGAAATCCACCGGGTTTTTCACCTCTTCAAAGGGGAACCGGTGCTCGGCGATGGTGGGGCGGCCGGGGGTGATGTCCACATAGCTTTTGACCAGCTGCTCGGCAGGGATCTGGGCATCCAGATCCAGCAGATTGGCATAGCGGTACAGATGATCGAAATCCTCCAGAAGGGCGAAATCCAAAGCCTGCTTCACATAAGCGTTCGGCTCGTTCTGGGCCAGCCAGGCCGTCAGATCCACCGCCACATGCTCGTAGCCGATGGTGGTTTCCAGCTGGGTCTCATCAAGGGGTTTCAGCCAGTTGACCCGCTTCTGCTGCTGCTGCTCGATGCGGCGGGATAAGGCCAATTCCCGGCGCAGATCATTATTGGGGCAGTTGCGGTGGAACTGATGCTTGAATAGCGCGGCCTCCACCTCGATGCCGTTCATCAGGATGATCCGGATCTTGGTATAAGGATCCACAGTCTGCTTGCAATAAGGCGTTGGGTAGACGCTGGCCCAATCCCTGATGCCGTCCGCCACCTGGGCGGGTTTTTCTTCAAATGGATTCATTATTTTAGTCTCCTCCGGCATTTTTCTCTATTATGCGTGTTCTGCCGCGGATCATACCTTTCGAGCTTGAATTGGTTCCGATTAATTCCGCTTGCCGCATAATCGGCGGCTGCCTGGGAAAACTGAGGTCAGCTATAGCTGGAGAGGGCGGTGCCTGCAGAAATGAATATAGCCATTGGTAAAAGCATTCCGCGGAAGGAAGCCTGGGACAAGGTAACGGGAAAAGCCCAGTATACCGATGATCTGCCCCTGACCGGGATGCTTTCCGCCCGGCTGTTGACCAGCACCGCGGCGCACGCGGCCATCCAACGTATTGATAGCGCCAAAGCCCTGGCCTTGCTGGGGGTCAAGGCGGTTTTGACCGGAGCGGATTGCCCGGAACTGTTTGGGCCGCTGGTGCTGGACAGGCCGGCTTTGGCCCGGGACGTGGTACGCTATGCGGGCGAACCGGTGGCCCTGGTAGTGGCTGCGGATGAGCCCACGGCCGAACAGGCGGTCCGGCTGATCCAGGTGGCCTACGCGCCCCTGCCGCCGGTACTCACTCCGGCCCAAGCCCTGGCTCCCGGCGCGGTATTGCTGCATCAGCCCACCAATGGCTATAAAAAGGTCATGACCGATATTTATCCGGAAGCCGGCACCAATGTGGCCAGCCGCTATTGCATCAGAAAGGGCGACACAGCGGCGGCTTTTGGCCGCTGCGGCATCATCATCCAGCAGCGCTTCTCCCTGCCGCCCTCGGATCATCTGGCCCTGGAGGTACGGACCGCCCGGGCGGAAATCTCCGCCGGGGGCAACGTCACCATCACCACCGCCTCCCAAGCCCCCTATGGGGTGCGAAAACAGCTGGCCGAAGCCTTCCTGATCCCTGCCGGTAAAATACGGGTCAAGGTCCCCCTGGTGGGCGGCGGTTTTGGCGGCAAAGCCCCGGTGAACCTGGAAATCCTGGCCTTTCTGGCCTCCCGCAGCGTGGGCGGGAAAGCGGTGCGCCTGACCATCCCCCGGGAGCAGGATCTGGCGTCCATGCCCTGCCGCCTGGGCCTGGAGGCTGAGATCAAGCTGGGCCTCGGTCAGGACGGCCTGATCCAGGCCGCGGAGATGACCTACTGGCTGGACTGCGGCGCTTATACGGATATCGCCCCCTACATGGCGAAAGCCATAGCCGTGGACGGCAGCGGCCCCTATCAGATCGAAAACCTGGCCATCGACGCCCTCTGCGTCTATACCAATCACACCTATGCCACCTCCTACCGGAGTTTTGCCCATGAATCCTATACCTTTTGCCTGGAGCGGGTCATGGACATGGCGGCCCGCCGCTCTGGCCTGGACCCTCTGGACTTCCGTCTGCGGAACGCTATCCGTCCCGGCAGCCTCACCCCCACCCAGGTGCTGTGTACCGAGAGCCTGATCGGTGATTTGCCCGCCTGCCTGAACCAGGTCAAAACCCTGGCGGGCTGGGACGGGGGACAAGCCGTCCCCTCAGGGCCCGGCCTTGTCCGGGCTCAGGGCCTGGCCTGCTTCTGGAAAACGGAAAACCCGCCGACAGACGCGGTTTCCGGCGCGCTGATCACCTTCAATTCCGACGGCAGCGTCAATCTGAATACCGGCGTTGTGGAAATGGGCTCCGGCAGCCAGACCAATCTGGCGCTGATCCTGGCCCAGCGTTTGGCTATGGATCCCGGCCAGGTCCATGTGATCATGGATGTGGATACCCGCCTGATGCCGGAGCATTGGAAAACCGTGGCCAGCCTTACCGAATACATGGCCGGCCAGGCGGTGCTGCGGGCTGCCGATGATTTGCTCAGCCAGCTGCGGCGCAACGGCGGCCAGGCCCTGGGCTGCGACGGGACGGAGATCGAAGTGGCCAACGGCCGTCTCTTTTCCAGAAAGAACCCGGAGCGCGCTATCCTGCTGAAGGATATTGCCCAAGGTTATCAATCCCCGGCCGGGGAGTCCCTTGGCGAACCGGTACTGGGCCGGGGCGGCTTCATGCTGAAGGGCCTGACCCAGCTGGACCCGGCAACCGGCCGGGGCAAAACCGGCCCGGCCTGGACCCTGGGCGCCCAGGTGGTGGAGGTGGAAGCGGATTTGAACGCCTATACCTACCGTCTGGTCGCCGCTTCCGGCGTGGTGGACGTGGGAACGGCCATCAACCCGGAGCTGATGCGGGCCCTGATTGCCGGCGGCATGGCCATGGGGCTCAGCCTGGCCAGCCGGGAGGCCTTTTACTACGATGAAAACGGCATCCCCAAAGCCCCCAATCTCCGCACCTATAAGCTGCTGCATATCGGCCAGGAACCGGAATACCGGGTGGGCCTGGTGGAAACGCCGGAAACGGATGCGCCCTACGGCGTACGGAGCTATGCGGAGCATGGTATTATCGGCATCCCCGCAGCCCTGGCCAACGCCTTATCCGCAGCCTTTGGCCAAGAGTTTTTTACCCTGCCCCTTAAGCCGGAACAGCTGTGGCGGGACGCCAAGGAGGGTCAGGCATGATCCCCTTTGACTTTGTTTACTGCCGCCCGGACAGCCTGGCGGAAGCCCTGGACGCCTACTACCAGTTAACGGCGGCGGGCAAGCAGCCGCTTTATTACGCCGGGGGCAGCGAGATCATTACCCTCAGCCGGGCCGGCGGCATCAAGCCGGGGGCGGTGATCGACATCAAGCAAATCCCCGAATGCGGGCTGCTGGCCCAAGACGACCAGGGCCTGACCATCGGCGCTGCCTGTACCCTGAATCAGATCAAGGAGGCGGATCTCTTTCCTCTGCTGAGCAAGGCCTGCGGCAGGATCGCCGACCATACCAACCAATGCCGCATCACCCTGGGCGGGAATCTCTGCGGCAGCATCATCTACCGGGAAACCAGCCTGCCCCTGCTGCTGGCTGAGGCAAAAGTCAGCCTCTATGGCCAGGGCGGCTTGCGTACCGTTCCCCTGTCCAGCGTTTTTCACGGGCAAATGCGCCTGGATCCCGGCGAACTCATCGTCAGGCTGCAGGTGCCGGCCTGGGCATTGGCAGCCCCCCATCGCCATAGCAAACGGGCGGCCAATGAAAAAATCGACTATCCTTTGGTGAGCCTGGCCGCCCTCTGGCAAGAGGGTTTGCTGAGAATCGCCGTCTCCGGCCTTTGCTCCCGGCCTTTCCGCAGCCGGGAGCTGGAGGCGGTAGTGAACGACCATGGGCTATCCTGTGCCGAACGGGCTGATCAAGCCGGGGCGCTGCTGCCGGAAGCCCCTTATGACGACGGCGAAGGTTCCGGGGCCTACCGGCTGTTCGTTTTCGGGCAGATGCTGCAGAGCCTATTGGAGGATTGGGAACATGATCAGATATGAAGGGAAAACCGTCATCTCCCTCAATGTCAACAACAGCTTCTACCAGCTGGCGGTGCGCCCGGCCGATCTGCTCCTGGACGTGCTCCGGGAACAGCTGGGCCTGACCGGGGCCAAACCGGGCTGCAAAAACGGGGACTGCGGCGCTTGCACCGTGATGCTGGACAATTGGCCGGTAAAAGCCTGCCTGATCCTGGCTGTCGAGGCGGAAGGGCATTGCATCCTGACCGTGGAAGGCTTGGGGGGCCAGGCAGCGGCGCAAAAGGCTTTTGTGGCGGCCAACGCTTTCCAATGCGGCTACTGCACCTCCGGCTTTCTAATGGTTTGCCAGGCGCTGCAAACACGGTATCCCGCACTGCCGGAGAAATATATCATCGAGGAATGGCTGCAAGCCAATATCTGCCGCTGCACCAGCTACCAGGAAATACGCCAAGCCGTGGCCCTGATGTACGGCAGCAGCCCGCCCCGCCCTTAGCGGCATAGAAGGCGGCTTGTCCGCTGCTGTGCAATAATTTTTCTCCTTTCGCTTGGTCTGTTAAAGAAATTCGAAAGCAGCGGCGTGGATAAGGACGACCTGATCAGCATCGGCACCATCGGCCTGATCAAAGGCATCGGCACCTTTTCCCCGGATAAAGGGACCAGGCTGGCCACTTATGCGGCCCGCTGCATTGAAAACGAGGTGCTGATGTATCTGCGCGCCATCCGCAACCAGCGCACAGAGATCTCCCTCTACGATCCGGTGGGGGCTGACCGGGAAGGCAATGAGATCCTGCTCCTGGATATCCTGGGCTGCCGGGGCGCCACTGTGCAGGAGCGGGTGGAACAGGCGGAGGAAAGGCAGATTCTCCGCCAGCTGTTGCCGATCCTGGATGAGCAGGAACGCTATGTGCTGCGCCGCCGCTACGGGCTGGAAGGCTATCAGCGCTGCCCCCAGCGGGAAATCGCCAAGGAGCTGGGCATCTCCCGCTCCTATGTATCCCGCATTGAGAAAAAGGCGGTGGAAAAGCTGCGGGCCGAGTTTGAGAAAAGCTGCCGTTAAGACGGGGGAAGCCAAAACAGGAAAAACCGCGAACCATTGGTTCGCGGTTTTTATTTTGCCTAAAGCTGAATCCGGCGTTACTTTTTGCAGCCCTTGCCCATATGCCCGGCCCGGACCCGGATCAGTTCTCCGGCCACGCTGACGGCGATCTCCGCCGGGGTTTCCGCCAGGATATCCAGGCCGATGGGCCAATGGACGAAATCGATTTTCTCCTTTGGGATACCGTCTTTCAGCAGCTTTTCCGTGGCGATCTTGATCTTTGCCCGGCTGCCGATCACCCCCACATAAGCGGTATCCTTCAGCAGGGCCTGGTACTGCAGCTCATAATCATGGGCATGCCCCCGGGTCATGATGACGATATAGTCGTTCACGCCGATCTGGAGAAAGGCATCCACATCGTCAAATTCCCGGCAGAAGGTCTGGAATACGCCGGGGAACAGTTCCGGCTGGGTAAATTCCGGCCGGTCGTCAATGACCACGCAGCGAAAACCCAAATGGGCCAGCAGGGGCACCAGTTCCTGGGAGACGTGGCCGCCGCCGAATACCAGCACCCGGCCGGCCAGATTGATGGGCTCGCTATAGAAATGGCGGCCCTCCAGGCTGAAACGCCGGGCAGCCCCGCCTAAGCCGGGCAAAGCCGCTTCCGGCAAATCCAGGCCCAGCAGGCCGGTTTCCTGATGGTACAAGCCCATGGCGCAGCTGTCGTCCGGCGCGAATTCATAGAGCATCCAGACGTCGCCATCCTTTTGCATAAGCTGCAGGGCAGTGGCGCAGAGCCGGTGCATAGCCTGATCTTCAGCGGAAATGTAATGGAAATAAATGATCACATTGCCGCCGCAGATCATGCCGATATCTTCCACATCATTGGTGTTCAGCCGGAAAGCATGGGTCAGGGAGCGGCCTGCTTTCAGCGCCTCCTGGGCCGTTAGAATGGACTGATACTCCACCGCGCCGCCGCCCACCGTGCCATAGCGCCGGCCTTCTTTGCCCACCAGCATATGAGCGCCGGGGCCCCGGGGCGCGGAGCCGGAATCCCCCACAATACTGGCCAAAACCGTATCTTCCCCCCGCTCAATGGCTTCCTGGATCAGAGAGAACATTTTTTTCATTGCCTATCCTCCTCGCGGCAGATAATCTACCAGTACAATATAACATAATAGACCCTTTTTAGCAAAGGTTTTTCAGCAGGAAAAACCTTTGCCAAGTGGTATTATTTAATAGTTAGGGTAATATGATCATAAAAGAGGCGGCTTATGAGCGAAATTTTGATGGAAGTCACTAGGGGCCCCCTGGCGGAAAACCTGCTCCGGGGTCATTTGGCCGTGCTAGGAGAAAACGGGCGCCTGCAGGCCTTTTGCGGCGACCCGGACTATGTGAGCTATCTGCGTTCCGCGGCCAAGCCCCTGCAGGCTTCGGCAGCGGTGGAGGCCGGGGTTATCGCCCATTACGGCATCAGCCAGGAAGAGCTGGCGGTGATGTGCGGCTCCCATCTGGGCGAGGACGTCCATGTGCGGGCTGTGACAAGCATTCTCCATAAAATCGGCCTGACCGAGGCGGATCTGACCCTGGGCCCGGAGCTGTCCTTAAGCAAAGACTTACGGGAACAGCGCCTGGCCGATCATCTGCCGCCCCGGAAAATCTACAATAACTGCTCGGGCAAGCACAGCTGCATGCTGGCCTTATGCCAGTATTACGGCTATGATTACGGGGCATACCAGCGCCTGGAGCATCCGGTGCAGCAGCTGATCCTGCAGACCCTGGCCGCTTATGCGGATTATCCGGCGGAACGGATCATCATCGGCGTAGACGGCTGCGGCGTACCGGTTTTCGCCCTGCCCCTGCGCCAAATGGCCCTGGCTTATTACCGCCTCTGCAATCCGGAAAATTTGCCGCCGGCCCGGGCCGGGGCAGCCCGGCTGATTACCGCGGCCATGGCCCGGCATCCGGAAATGGTGGCGGGAACAGGCCGCTTCTGCACCGAGCTGATGCGGGCCACCCAAGGCCGGATCATTGGCAAACTGGGGGCGGACGGGGTCTACTGCTGCGCCCCCCAAGGCGGGAAAACAGCCATTGCCCTGAAGATGGAGGACGGCAGCGGCCAAGCCCTGGCGCCGGTAATGGTCAGCGCCCTGACCCAGCTGGGCCTGCTGACCGCTGGGGAACAGCAAGCCCTGAAAGCCTTCGCCGCCATCGATAATTACAATTGCCAGGGAGAGCGGGTGGGCCAGTGGCGGCCCGTCTTCACCCTGAGGCAAGCATGAGGTGAACATGCGCAAAAAACCCGGATTTAAAGCTGATTTTGAGGTCACGGCCCTCTGCCGCATCCCCTTGGCGGAATTGCGCCGGCGGGGCGTGCGGGGCCTGATCTTTGACCTGGATAATACCATCACCGCCTGGCACAGCATGGAGATCTCTCCGGAAGTACGGGAATGGTTTGCGACCCTGCCGGAACAGGGCTTCAGCGCCTGCATCCTCTCTAACAGCCATCAGGAGCGGGTGCTGCCCATGGGCCGCACACTGAGCCTGCCTGCCCTGCATATGGCCAGGAAGCCTTTGGTTACCGGCTACTTGCGGGCCTGCCGGGAACTGGGCCTGAAGCCGGAGGAAGTGGCGATGATCGGCGACCAGCTGCTGACGGATATTTGGGGCGGCAACCGGGCCGGGCTCACCACGGTGCTGCTGACCGAGCTGATCGATAACCGGGAATTCCTGGGCACCCGCCTCTTTTCCCGGCGGGTGGAAAAACTGCTCCGCCGCCCCAAAAGGCCGCGCTGAACAAGAACCGCCGGGAACCCCGCTTGAGCGGGGTTCCTTTTTTACGCAGATACGCAGAAAAAACGCGGGCTCCTGAACGGGAACCCGCGAAAAACAGCAAAAGAAGCGCTTGGCTATGCCGCCAGCGGGCTTAGCCCGCGGCGATTTTCATGGCTTTTCTTAAATCAATGGCGCCGGTATAAATAGCTTTGCCAATGATCAGGCTTTCCGCGCCCATGGCTTTCAGCTTCTCAATAGCCTCATAAGTGCAAACGCCCCCGGCAATCACCGTCTTCATGCCGCTGCTTTCGATGATCTCGGCAATGCCTTCAAAGTTCGGCCCTTTCATGGTGCCGTAACGCCGCAGATCCGTATAGATGAGCTTTTCCATGCCGATGGCGCGGATTTCCGCCAACAGCTTCACCACGCTTTTGGCAGCGGAGGTCTCAAAGCCTTCGATGGCGGCCATGCCGTCCCGGCCGTCTACCCCGGGGATCACCCGGTCGCCGAACTGGGCAAAAGCCTTGGCTGTCAGCTCTCCGTTCCGCAGCACAGCGCTGCTCAAAACCACCCGGCTCACGCCTAAGGATAGCAGGGTGCTGATGTTTTCCAGGCTGCGGACGCCGCCGGAATGCTGTATTTTGACGCCGGAATACTCCGCCAGCTCCTGAATGATGCGCAGATTGCAGAGATGGCCGGAAAAAGCGCCGTCCAGATCGGTGATATGTACCCATTCCGCGCCTAAATCCTTTAAAATAATGGCTTGCTCCAGGGGATCGTCGGAATAAACGCTATGCTCAGGCGTTTTATCGCCCAGCACCCGGGCGCAGGCGCCTTCGCGCAGATCAATAGCGGGGATGATATCCAATGAACACTCACTCCTTACAGGAACATAGTCTTACAGAAACACAATTGGGAGTAGATCAGGCTTATTGCTTTTGCTCTTTCAGGCGGTTGATAATTATTTTATAGCCTTCCGCCCCATAAAACAAGGAATTTTTCACCCTGCTGATGGTGGCTGTGGAAGCGCCGGTGTTTTTGGAAATCACGGTATATGTTTCGTTATCCAGCAGCATCTTCGCCACCTGCAGCCTTTGGGCCAGGGATTTTAACTCCGGGATGGTGGTCAGATCCTCAAAAAAGGCATAGCATTCCTCAATGGTTTCCAGGGCCAAAAAAGCTTGGAACAAGTCGTCTATGCTGTCGCATTTGAACCTGCTGTCCATGAATGTGACCTCTCCTTTCAAATGCCCGCTCTAAGGAACGTGCTTTGTGAATAATTAATATTCTATCATAGTAAAGATTATATAACATAACGTACTAAAGTTCAATGCGTATTTAGAATTTCTCCTCAGGCCATCCGGGCATAGAAAAACCAGGCCAGGACAAATTGGGCCCCTGTCCAAAGCAGGGCGTGGACAACAGGATATTTTTGCCGCTTCAGCCCGCTGACGCTAAAGGCCGCGCCCAAAATCAGCATGCCGCCGGTGAATAAAGCGCCGAATAGGGCCATCAGGCCAAAGTACTCTACCCGGTTTAGCCCCACCCCGGCGGAAACCATGCTCAGGGTGCGCACCAGAGGATAGGGGTTCAGGGTGGCCAGCAGCCCCAGCACCGCCTGATCCCGAAGGCGTACCAGAATCAGGTAAACAGCGATCAAAACCGTTCCCACCGCGGCGGCGGGAAAGCGGCGGCCGGCAGGGGCCTGGCCAGGCAAATAGAGCAACAAGGCCGGGAGCGGGGCCAGCAGCCAGAGGGCTTCCCGTACGGCCAGGGGCAGCCAGGGCTCAGGCTGGCCCTGGGGTTTCAGCATAGCCAGGTCATACTTGGGCAGCAGCATCAGGGTATCCAGAATTGCCCAGAAAAACAGCATGGCCGCCACCAGCACAGACATGCGCTTCAAAGCCGCCTCCCCCAGGTAAGCGCTATAGCCATAAACCAGGGTAATCAGCAGCAGAAGCAGCCAGGCCGGGGGGGCTTCCGCCCACCAATAAACCAGCATCTTCAGGCTGGCGGCCAGCAGCCAGCCATTGACCAGCAGCAAATAGACAGTGAAAGGCCAGCGCCAAATAGAATCGGCCAGGCTTTGCCTGAGATTCAGGCCCCGCCTGCCCGCCCAAATAACCAGGCCCCAGGCCAGCAGCGCCGCCACGACCGCGGCCAGCATCGCCCGCCAGTCCCCGCCATCCCCGCCCAGGGCTGCCAGGCCGGAAAGCAGCAAGAGGGCGGCGGCGGCTCCGGACTGCCGCTGTTCCTGCACGTCCTTACCCCCAGGCCTACTCATAGGCATACAAAGCCGGCAGTTCCGCCTGGCCCACCAGGACGGAACCGGCCAGCACCAGCTTTTCCGCCTCATGCATCAGCAAAGGCAGGGCCACCGCCCCCTGGCCGGACAAGCGCTGCTGCAGATAATCCGCCAGGGTCAGGGCTTTGCTCTCGGTCAGCAGGGCTTGGCGGTTCAGGGCCTCGGCCAGCCCCTGGGCCACATATTCCCCTTCGCCGAACTTCGCGTTCAAAGCCGCTTCCGCTGAGCTGCCGGACAAAATCAGCAGGATGCCGGGGTTGAAGCGGAAATCCCGGTACATCTCAGTCAGCAGCGCGTCTGCGCCCTGTTCCGCCAGGGCCGCGCCCAGCACCAGGCTGACCGCATTGCTCCAATTAGGCTCTTTGTCCAAACGCAGGCGGAGAGCGGCCTCCAGCGCTTCCAGGCCGTCGCCTTCCACTGTGTAGGTCACGCCCTCCCCCGGCTCATTGCTGGTCTGCTGATGGGCCAGCTCCACCGTGAGCCGATACCCCCCGCCCTCAGCCGCGTCCAGGCCGATGCCGGTGATGATGGCCAGTTGGGAAAGCTCGGTATGGCTTTGGCAGCCGGAGAGCACCATAAACAGCAAAAGCAAAAGCAAAATCAGGCTGGTGCATTTAAAGATCATCATCCTTTTTCCTCCCGGAAATCGCCCATACGGCGGCGATTCTTGCTCAGCCGCCGAGGCCGGAATTTCAGCATCCACAAGGGGAAGCGCAAAGCCAAATCCTTCAGCCCCTGGAGATCCAAAGGCGCCAGGGGCGTGAAAAAGGCCACGCCAAAGGAATTAAGCGAGCAGAGGTAAACCAGCAGCACCAGGCTGCCCAGGAGCAGCCCGGCCAGGCCCAGCCACCAGCCCAGCAGCAGGAAGATCAGGCGCAGCAGGGTGCTGGCGTCCACATAGGCGGCTGAGACAAAAGAAGCAACCACCGTAATGGCCAGCACGATCAGCACCGCGGCGGAGATCAGATTGGCCTCCACCGCCGCGTTGCCCATGACAATGGCCCCCACGATGCTGATGGCCTGCCCCGCCGGCTTGGGCAGCCGCACCCCGGCTTCCCGCAGCAGCTCAAAAGCCAGGCCGATCAGCAGCAAAGAAAAGCCGATGGAAAAAGGGGTCTTGGCCTCCCCTGCCGCCATAGACAGGAGCAGGCGGAAGGGAATGATCTGCTGATGGTGGATAGCCGCGGCCAGGAAAAAGCCGGGCAGATAAATGCTGACGGCAAAGGCCAGGAAGCGGATCAGCCGCACCCAGGAGGCATAATAAAAGCGGGTGTAATAATCTTCCGGGCTTTGCAGGCCTTCCACAAACAGCATGGGCGCGGTGAGGGCAATGGGCGAACCGTCCACCAGCAGGCCCACCCGGCCTTCCAGGATCCGGGCTGCCGCGATATCCGGCTTTTCCGCGCTGCCAATAGTGGGAAACAGGGAAAAAGGCGTATCCTGCACCAATTGTTCCACCTGACCGCTGTCCAGAATGGCGTCGATATCGATCCGCTCCAAGCGGGCTTTCATTTCCGCCAGCACATCCTGATTGACAATGCTGCTCACATAAACCAGGGCCGCGTCGGTTTGGCTGTAGCGCCCCAGGCGCAGGGTTTCCGCCACAAAGTCCGGATGATGGATCTTTCTTCTCAGCAGGGAAACATTGCTACGCAAACCCTCGATAAAGCCTTCCCGGGGGCCCCGTATCACCACATCCGTGCCTGGCTCGGAAACGGAACGCTGCTGAAAGCTGATGGCCTCGATCAGCAGGGCCTTGGCCGCCCCTTCCACAAACAGGGCCAGCAGGCCCTGGAGCACAGCCTCGAAGGCCTGGGCGAAATTATCGACGAGCTTAACGCTGCCGGTACTCAGCACCTGGGCTTCCAGCTCCTCGATACGCCAGACGCCCTCCCTTTTGGCCTGCTGCAGGCGGAAAAACACATCCCTGCCTACCATATCTTTATCCACCAGCCCATCGATGAAAAAGGCAGCGGCGATTTGGCCGTTGCCCAATTGAAAACGGCGGATCACAATATCCAGGCTTTCCTGGATACAGCACTTGATGGCGGCGATATTCTCATCCACATGGACTGAGATCTGCTGGGGCAGGTTTGGTTTGGACGGCAAAAAAATCAGCTCCTTCCCCCATAATATGGTTGGAAAGGAGCTGATCTATACGCATTTCTGAGGGGATTTAACTTAAGGCCGGCTTAAATCCGCCCGGTCGAAAATATAGTCGATATGCTTGCGGAAGCAGTCATAGTCGAAAAGATCCATAATTTCCCGGCTGGAAAGCAGCTTGCGGATCTCATCATCCTCCAGGATCAGGAACTGGAAATCCACCTGCTGATCCACGGCCACCCGGGCATTTTTCATCACCATTTCATGGGCCTTTTCCCGCACCACGCCTTTTTCCATCAGCGCCATGAGCACCCGCTGGGAAAAGACCAGGCCCATGCTGTTGTTGATGTTCTGGCGCATATTGTCCGGATAGACCAGCAAATTCTCCATCACGTCGGTGAAGGAATAAAGCATATAATCCAGTAAAGCGCAGCTGTCGGGCACGATGATCTGCTCCGCCAGGGTATGGCTGGCGTCCTGCTCATGCCAGATGATGATATCCTCCATGGCGGCCAGGGCATTGCCCCTTAAGACCCGGGCCAGGCCGGTGACCAGCTCGCTTTTAAAGGGCCGCCGCTTATGGGGCAAGGCGGTGGAACCCATCTGGCCCAGGGCCATGCTCTCTTCCACCTCGCAGATATCGGAACGCTGCAGATTGCGGATTTCCACAGCGAACTTTTCCAGGGAACTGCCGATAATGGCCAGGGTGGTCAGGTATTCGGCCAGCCGGTCCCGCTGCAGCACCTGGGTGGTGACATAAGCGGGATGCAGGCCCAGCCGCCGGCAGACAAAAGTTTCCACATGGGGATCCACGCTGGCAAAGGTGCCGGTAACGCCGGACATCTTGCCTACCAGCATCACATTGCGGGCATGACCCAAGCGGTTGACGGCCCGGTCCACTTCCTTCACCCAGACCGCCATTTTCAGGCCAAAGGTGATGGGCTCGGCATTGGTGCCATGGGTGCGCCCCATCATCAGGGTATACTTATAGTCGTTGGCCAGCTTGACCAGGATTTGGCGCAGCTGGTTCAAGCGGCCCAATAGCAGCTCCGAGACCTGCCGCACCTGCAGGGAGAGCACTGTATCGCCGATATCCTCGGAGCATAGCCCCAGATTGATATAGCGGGCC
>DAIMZM010000030.1:0-23270 GCA_036733985.1 Bacillota bacterium
TTCGTTCAGATTGGCCACCCGGGAACGGACGGAAGCGATGCCCTTGGATTTCAGCTTATCCGCCGCCACCTGCAGATAGCGGCTCATCTCCGCCAAATCCACAGAAATCAGCAGGGTGCCGTGGTGGAAGCAGCTCTGGCCTTCATAAAAAGCATTGCCGGAAATCTTCCGCCCCTCCACCAGGATATCGTTGCGCCCCCCCACTTCCGCCGGGATGGCCAAAGATTGGAGGGCGGCGGCGATCACCGCCAGGTTGCGGGCCACTGAATAATGGGCCTTAGGCGCCACAAAAGTAAAATTCAAATTTCCCAAATCATGATAAACCGCGCCGCCGCCGGAGATGCGGCGGGCCAGCAGCCCGCCGTCTCCTGCCAGCTCCGCCACCTTGCATTCCTGCCAGGCATTCTGATTCCGGCCAATGACCACGGCCCGGCGGTTTTGCCATAAATAGAGGGTGACCCCGTCTTGCGGCACATATTCCAGCAGGTATTTTTCCAAGCCCTGATTGGCGTAGACATTATCGCCGGCGGCCATGATATAGTGTGTGTTCAGCATCTGCTTCTCTTTCCTGATTGATTACCCGCCCGGCTTTTAATCCTGGTCAAAATGATACCTGAGCACGGGCTGGCGGGCGGCCCGCACATCGTCCAGCCTGCCCACAGGTGTGGAGACAGGGGCCTGATGCAGGGCTTCCGGATTGTCATGAGCCAGTTGATAGAGCTGCCGCAGCACTTGAGCGGCCTGATCCAGGGTCTCCGGGCTTTCCGTTTCCGTAGGCTCCACCATCAGGGCTTCATGGACGATCAGGGGGAAATACATGGTGGGGGGGTGGATGCCATGATCCAGCAGGCCCTTGGCAATATCCAGGGCCGTACAGCCGGTGTCCTTTTTCAATCCCTCCAGGGTCAGGACGAATTCATGCATGCAGGTGGTGTCATAAGCCAGCTCATAAACATCGTCCAGCTGCCGCATCAAATAATTGGCGTTCAGCACCGCGTTTTCCGCAGCCTCCCGGATCCCTTCCCGGCCCAGGGTCAGCAAATAAGCCAAGGCCCGTACCACCACCAGGAAATTGCCGTAAAAGCTCTTGACCTTGCCCACGCTTTGAGGCAGATCCTGCTCCCAAGCATAGCCTGAACCGGTTTTCTTCACCAGGGGGCCGGGGAGGAAGGGGGTCAGCCGGGCTTTGCAGCCTACTGCCCCGGAGCCGGGACCGCCGCCGCCATGAGGGGTGGAGAAGGTTTTATGCAGGTTCAGATGCACCACGTCAAAGCCCATATCCCCAGGGCGCACCACGCCCATGATGGCGTTCAGATTGGCGCCGTCATAATAATTCAGGCCGCCGGCCTCATGGACGATGCGGGTGATTTCCAGGATATTCTTGTCAAACAGCCCCACGGTATTGGGATTGGTCAGCATCAAACCGGCGGTATCCGGGCCCACCGCCGCTTTCAGGGCTTCCATATCCATGCAGCCATCCGGGCCGCTGGGGATATTCACCACGGCAAAGCCGTTCATATTGGCGGAAGCCGGATTGGTGCCGTGGGCGCTGTCCGGCACGATGATGCTCTTACGGTTAAAATCGCCCCGGGCTTCATGATAAGCCTTGATCAGCAGGATGCCGGCAAATTCGCCGTGGGCGCCGGCAGCGGGCTGGAAAGTCATGGCGTCCATGCCGGTGATCTCCGTCAGCAGCGTCTCGGCCTGGGCCAGCACTTCCAGACAGCCCTGGGCCGTAGCAGCGGGCTGGCTGGGGTGGATATTGGTGAAGCCGGGCAAATTGGCCAGCTCATCATTGATTTTGGGATTATACTTCATGGTGCAGGAGCCTAAAGGATAAAAGCCGTCGTTCAGGCCATGGGCCCGCTTGGAAAGGGCGGAATAATGGCGGGAAATATCCGTTTCGCTCAGCTCCGGCAAACGGGGCGCCGACTCTCTGGCCCAGCAGGGGCAGGGAGCCAGCTCCGGCACATCGCTGGGCGGCAGCAGGGTCAGCCCCCGGCCAGGCCGGCTTTTCTCAAACAACAGTTCCATTAGGCCACCCCCTTAGCAAATTCCGCAACCAAAGCCGCCAGCTGATCCATAGCAGACTTGCTGTTTTTCTCTGTGCAGCACCATAAGATATGGCGTTCATCCAGGGGCAGGCCGCCTAAAATACCCTGTTTTGCCAAATAATCCGTCAGCTGATCAGCGTCGCAGGGGGTTTCCGTAACGAATTCATGGAAATACTCGCCGGGATAAGCCAGGCTGAAGCCGGGAAGCGCCGTCAGCTGCGCCGCCAGGTAATGGGCCTTGCTATAGCAGAGGGAAGCCGCCTGCTTCAAGCCTTGGGGCCCCAGGGCCGCCAGATAGACGGAAGCGGTCAAGGCGCAGAGCGCCTGATTGGAACAAATACTGGAGCTAGCCTTTTCCCGTTTAATATGCTGCTCCCGGGCTTGCAGGGTCAGCACATAGCCCCGCCGGCCCTGGCCGTCCACCGTCTCACCGACGATGCGGCCGGGCAATTGCCGGGTCAGCTCTTCCCGGGCCGCCATAAAGCCCAAATAGGGCCCGCCGAAAGACAGGGGCAGCCCCAGGGGCTGTCCCTCGCCCACCACGATATCCGCGCCGTAGGCTGCCGGGGGCTGCAGCAGCCCCAGGGACAGGGGATTGGCGTAAACCACGAACTTGGCGCCAACGCTATGGGTTAATTCAGCCGCGTCCTCAGCGTCCTCATGGAGGCCGAAGTAATTGGGCACAGCCAGGATGACGCAGGACACCTCGTCGCTGAGCATGGCTTTTAACGCTTCCAGATCTGTGCGGCCCTCCCGGGCCGGGATGATTTCCAGGGCGTTGCCGGCCGCATGATGATAGGTTTGCACCGTGGCCAGCACATCCGGATGCAGGCAGGCGCTGAGCAGGGTTTTCTGCTTTTTACGGGTCTTGCACATCATGGCCGCCTCTGCCGCGGCAGTAGCGCCGTCGTAAACAGAAGCATTGGCAACCGCCATGCCGGTGAGCTCGCAGATCATGGTCTGAAATTCAAAAATCGACTGGAGCAGGCCCTGGCTCACCTCTGCCTGATACGGGGTATAGGCGGTGACGAATTCTTCCTTGCCCACCACCTGCCGGACAATGGCCGGGATATAATGGTCATAAGCCCCGGCGCCCCGGAAAATATGACGGAACACCTGGTTTTTCTCAGCCAGGGCCGTCATGGCCGCCCCCACTTCCAGCTCGGAAAGGCCCGCGGGCAGATCCAGGCTGTCTAACAGCAATTGCTGGGGCGCGTCATGATAGAGCTGGCGTATTTCATTAAGGCCCAGGGCCGCCAGCATCCGGCCCTGTTCCTCAGGGGTGGCAACCACATAATGCCCCATGCTTAAGCCTCCTTAGCCAGGAATTCCTTATAGGCCTCGGCGTCCAGCAGGCTGTCCTCGCCGTCGATCTCCTCGATCTCTACGATCCAGGCCCCATAACAGTCATTATTCAGCAGCTCCGGCGTATCCGCCAGGGCTTCGTTAACCGCCGTCACTTTGCCGGAAAGGGGCGCGTAAACATCGGAAACCGCCTTCACCGATTCGATATCCGTGAAGGGCTGGCCGGCCTGGAGGGTATCCCCCACCTCAGGCAAGTTCACAAAGACGATATCGCCCATCTCATGCTGGGCAAAATCACTGATGCCGATCTTGGCCTTACCGTTTTCCACCTGGGCCCATTCATGGCTTTCCGCATACAAATAACCGTCTTTTACGTTCATTTTACTGACCTCCTGTTTTTTTATTATTATTGATCCGGCCGGAGCCGGCGCTTATTTTTCCCGTTTATAAAAAGGCAGCTTGACGATTTCCGCTTCCAGCTTGCGGCCCCGGACGTCCACCGCCACCTTGCTGCCGGGCTCCTTATGCCCGCTATCCACCAAGGCCATGGCAATGGCCTGGCCCAGATAAGGGGCATGGGTGCCGGAGGTGGTGCGGCCGATCAGCTGGTCCCCGGCATAGACGGGGCAATCCTCCCGGACAATACCCCGGCCCAGCACCTTCAGGCCCACCCGGACCCGGGGACGGCCAATGGCCTGGATGGCGTCTTTGCCGATAAACTGCGCCTTATCCATTTTCACCGCCCAGCCCAAAGCGGTTTCCCAAGGGCTGACGGTTTCGTCCATCTCATGGCCGTAAAGGGGCATGGCCGCTTCCATCCGCAGGGTATCCCTGGCCCCCAGGCCGCAGGGGATGAGCCCGTAGGCTTTCCCAGCCGCCAGCAGCTGGTCCCAAAGGGCCGGGGCGTCGGCAGCCGCGCAATACAGCTCAAAGCCGTCCTCGCCGGTATAGCCGGTGCGGGAGATCAGGCAGTTGATCCCGGCCACCGGTTTATCCGGCAAAAACGTATAGTTCTTCTGCGGCAGGTCTTCCGCCTTGGCCAGCTGGAGCATGATTTGCTCCGCGGCGGGACCCTGCAGGGCCAGCTGGGCCAGGGAATCGGAAACATCGCTGATCTCCACATTGCCGAACTGGTTTTTCCGCATCCAGGCCACGTCTTTATGCCGGTTGGAAGCGTTCACCACCACCAGATAATCATTGTCCGCCACCTTATACACCAGCAAATCATCCACCACGCCGCCGTTTTCATAGCACATGGGGCTGTAGCGGATAAAGCCGTCCTGCAGATCAGCGTAAGCATTGGTCAGCAGGTTTTCCAGGTTGGCCAGGGCGTCCGGGCCTTTAAAGGTCACTTCGCCCATGTGAGAGACGTCGAACAGCCCGGCCTTTTCCCGCACGGCCAGATGTTCGGCAATGACGCCGCTTCCTTCATACTGTACCGGCAGCAGATAACCGGCAAAAGGCACGATTTTACCGCCCGCCGCCACATGGCAGTCGTAAAGCGGGGTTTTTAAGGCATTTTGTTCCATGGTTCAACCTCCTCAGCATTTTAAAAGGTGTTCTTTAATATACCCATTTTTTCCTTCTAATTATTGATCTTCTAATTATTGATCTTCCGGTGATTATTCTTCCGTCATTTTAATGAAAGGAAGCATGGCAAAAGAGCCATGCCTCCGTTTATGTGCCTGAAAGATTCACGCCTTTAGGGCTTTTGCTTCTTCGGCGCCTGGGCTGTCAGCGCTTAACGCTTGTCCAAGCTTTCCAGAGTATCGTCCGCTGCCGGTCCTTTTGCCTGAGAGTTGTCGCATCCCCTTCGGCACCGTTCCGCTTGCCTCCAGTTAACAGGCGCGGCATGGCTTCTCCCGACAACATCATCCGAAACGACTATAAAGTTATTACCCCTATGTTACCATGCCCAAGCCCCCCTGTCAAGAAAAGAAGCGCGGGGCGGCCGGGGTGGCTTAGCCCTGATCTTCCTGCTGGTAGAGGGTCAGGTAATTGGCGCAGAAGGGCAGGTAATTGCCGTCTTGATATACATGCAGGCTGCAGCGGCGCAGGCGCTCCAGATCCAGGGTGCCGGCGTCCTGAAAAGCCATGGCCGTCACGGTGAAGGAATGGGTCCTGGCCCGCTGCAGAAAGGCTTCGAAGCCGTCCTCCGGCGCTGTGCCGGAAAAATCCGGCGGGGCTGACCAGCGCTTGCCCACATAGTCCCGGTTCTGCTCCGCCGTGCTCTGGCAGCAGCAGGACTGGGGCTGGGTCAAAGGCGTCAGGCCTCCTGTTGGCTCCGCGATGAAGCTGGCGTGGAAGCCGCATAAAGGATGGTCGCAATGGGAGGGGGCGATATTCTCCAAACGGATCAGGCCCCCGGTTTGCTCCGGTATGGCCGCCAGCAAGTCGGCAAGGGTGAAGCGTTGCTCGTCCCGGGGCAACGCGGGATAGCGGCCCAAATAGGCGGCGGGCTGAAAATGCACACCCCGCACCGCCGGGCTTAAAGCAACCGCCAGCTTGATCAAATCGCCAATTTGCCCGGTATTGACCCCCGGCGTCAGGGTGGGCACCAAAGTCACGCCCAGCCGGTGCTTGGCGCAGTTTTCAATAGCCTTTAGCTTTTCCGCCAGCAAAGGCCGGCCCCTGAGCTTGATATGGGCTTCGTCATCCGCCCCGTCGAACTGCATGAATACATAGGAAAGCCCGGCCTCGGCCAGGGCCGCCACATAGGCCTCATCCCTGGCCAGGCGCAGGCCATTGCTGTTCAGCTGCACATAGGGCGCGCCGCAACCCACGGCATGGGCCACCAATTCCGGCAAATCATCCCGCAGGGTCGGCTCGCCGCCGGATAATTGGAGGGTGGGCCGGGACAGCATATAAACATAGCTGATCTCCGTCTTGGCCTGGGCCAAAGGGATATCGCCGCCGCCCCCCCCATCGGCAAAGCAAAAGCCGCAGTTCAGGTCGCAGCGGCCGGTGACCTCGTAAACCAGGCAGCAGGTGCCTTGCTGATGTTGGCTGCAAATGCCCTGGCAATGGCCGCAGTCCGGCTGGGGGCCTGCCAGCTCAGGCAAATCCCCCCGCCAGGCAGACCAATCCGGGGCGCCGGGGAGTTCCCGCCAGATTACGGCGGAAAAAGGCCCATGCTCCGGGCAGACCCGGCGGAGGTAAACAGCGCCGTTCTCCCGCACCCGCTGGGCAGGGAGCTGCCTGCCGCAGACCGGACAGATGCTGTATGTTTCGCTCAGGACCCGGCTCATTTCTCCGCCAGGATATCGTTAAGGATTTCCACCGCGTCCACTACCAGGTCAGCGCAATAATCCATGATTTTTCCAGATTCCTTGGCTGCCTGACGCTGCTTGGGATCGGCAAAATCATAGCCGATCAGCTCCCGGCAAATGGTAGAGCCATGGCGTTCCTTGAAACGGCGCTGGAACTCGGCCACCTTTTCCCGGCAGAGATCATCCTGAGCTTTGTTTCCCGGCTCCGTATTGCCATAAGCCAGGCCGATGGCCATCAGCGCGCCGGTGACAGCGCCGCAGGTATCGCCGGTCATCATGCCGCCGCCAAAGCCATTGCCCAGACGGTAAGCCTCTTCCCGGTCATAACCCAGTTCCTCAATGACCGCGGCCAGGGTCTGCTGGGCGCAGGAAAGATGCTTCATAAAGCCTTGCTGCACCTGTTGCTTGTCCATCTGAATCCTCCTTTAGAAGCGCCCGCCCAGAGCCTTCGGCGCTACTTATCCTCCAATGTCATTTCCACCTGGGCAATGCGGCCTTTGGCCAGCTCCTCGGAAATAAAGACCTGGCCGCAACTGGGGCAGCAGGGCAAATCCGCGCTAAAGGCATGGCCCAGATAGGTAAAATGCACCTTTTTTTCAACCAGCGCCGCCTGGCATTTCTCGCAGATCAGTTCCTCATGCTCATTCATCGGCTGCCTCGCTTTCGATCTTCATCCGGTGGCTATAAGCGTTCAGCAGCTCAAAGCCGCTATCCAGCGCTTGGTATTCCACCCAGACCGTGGCCTGGCCGGCAGGGCCGTGGGCCAGGCGGCTGTTTTGGGCAGGCTTGCTGAAATAACGCTTGCTTGCCTCCGCATCCTGGATGACGGCGCGGAGGTCCGCAACCAATAAATGCGCCTTATCCAGCTTTTGCAGCAAATCCCCGCTGATCAACAGTTCCGGACCCTTCACTTCCGCTACCTCTCCTCCATAATAAGCTTTGACCAGCCGCCGGTTGGCCAAACGCTGATCCAGCCGGGGCGCGGGCCGCTGCCAGCCGTCCTGGTTGAACAGCAGATCCAGCACATGGCGGGCCGGTTTGTCCTGCTTGGCAAAAGTATCCCGGCAATTGGCGCAATAGCAAACATAGGGTTCCGGCCCGGCAAAAGCCCGTTCCCGGCTCAGCCAGGCCGCGTAAGGCGGATTGGTCAGATCGATCTGGCCGCCGTAGGAGCAGCATTGGGCATATTGGCCTTCATAGGGCAAAGGCTCCAGGCGATAGCCCGCGGCTTCGGTCAGGGCCCGCACCGCTGACTGGGCGCCAGCATCATGCCGGGCCGCGCAGGGGTCAAAGACCGAGACCTTGCCCCCGGCCGCCGCTTCCGGCGTGAGGCCCAGCTCAGCCAGGTGCGTATACAGGGAGGCCACCGGGATTTCCGGCAAATAGCGCTGGAACATCAGCTGGCAGCTGGGGCAGGCCAGGATAAAGACCGGCCGGTCCGCTTCCTGCCAATAGGCCCGTATTTGGGCCAAAGCCTGCTCATGCAGGTCGGCCCGGGCCGCCCAGGCCGCGGGCGCGCCGCAGCAGGAAAGCAGCAGGCCAATGCCGGGGCGCTGCTCTTGCAAATAGGCATAAGGCTGTATCACATAATCCGGGGTTGAGGAAATGCAGGCGCAGCCGGGGAAATAAACATAGCCGGCCTGGTTTTCCGGCAGCAGAGCCAGGCGGTAGTCGCTGTTCATCGCCTGCATGTCCCGAAGATAGAATTCGTGGAAAGGCCAGGGCATTCCTGCCCGGGCCACCATGGCCTGATGAGAAAGATTCAAAAATCCGCCGGTATCAATGGCCGAGGGGCAGACCTCTTGGCAGAGGCCGCATTGATTGCAGGTGGAAATCAGCCGGGTGGCCACAGTGCCGTCCCCGTCCAGGGTGCCTGGGTTCACCGTCACTTCCACCTCGTCCTCGATGCGCCTGGGCGTCTTTTCAAAGTGCCGCATCATGGCGCAATGACGCACGCAGGCGTCGCAACGGCAGCGCAGGCAGCGCTTGGCTTCCGCCGCAGCTTCATCCTTGGTGTAGAATTGGCCGTTCTCCGGCAGCACCGCCGGGACCGGCTCCACCTTGGTCAAGGGGTCCAGGGCATAAGAGGGGTTGCAGGGGGGCAATTCTTCTTTCATCAGCTTGGTGCGCAAATAAGCTTCCAGGCGATTGGCCGCCTTCACCCCCTGGGCAATGCCCATCACCGGATCCGCGCCCAACAGGCCGCCGCCCCGGAAGACCCCGGGCTGGTCCGGGCTGTCCGCGCCCTGTTCGCCGGTGGCGATATAGACCGCGTCATAGCCCTGGCTCAGCAGGCTGGCAGGGTCCGCCACAAAGGTGTTCAGCTTCAGCTCATAGCTTTCATTGGCAAACTCTTTATTGATTTCCCCCAGCAGCCGCGCTTCCGGCAGCAGATCCCTAAGCCGGCCGCCGATACGGCCGCTTTGCTCAAACACGGTGACCGGGTATTTGCGGTTGGCCAGCACCAGGCAGCAGGCCAGGCCGCTGCCGCCGGCCCCCACAATGGCCACCCGCTGTTCTTTAGGGGGTAAATTATAGCTATTGGGCTTGGTATTGGAGGCATAGCGGCAAGCCGCGTCTTCCAGCAGGCGTACCTGGACGGCCCCGCCGCTTTCGGCCCGGGGGCAGGCCCCCCGGCAGTATTCCGGGCACAGGGCAGCCACAATACCGGGAAAGACCACGGTATTGGCATATTCCCGATAGGCGGCGTTCCAGCGGCCGGCGGCAAGCTTATGGGAAAAGCTCCTTAAATCCAAGCCAAAGGGGCAGGCTGCCGTGCAATAGGCAGCCTGCTCCCGTATACAACTCTTCAGATGTGCGCGTGCTTGTTCCCGATCCTGGTACATTTTAGAAGAACTTCTCAGCTGTGACATCACCCAGCGGCACAAAGTAATCTTCGCCGCCAAACTTCTTCGGGTCGGCTTTGATATTTTCCAGGGCCTCGTAGAGGCTGGAACCCAGGAAGTAGGTCTGGGGCGGTTCAACCTTGCCGCCGGCGGCAATGATATCCAAACCGGCCTTGATCTTATCCGGGGTGGCGGGCATCTCGTAGACCCGCACGCCGCAGGCATTGTTGATGGCGTTCAGCACTGCCATATGGCCGCTGCTCTGGAAGGCTTCCGACGCGCCGGAGCTGCCGAAGGGGCCCTGCTCGTCCGGGCGTTCATAGTGGATGACATCGATCTGGTCGGGGATATCCTTGATATAGGGCACGCCGCAGGCCGCATGGTTGATGTGCTTCTTCACATCATGATAATTCTCGGAGAGGGCAAAGCCGATGCAGTGGGAGATACCGCCGTAAGCCTGGCCGTTCACAGCCTGGATATTGCCGACCTTGCCCACGTCGTCCACGCAGACAAAGCGGATGCAGCGGGCCTTGCCGGTCTTGGTATCCACTTCCACCTCAGCCAGGTTCAGGCAGTAGGTGTAGGCGGGGGAAGGATCGCCGATGCCGGTATTGGGATCCAGGCGGCAGAGGCCTTCCACAGCGGTGTTGGAGAATTTGCCAAAATACTTGGTGGGAATGCCTTCGGCAACCATTTCCTCATAAGTGCGGTAGCTACCGTCCGGCTTTTTCATGGCTTCCATCAGCTTCTCGGCGGCAATGATCGTGGCATGGCCGCTCATATAGTGGGTGCGGGAAGCGCCGGACATCCCGGAATCCGGGCAGATCTTGGTATCGTTCTGCACCAGCTTGATCTGATCCGGCTTCACGCCCAGGGGCTTCAGGGCTTCCAGGGTCAGCATCAGGGAGCCGATATCGCCGCCCTGGCCCAGTTCCTGATAGGTGTCATACTTGGTGAAGGTGCCGTCCGGGTTCAGCTCAATGGCGGCGGAAGCGCTGTCGGTGGGGCCCTCGGTCACATTGAAGCCGCCCCAGGAAATGCCCACGCCCCGGCGAAGCTCAGGGGTGTCCGCAGCCTTGGCGTCGGCCAGGGCTTTTTCATAGATGGGCCGCATGATCTTCATCATTTCTTCCATGGGGTACTGGCGGTAAGGATAGCTGTTGGTATTGGTCTGGCCGGGACGGGCGATATTGATCCAACGGAATTCGAAGGGATCGATACCGGCTTCCTCAGCCAGCATGTCCATTAAGGCCTCGGACAGGGTATAAGCCTGGGGAGAACCGTAGGAACGGTAAGCGGTGCCGAAACCGTGGTTGGTATTGGCGATCCGGGACAGGCCCGCCACATGGGGCACATAATAGGGGAAGAAGGCGAAGCGGGGCTGTTTGGTCATGACGTCGTCGCCGCCCCAGGAATAAGCGCCGTGATCCATGCCGAAATCGAATTCCACAGCGGTCAGACGGCCGTTTTCATCGCAGGCGGCCCGGCCGTTGCTATGGCAGGCGCAGCGTTTGCCGGAGAAATGCTGATGCTCCTCATAAGTCATGGACAGGGCGCAGGGGGCCTGCATCACCACGGCGGCGGCGCCGGCCAGGCAGAGGTCGCCGGCATTGGTGGACCAGCCGAAGGAAGCGCCGGTGGGGTTCATGATCACCCGCATCTTATCCTTGGGCACGCCTAAGGAATTGCCGATGCGGCCCAGGGAGGAATAGACGCCCTGGGATTTGCACTGGAAGGTCAGCATATCGTCTTCATCAAAGTAAGCCTGCACCGTGGTGCCCTCGATGGACATATGGGGTTCCCGGGTGGAGAAGAAGGAGCCTTCCACGCTGTAAGCGGAATTCTCGATCACCTCGCCGACTTTTTCCGCGCCTTCCAGGCCCACGCCTTTCAGCACCGGCTGCTGGGAGAAAATATTATCGGTATCCGCGTGGATGCGCATCGCGCCGGGCATCACCGCTTCCAGATAAGTGAGGTAAGCGGGGAGCTCTTCCACATCCACCTTCACCTTAGCGGCGGCGGCCCGGGCATGCTCCTTGGTATCGGCCACCACCAGGCCCACCACATCGCCCCAGCGGTAAATCTTCTCGTCGCAGAGAACGTGGCGGGAGGGGGTCATGACGGTGGTGCGTTCATGGAACTGGCCTTCAGCCATCACATTGCTGCCGCCGGCAGCCACCAGGTCTTTAGCCAGGATGACCTTGGCCACGCCGGGCATGGCCTCGGCTTCGCTGATATCGATGCCCTTGATATTGGCATGATGAGTGATCTTGGGCTGAACCGCCACCACATGCCAGGAATTGGGGGGCATCTTCATTTCCTGATCATCGCCGTAATCAGCCACGCCGCAGACCTTGGCCAAAGCGGTGGGCCGGACAATGGGTTTGCCGTAATACTCGGTCTCGCCCTTCCAGTCATAGGTAATGTCGGCAATGGTGGCGTCGCCCCGCATGACTTTGGCAGCGTCCATCACCGCATCCACGATCGGTTTGTAGCCGGTGCAGCGGCAGATATTGCGGCATTTCTGGAAATGATCCCGCACGTCTTCCCGGGTGGGGTTCAGGTTCTTCTCCAGCAGGGCATAAGCGGAAACCACAAAGCCGGGGATGCAGAAGCCGCACTGGATAGCGCCATTGTTCATGAAGGCAATCTGGATGGGATGGGGATGCATGGGGGTGCCGATACCTTCAACCGTGATCACCGAACTGTATTCTTCAACGCTCTTGATTTTCTTGGTGCAGGAACGGATAACCTCTCCGTTGAGGATAACCGAGCAGGAGCCGCAAACGCCCACGCCGCAGCCAACTTTTACGCTGGTGCAGCCAAGACGGCGCAGCACATCACTGAGCTTGTCGTTCTCCGGATCGCACATAAAAATGCGATTAGCCCCATTGATATTCAGCCACATTTTCCGCAAAGCCATCTTTTTACCTCCTAAGATTATTTATAAATGATACAACCTTGACATCATACCTTGCGCCCAAAGCCCGGGAGGTTTCCACCGACTCGGCCTGGCCTTTAATTAATGAAAGACAGATCTGTTTTATAAAACATAATCAATTGTTAAAAAAATAGAACATGTTCTATTTTTTCTTCATTGTAGCACGGGACAAGTATTACGTCAATAGGTTTTTTCAACAATGAATAATCGTAATACCAATATATAGCTGGCCTTATCTTATTATTCTTCAGAATGGATAACCAACCGGCCCGGGAGAAATCCCGGGGTTCGGCCAATCTCTTCAGACAATGATTGACCAAGGGATATTTAGTGTATATAATAAGCTCTATGAAGACACAAGCAAACGCGCCGCCCCGGGGCAGGCGCCTCAGAACCAGGGACGCCATTTACACGACGATGGTCCGGATGCTGAAAGAAAATTCCTACGCCGACCTGACCGTGCGCAATATCGCCGAGGAAGCCGGGGTTTCAGTAGGCACCTTTTACCATTACTTCAAGGGCAAGGACGAGCTGCTTGCCTTTTACTTGCATACGGCCTTCGACGGGGCCAAGGTGAAGCTGCAGCTGCCGGCGGGGGGCGATATTCTCCGGGAAATCCTGGCGGTTTATGATATTTACCTGGGCTATTGCCAGGACGCCGGAGTGGAATATATGAGCAATTACTATAATTCCCGGAATCCTTATATCAATACCCGCAAACGCCTGGGTCAAAGCGACGTGATCCAGGACCAAGTGGCCAGGCTGGTGCTGGAGCTGCTGGAAGCCGCCGACAGCCAAGGCTATCTGGACGCGCCGCCGGAAGAGATCACCAATGATATCTGCGTGATCGCCAAAGGCGTGATCCTGGACTGGTGCCTGAACAATGGGGAAAGCGATATCAAGCGCTATATGAAAAAAATGCTGACCGTCTATATCAAAAGCATCCTCAGCCCTGCCTATTCCCGGCGTTTCCAGGCTGAGCATAACGGCGCGGCCCTGCTGCCGGAGGCAGGCCGTCTCCCCTGTTAGCAGGCCGTCTCCTCCCTTTTTCCAACCATGCCCGCCAAACGCGGGTTTTTTCGTATACCCTATTGACTTACTAGGATAAAGCGTTTATAATCAAATTAAACCGAGTGCGACACTAGGATATAAACCGCGGGGCCCAACCGGCCTGCCGGTAAAATAGGCGAACAGGAGGATACTATGGACATCATTTATGCTGATAACGCGGCCACCACCAGGACATGCCGTGCCGCCATCAACGCCATGCTGCCTTATTTCGACAGCTGCTACGGCAATCCCTCCAGCCTCCACACCCTGGGGCAGCGGGCCAAGGAAGCCCTGGAACAAGCCAGGGAGATCATGGCGGCGGGCCTGGGCTGCAGCCCTAAAGAGATTTATTTCACCTCCGGCGGCAGCGAGGCGGATAATCAAGCCCTCTTTTCCGCGGCAGCCATTGGCCAAGCCAAAGGGAAAAAGCATATCGTTTCCACCGCTTTTGAGCATCACGCGGTGCTGCATACCCTGGAGCGCCTGGGCAAACAGGGATTTGAGATCACCCTGCTGGATGTGAACGCGGACGGCGTGATCCGGCCGGAGCAGGTGGCGGCAGCCATCCGGGAAGACACCTGCCTGGTCACGGTGATGTACGCCAATAATGAGATCGGCACCATCCAGCCCATTGCCCAGATCGGCGAAATCTGCCGGGCCAGGGGCGTACCTTTCCACACCGACGCGGTGCAGGCCTCCGGCCATCTTCCCATCAATGTGGCGGCGCAGCACATCGATCTGCTCTCCCTGTCCGCCCATAAATTTCACGGCCCCAAAGGGGTGGGCCTGCTCTACGCCAGAAAAGGCCTGCGCCTGACCAACCTGATCGAAGGCGGCGCCCAGGAACGGGGCAAGCGGGGCGGCACGGAGAATATCCCGGCCATCATGGGCATGGCCGCGGCTTTCAGCGAAGCCCTGGCCCAGCTGGATGAACAGGCGGCCCGCCTGACCGTCCTCCGGGATAAGCTGATCCAGGGGCTGCTGGCCATCCCCCACAGCATTTTGAACGGCGACGCCAAGCAGCGCCTGCCCAACAATGTGAACCTGTGCTTTGAAGGCATCGAAGGCGAATCCCTGCTGCTCTATTTGGATGAAAAAGGCGTTTGCGCCTCCTCCGGCTCAGCCTGCACCTCCGGCTCCCTGGATCCCAGCCATGTGCTGCTGGCCTTAGGCAGGCCCCATGAGATCGCCCACGGCTCCCTGCGCCTGAGCATCAGCAGGGAAAATACGGAAGCGGAAATCGATTATCTGATCCAGGCCGTCACCGAGGTGGTGGCCCGGCTGCGCGAGATGTCCCCGGTCTGGCGGGATCTTAAAGAAGGGAAGCGAGACTATGTTATACAGTGAACAAGTGATGGATCATTTCCGGCAGCCCCGTAACGTGGGGGTTATTGAAAACCCGGACGCCGTGGGCGAAGTGGGCAACGCGGTTTGCGGCGATATCATGAAAATGTACCTGAAGATCAAGGACGGCCTGATCGAGGACGCCAAATTCGAGACCTTTGGCTGCGGTTCAGCCATTGCCTCCAGCTCTATGGCCACGGAAATGATCAAGGGCCAGACCCTGGAAGCGGCTTTGCAGCTGACCAATAAAGCCGTGGTGGAAGCCCTGGGCGGCCTGCCGGCCCATAAGGTGCATTGCTCCGTTCTGGCGGAGCAGGTGATCAAAGCGGCGGTGAAGGATTATTATGACCGGAACAACATCGCCTATGACCCGGCCCTGTTCCCGCCGGAAGCGCCCCATTGCAGCGACTAGCGCAGCCGGGGTTGCCTGATTTTCATTTCGCAAAGCAGCCGGCGCCTTAAGGCGCCGGCTTTCGCCGGCCCTTTTCCGTAAGCGCCCTGTCTCAAGATGGGTTATTATTAAAAACGGGGCTGCCCTAGGGCCCCAAACCTGGGCGCCCTTTTTCATCCGCGGTCCTGAAACAAAAATAGCGCCCGGCTAAGGGCGCTATTTTATGTTTTTTACCGCTTATTCAGCCTCGTGGGGGGCGTCCACCGGGCAGACTTCGGCGCAGGCGCCGCAGCTGGTGCAGATGGTCTCGTCGATAACATATTTGTCATCGCCCTCGCTGATGCAGCTGACCGGGCATTCGTCGGCGCAAGCGCCACAGCTGATGCATTCATCGTTGATCCGGTATGCCATGTCAAATCCTCCTTTTTTCGCAAAACCTGGTCTTTTGCTTAACCCGCTTTCAGCTGACAAATAACGGAAAAGCGGGACAAAACGGCAAAGACGGATAACTCCGCCGTGGCTTATATCTTACCACACTTTACGCCGGGTAGCAATAACCATTATGCCGCTGTTGGCAGGCCATTTTTCACCAGGCCAGGGGAAAGAAGACAATTCCCGCGACAGGGATTTGCCTGTCCGGGGCAAACTATTATCTTAATCTACCGGCAGACGCTGTTTTTTCCGGCCACGGCGCGCCAATAAACTTAAAATACCTAATGTGAGTTTGTCACAGAGGGAATTTTTTAAACAGTTATAATAATAACTGTTAGCAAGACAAAGCGCCCGCGCCGCCTGAACCTGGTTGGATTTACCGGATACGGTTGCCAAATACATTGAAGAAAGAGGTTTGACCATGATTAAAGAGTTTAAAGAATTCGCCTTCAAGGGCAATGTGATCGACCTGGCGGTGGGCGTGATTATCGGCGGCGCTTTTGGCAAGATCGTTGCTTCCCTGGTCAATGATATCCTGATGCCCCTCTTAGGCATACTCCTGGGCCGGGTCAATTTCTCGGATTTGAAGTACGCCATCCCCTCGGCCCTGGAAGGCGGCGCGCCGGCCGCCATCATGTACGGTTCTTTTCTCCAATCCGTGGTGGATTTCCTGATCATTGCCCTTTCCATCTTCTTCTTTGTCAAGCTGGTTTCCTCTGTGCATAAAAAAGCGCCGGAGGCGGCCCCGGCCGAGCCGGAACCCAGCCGGGAGGAAGCGCTGCTGATGGAGATCCGGGATCTGCTGAAGCAAAAGAATGACAGCAATCAATAACCTTAGCCCAGCCTGATCAAGCTGACAAGTTTCTTCCGCGGCGGGTTTCCCCCAGCCGGAAGAAAGCCATAAACTACAAACAAATTATTTAAGGAGGTAACAACAAATGGAAGACATGAACACCAGCAGAATGCCGCTGATCGGCGACAAAGCCCCTTCTTTTAAAGCCGTGACCACCCAGGGCCCCATCAATTTCCCCGAAGATTATCAGGGCAAATGGGTCATCCTCTTCTCCCACCCGGCGGATTTTACCCCGGTCTGCACCACTGAGTTTATGACCTTTGCCAGCATGATGGATGAGTTCAAAGCCATGAATACCGAGTTGGTGGGCTTATCCGTGGATTCCCTGTACGCCCATATCGCCTGGCTGCGCAAGATCAAGGAGCTGAAGTGGAAGGGCATGGAAAACCTGGAAGTCACCTTCCCCCTGATCGAGGATATCCGCATGGATGTGGCCAATAAATATGGCATGATCCAGCCCGGCCAGTCCAATACCCAGGCGGTGCGCGCCGTATTCGTCGTCGATCCGGAAGGCAAGATCCGCCTGATCCTCTACTACCCCCTGTCCTGCGGCCGCAACTTTGACGAGATCAAACGCATCATCCAGGCCCTGCAGAAAGCCGACAGCGACGGCGTGGCCACCCCGGCGGACTGGCGTCCCGGCGACGACTGCATCGTGCCCACCGCCGGCTCCTGCGGTACTGCCAAACAGCGGATGGAAACCCCTGACGACGATACTTATTGCCTGGATTGGTTTATGTGCTTCAGGAAAGAAAAGAAGTAAATAAAACGCGATCCACCCCTATCCCGCCGGTGGCGGAAAAAGGCGAAGGCTTAAACAGCCTTCGCCTTTGCATTCCCCGCTTCTAGCCAGGCCCAGGACAGGGGCAGGATATCCCGCCCCTGTCGCGAATAGTATAAGACGGGTAAAGCCCTGTATCACGCCGCCCCACGCCCTCGCCCGGCCAGGCCGGGGAGGCTGCCAAGTAAAGAACGCTCATGAAAGAACGCGGTTTATGGATCTAACCACTGTTGTCACGCAGATCGCCATTCTCTTTATCATGATGCTGGCGGGCTATGCCTTTGGCCGGTTGCGCCTGTTCAGCCCCCATTTCAGCAAGGACCTGACCAATCTGCTGGTGGACGCCGGCCTGCCCTGCATGATCTTTATTTCCATGCTGCAGAAACCCAGCGCCGGCCTGCACAGCGCCAGCCTGTGGATCTTCCTGGTGGGCCTGGGTTTTCTGCTCCTGTCCGGGCTGGTCGCCACCTTGCTCACCAGGCTGCTGCCCATTCCCGGCGGCAAGCGGGGGATCTGGTCTTTTGCCGCCACCTATGCCAATAACGCCTTTATGGGCTTTCCTGTGGTTTATGCCCTGTTTGGCGAAGAAGGGCTGCTGCTGGCCGCCATTTTCAACGCGGCGGTGGGCATCCATCTTTACACCCTGGGCGTGCTGACCCTGGCTGCCCGGCCAGGGGCGAAAATCCGCATGCCCCTCCGGCAGACCCTGTTCAGCAATATCAATATTGCCCTGCTGCTGGGCTTGTTCTTCTTTTTGACCCAGATCCCGCTGCCGGCTTTTATCTATACCGGCGTGGATAGCTTCGGCCGGATCACCACGCCCTTATCCATGGTCATCGTGGGCCTGCATATGTCCCAGGGCAGCCTGCTCCGGGCCTTTAAGGATAAATCAGCCTTGGGCGTGACGGCCATGCGGCTGATTTTCATGCCCCTGCTGCTGATCTTCCTGGCCCGCTTCCTGGTGACAACCGAGACTATCCTGGCCTATCAGGTGCTGGCCGTATCCGTGGCCATGCCGGTGGCCGTGATCGTGGTGGTGCTGACCGAGCGCTTTGAGGGGATGGTGGATTTCGCCACCAACACCGTGGTGGTCTCCACCTCCTTAAGCCTGATCACCATACCCCTGCTGATGCTGCTGCTGCAAAGCGTTGCCCCGGGCTGAGCCCGGCGGCTTTAACCGGGAGGGCTACCGATGAAAAAGACCCGGATCGCACTGGCAGGACTCCTGGCCCTGCTGCTGGCCATGGCGGGCTGCACCGGCCCGGCGGAAAAGGCGGATATCGACCTGACCGCCATGGGCAGCACCGCCGTGGATCGGGAAATTTATCAGATGGTGGCCAATCCCCAGGATTACCAGGGGAAAACCGTCAAAATCAGCGGTTCTTACAGCCTTATCCAGTCCGCTGAGACCGGCCGGGACTATCACCTGCTGCTGCTGGCCGGGGAAACCGCCTGCTGCAGCCAAGGCATTGAATTTATCCTCACCGGGGAGGCGGTTGCCCCTGAGGATTATCCCACCCCTGGCCAGCGTATTGAATTCACCGGCGTTTACCAGACCTATGAAGCCCTGGGTATCGCCAATTTCTATCTGGCAACGGATCAGATCACTGTGTTGGATTAAACAGAAAATTGCTTGGCAAAAGCCAAAGACCGCCGCGCCCGGGGAGGCGCGGCGGTCTTTTTTTCTTTTTCCTATTGATCGCCGGGCTGCCCAGGCCGGGTTAACCAAAAAATTCAATGCCGCTATCCGTCTGGCTGTCCAAGTCCTCCAGATCGCTGTAGGCACTGCTTTGGCTGCCCGCGGCGGCGGAAGCCGCGGCGTATTCCTCGCTGCTGATGCTGGCTGTCTGGCCCCGGTTATCCACCCGGACCGGATTGGTGAAAACCGGCGCCGTCTGGGCGGCGATTTCCCGGGCCGCTTCCGGTACGCCGGCCAGCTTCAGCACAGCGGCGGCGTTCAGCACCACCTGGCCCGGATCCAGGGTGGAAGCGCCCATATTGGCCCACAGCCGGCTGCCGTCCAGATTGCCCACGCTATGGTATTGGCCCAGGACGTCATAAGCATATTGCAGCTCGCTGATATGCTCGCCGGCCAGCTGCATTTGGCCCAGCTGTTCCAGCCGCTCCGTCAGGGCCTGATCCGCCCCCTCCCCGGCGGCTTGCTGGGCCAGGCTGGCAAAATCCCAGCCGTAAGTCTCCAATTGCTCCGGGCGCATGCTGTCGTTGAATTGTATCCTGCCGGTAAAATAGTCGCCCTGGGGCACATATTCGATGGTGGTTGGATCCACAGAGCCCAGCACCCGCAAATTATCAATAGGGCCGCTGAAAATAGCGGTGCCGGTCTTATCCTGGCCGCCGATGGTATACTGGAAAGGGGAAAAGATTTGGGCTTGGGCGGCAGCCTCGCCCACGGTCAGGCCCTGGCTCTGATAATAAGCGGTCAGCACCGCTTCCTGCTTGCCCAAGGCCAGCTCAGCCCCTGCCAAATCGCCGCTGTTTTTAGCCGCGTAATAGTCATGATACAGCGCCGGCATCATCCTGCGGTATTCGTCCATGCTTAAATCAGTGGGCACAACCCAATCCGCCGCCTCTCCGGCCGGGCTCTGGGCCTGTTCCGCGGCAGCCTCTTCCGCCGCGCCCAGCACCTGCCCAAAAGTCCTGGCCTCGGCGGCAGCGCTGCTTTTCACCGCCGGGATAAAACCGGCTTTTTCCGCCGCGCCCACCAGGTTCCGGAACCCATTGATGATATTGGCCATAATCATCTATCCTATCTTATTTTAATTTTTTCTTATTCTGATTTTTTAAGGAAGCAGGAATTCCCTGGGGTTGACGCTTTCGCCGTTGACCCGCACCTCAAAATGGAGATGGCTGCCGGTGCTTTTGCCGGTGCTGCCCACGGCGGCGATGATATCCCCGCCCAGCACCGCCTGGCCTTCCACCACATTGATGGCGGAGCAATGGGCGTACATGGTGGTCAGGCCGTTCTCATGGGCCAGGCGGACATATTTGCCATAACCGTATTCATCATAACCCACCTGGGTTACGGTACCGCCTAAAGCGGCCCGGATGGGGCTGCCGTTATTGGCGGCAATATCCAGGCCCCGGTGAAAAGCCGAGCCCCCATAAACCGGATCTGTCCGGTAGCCGTATTCGGACGTGACCGCGGACTGCCAGTCTTGCCCCAGGGGAGCGCAGAAGCCGTTGGCCCCGATATAAGCCGGCGCTGCCAGGCCGTAGGCGGTCCCCAGGCTGTTCACCCTGCCGGATAAGCCGGGATAGAGGGCGTTCAGGGCGGCGCTGTCTGTGGCGGATAGACCCAGGGCCTCCCCGGCCTGGGTATAAGCCCCGTACAGATCAGGCAAAGACGTTGCGTTGCCCAAAGCCCCCAAGGCAGGGGTTGCGCCGTCCCGACTGCCGGAGCCGCTGTCCTGCACCAGGGCAAAAAGCTGCCTTTGCATATCCAAAAGCATCATGGAGGAGATATATTCCGAAGAGCGGTATTCCGCCTGTCCGTCCCCCAGGGACACGCCGGCCAGGCCCAACAGGGCCCCGTTATCTTCAGCCGCCAGGCCCAGCCCGTCCCGGGTGGCAGCCCGGCTGCTGAGAACAGCGGCAAAATCCGCCGCCCGCTGATCGCCGGACGGATTAGCGGCTACGGCCGGGGTTTCCGGGCCGCTGATCTTGTTTACCTGCATAGCATTGCCCATAGCCTTCGCGCCTTTTAGGCTAGCCGGCCATGGCCTCCTTTCCCGCTTTATCCTCTGAACCTGTCCGGCCCTATTCCTCTTCCTTTAGGTTTAGGGGCAGATAAGGGGATTGGGCGGCGATCAGGTTTTCCTGGCTGACCTCGATCAGCAGTTCCTGGCGGATGACCCGGATATGCTTGGGCGCTTCAATGCCCAGGCGGATCTTATCCCTGTCGATGCCGATGACGGTTACGGTAATATCGCCGCCGATCAGAATGCCTTCATTTTGCTTTCTTGTCAGTACCAGCATAATTATACACCATCCCTTGCTGTTTTGCCAAGCAGCTCTGAAATGGGTACGCGGATCCGGTACCTTTTGTCATCCAGAATGATCTGGCCGGCCTTGCTGTTCCGCACATTGATGATCAGCGGGGCCGCCAGGTTAATGGTCATGTCGCCGCCGTCATGCTTGGGGATGACCAGCACATTCAGCACATAGACATCCTTGATCTCCGCAATGTCCAGGGCGTTTACATCTTCCTCCGGGATATCAAAGGCATAATCCGGGCAGATCAGGAACGGATCCAGCAAGGGCAGGGAGATCTCCCGCTGATCCAGGGATTGCAGCCAGCACACCGGCTTGCTGTCCTCGCTGGCAATCAGGGCAAACCGCTTGTTCTGTTCCAGGCCCGGCAGCCCCCGCTCAAAGGTGAGGATTTTCTTTTCGTCTATATCCACAATGCCGAAATGGGAGGTTTGGATTTCCATAGTTGCCACCATTCTTGATGATTATACTGTGATAGCGCCATGCTCTATACTGCCGCGTCGATATTCCTGCCGGAACGGGGGGGGATCATCTGCTCCACCATCCGGTATTCGATACGGGGTTCCTGGGCCAGCCGTATTTCCACCGAGGCTTTGGGCTCTAAGCGTATTCTTGGCGCCTGGTATTGATCCCAGACGATATTCAGCTCATAATTGGACCAATCGATATGGATCTCACCCGGCTTGCCCTGCATATCGATGGCGCCGGGCGGCATGCCGCCGGGCTCCGGCTGATAGGGCGCCAGCAGCTTTTTCCTGGCCAGCTGGCCGATGCTGTTGCCGGTGGCAGGCAGCGTGCCCACAAATTTGGCGTCGGACATGATCTGGCTGATCGCCTGGCGGGCGTCGGACCGGGCGTTGGCGGCGGTGTCCCTGTTCAGGGTTTGGGGGCCTTTCAGTCCGATATTATCGTAGAAGCCCTGCAGATCCAGCTTCATATAGCCGGCTTCCCGCTCAATGGACATAATGGCCCTTTGCTGCTCAATATGCATGGTCCGCTGCTGTTTTTTAATGGCCAGGGCGGCCATTTGCGTTTCCACCGCGATCCTGGCCATTTCCTGTTCAATCTGCAGTCTGTATACCTTCATGCAAATCTCACTCCATTCACGTTGTCCCCGGGATCAGCGTAAGAAATCCAAAAGAGAGGTTTGTACGATTTCCGCGCCGGCTGCCAACGCGGCATTATAGACCATACGGGCTGTCATAAAGTTGGTGATGGCTTCCGCCATATCCACATCCACCGCATTGGACTGCATTTCCTTATAATTGGCCTCGCTGCTTTCGTAGCGGCTGTTAATCAGATCCAGCCGGTTTTCGGTAGCGCCCACCTTGGTCCTTAAATTCAGCATATGGCTTTGGGCGTTCTGGACTTTGCTGATCATGTCCTGGAGGCCGTCGGTATCCCCGGCCTTCAGCATGGTTACGCATTTGTCCAGGAGATAGTAAATATTATCCTGGCCCGTGCCGAACAGCTCCAAGCCGGTAAAGGTATAATTCACGGCATTATCCACACCCACCTGGACCTTGGCCTGGTTTTTGGCCTCGGCGGCCAGGGCGTCCCTGACCCCGGAAGCGTCAAGCACCGCGTCCAGTTCCCCCTGGGCAGTGGCCAGCGCCTGGCCCAGGCTGAAATCCAGCCCTGCCCCAGGGGCGTCATCCGTATTCCACAGCAGCTCGTTGACCCGGCCCATGATTTCCCGGGCGGCGGCCATGTTGAAGCGGTTCTGGTACTCCTCCTCGGTCAGAACAGCGATACCCTGCTCCTGATAATAAGCATAGTCGATCTCCCCCTCCGGGGTCAGCTTGATCGCCGGATCGTCCATGAGGATATAATCCCCGGCCAGTTCCTGGGAAGCGCTGTCTTTCAGCTCCGCGGCCAGGCCGGAAAGCTCGTCCACAAAGGCGGACAGCTGCTCATAACCGGCGCTGGCATGGGGGTCCACGCCAAACTTTCCCGCGGCGGTCAGGGCGGATTTGGCATTATAGATCAGGCT
>DAIMZM010000031.1:0-23261 GCA_036733985.1 Bacillota bacterium
ACGAATTCGGCAAAAACCCGGTTGCTGAGCAGCACGCCCTTTTCCGTCAGAGCCATCCGGCTGTCATCGATTTCCAGCAAACCGGCTGCTTGCAATGGCCGGAGGGAGCGTTTGAAGCGCTCAGCCGGGTTCACGCCATATTGCCGGGCAAAAGCCGGCAGATCAATGCCGGCCAGCAGCCGGAGCCCCAGGAACAAGGCTTCCCCGATCACCTGCTCCATATCCAGCCATTCCTCCTCGATTTTGGGCAATTGCCCGCTTTGGATGGCCGCGGCATAGCGATAGGGGTCCCGCTGATTGGCCCAGCGATGCTGGGCCGCGCAGGAAGCGGCGGCAGCCCCCAGGCCCAGATAATTCTCCCGCCGCCAATAGGCGGTATTATGTTGGCTTTCAAACCCCGGCTTGGCGAAATTGGCGATCTCATAATGCGCATACCCGGCCTGCTTCAGCAGGGATACGGCCAGTTCTTCCATGTCCGCGGCCAAATCCTCATCCGCCGGGAAGAGCTGCCCCGCCGCTGCCAGCCTGCCCCAGGGGCTGTGCTCGGACAGGGTCAGGCCGTAAAGGGAAAGGTGCTCCGGCGCCAGCGCCAAGGCGGCCGCCAGATCCTGTTGCCAATCAGCCAGGGACTGCTCAGGCAGGCCGTAGATCAAATCCAGGCTCAGATTGGCAAAGCCCGCCGCCCGCGCCGCCGCCAGGGCCTGCCCGATCTGTTCCGGGGTATGTTGCCGCCCCATGGCCTGGAGCAGCCGGGGCTGGAAGCTCTGGGCCCCCAGGGAGAGCCGGTTTACCCCGGCTTGGCGGAAAGCGGCCAAATTGTCCTGATCCACGGTGCCCGGGTTGGCTTCCAGGGTGATCTCCGCCGCCTCCGGCAGCAGCGCCAGCAGCGCCGCCACATCAGCCGGCTGGAGCAGGGCCGGCGTGCCGCCGCCAAAATAGACGGTATGCAGGCAGGAAAAATCCGCCTCCCCTGCCCATAGGGCCAGCTCCTGCCGAAGCAGTTCCGGATAGGTCTTTGCCAATTCTTGGTTGGTGGAAAGGGGCAGGGAGACAAAATCGCAATATTGGCATTTCCCTAAGCAAAAGGGGTAGTGCACATAAAGAGAAACATATTTGTTCATATATTATATAAACACTCCTCTATTATATAACAGCACAGCTGGCTAAAAACATAGGGGTTTTTACACCAAGCATCTTATCCCATCCCCCAGGGAAAAGCAAGCCGCCAAGGGAAAAACAGTTCCTCAACCAGGGCGTCAGCTTATCCCAGTCCGGTCCCGATTATTCTGAAAATAGATATTAAGCCTGCAGAAAAAAATAAAGGCATATTTAACGAATTGTCGAATAATTAAAATATAGAACCATTGTTCCGAATATAGGAACAAATTAAGCCGGTTTTAAGCGTCTTGGCTGTTATGGCGGAACCGGTAAGAAATGGTTACTAAAAAAGAAAGGAGGGTTTCCGGGGTTTTGCCGCAATACATAAACAGCGCTATTGATATCATCCCCTATTCTATTTTAGCCAGACACGCTATTAGAAAAGCTGCCGTTTATCTTTGACGATGAATTAATAAAATTGAATGGAGGTCTAATATGGAACAGGAAGCCAAGAATTTGGTCACGGAAACACCCTTGGGGCTGGCTGCGGAAAAGCCGGCCGTCATCAAAAATTATAGCGCTGCGGTTTTAAAACTCCTGTTATTTTCCGTTTTCGGCGTGCTGTTTTTCTTTGCGCCGCTGTTTGACGGCTCGACCCCCCTGCTCTTTTCTATCAGCGCTGTGAAAAGCCTGATGGGCAATGGCCTTTACGGCCTGGCAGTGCTGGTTACGGTAGCGCTGCTGGCTGTCACGCCCCTGGTCAAGAAAATCCCTTTCCTTAACGAATACCTGGGCAAGGACGGCGTGGTCACCAAAATCCTCTATCTTCTGGGCTCGATTTTCGGCATCCTGGTCTTCTTCAATATCGGCCCGGAATTCCTGCTGAACGCCGATACCGGCGGGCTGGCCCTCTCCCTGGCCGGCAGCGTGCTGCTGACCGTGCTGCTGGCCGGTTTTATCGTCACCTTCATCGCCAATTTTGGCTTACTGCAATTTATCGGCACCCTGCTGGAACCCTTGATGCGGCCCCTTTACCGGCTGCCCGGCTACGCGGCTGTGGACGCGGCCACTTCCATTGCCTGCTCCGCCGCTGTGGATGTTTTCCTGGCCAATAAAATTTACTTAAACAGGCTCTACACCAAGCGCGATGTGGCGGTGGTGGCCTCCAATTTCACCATCTGCTCCTTAGGCTTTTTCCTGGTGCTCTGCGATATCGCCGGCATCCCGGAATACTACAACACGGTGGTTCTGGTTTCCTTCCTGATTTCCTTCATCATGCCCATCATTACCGTGCGCATCCCGCCGCTGTCCCGCATCCCCAATGAATATGTGGACGGCGCGCCTTTTATCGCTGACAGCGTCAAAAAGGATAGCCGCAACCTGATTAAGCGGGCCTGGGATTCCGCTGTGGAAACCGCGGACCAGGCCAGCCCCAAAATTATTGCCCAGGGCCTGCTGGAATCCGCCATTTTTTCCATCAAGGTTTGCGCCTATGTGCTTTCCATCGCCACCCTGTCCTTGATCATCGGCGTTTATACCCCCTTCTTCCAGTGGCTGGGCGTACCCATCGCGCCGCTGCTGAAGCTGTTCGCCATCCCCAACGCGGCGGAGATCGCCCCCTCGGTGCTGGTGGGCATTACGGAAATCGCCATGCCGGCCCTGCTGATCGCCGGGCAGAATGTGGCGCCGGCCGCCGCCTTCTTTGTGGTGGTGCTTTCCACGGTGCAGGTCATCTTCTTCACGGAAAGCGCCAATGCCATCATGGAATCGGATATCCCCCTGAACTTCAGCAAGCTGATCGTCATCTTCCTGCTCCGCACGATCATCGCTATCCCCATGGTCGCCTTGGCCATGCATCTGATCTTTTGATCACCCTGTTCACCGCTACTTAACATCAGCCTAAAAGGAGTGAATTTCATGAAACAAAGCAAGGTTCAGGAATATCTAAGGCCCCAAACGCTGCAGGAGGCAGTGGTGCTCTATGCCGCCCATCCCGGCCCAATCAGCGTCATCGCCGGCGGCACCGATATTTTTACTGCCGATCATCTAGATCTGGCGGCATTGCTGGACGTGGATAAGCTGGGCTTAGCTTATATCAGAGAAACCGGGGGCAGGCTGGCCATCGGCGCTGCCGCCACCTTTGCTGAAATCGGCAAATGCCCGCTGATCCGGGAGAAATTCACCGCCCTTTATGAGGCAGCCCGCTGCTTAGCGGATATGACCACCCGGAATATGGCCACCATCGGCGGCAATATCTGCACCGCCCTGCCCTCCGGCGATTCTATTTCCCCGCTGGTGGCCGGGGAGGCCCGCTTCCTGGTGCTGGGCGTTGCCGGCGAAAAGAGCTATACGGCTGAAGAATTTTTCCTGGGCCCCCGCCGCACCGTGCTGGGCAAGGGCGATATCCTGGTGGAAATACAGCTGCCTGCCTCTGGAGAGGGGGAAGCCAGCGCCTTTGAGAAAATGGGCCGCAATTCGGAGGATCTGGCCATTGTCAATGTGGCGGTGAAGCTCAAGGTCAACCCGGACGGCACAGTGGCTGAGGCAGCCGTGGCCCATGGGGCCGTGGCCCCGGTGGTGGTGCGTTCCACCGCTTTGGAGCAGTGGCTGATCGGCAAAAAGCTCTGCGAAAGCTGCCTGGATGAAGCCTGCAGCCTGGTGGATCAGGCCATCGCGCCCATTGACAATCTCCGGGCCACCGCGGAATACCGCCGGGAAATCAGCCGCGTCCTGACCAAGCGGGCGCTGCTCAGAGCTTACGCTGCTGCCGGAAGGAGGGCATAACCATGAAATACGAAATTTCTTTCACCGTTAACGGCCGCCAGGTAACCATTGCCACAGCGCCCGGACGCACCCTGGCCCAGCTGCTCAGGGAAGACCTGCATTTGACCGGCGGCAAGGTGGCCTGCAATATCGGCGACTGCGGCGCCTGCACCGTGATCCTGAATGGCAAGGCGGTAAAATCCTGCCTGCTGCCGGCTATGAAAGCCGACGGGGCGGAGATCCTCACCATTGAGGGCCTGGGCCAGGAAAAGCTCCATCCCCTGCAGGAAAAATTCGTGGAGCTGGCCGCCATCCAATGCGGCTATTGCAGCCCCGGCATGATCCTGGCTGCCAAGGCTTTTCTGGACGAAAATCCCGACCCCACCGAAGCGGAGGCCCGGGAAGCCATTGGCGGCAATATCTGCCGCTGCACCGGCTATGTGAAGCCGGTGGAGGCCATTATGGCCGCTGCTGAAGTGATGAGAGGAGGCCGGGATCATGAATAAATCTTACCGCGCTTTAAGCCGCAATCTGGAAAGGGCCGACGCCAGGGATAAGGCCACCGGCGCCGCCGCCTATACGTCCGATATGTATCTGCCCGGCATGGTCCATGCCAAGCTGGTGCGCTGCCCCTATGCCCATGCCCGGGTCAAGAGCGTTGACAAGGCCGCGGCGATGCTCCCCGGGGTGACGGCCATCCTCACCTACGAGGACGCGCCCCAGGTGAAGTATTCCACCGCCGGTTATCCCAAGGAAACCATTCGCGGCATCGCTACCAATGTGCCCATGGAATATCTGGAAGATAAGCTGCTTTTAGACCCGGTTATCCGTTACCAGGGCGAGCCCGCCGCCATTGTGGTGGCGGAGAGCGAGGACATTGCCGAGGAAGCGGCCCGCCTGGTCAAAGTGGATTACGAAGTAGTGCCCCATGCTATTACCATCGAAGCGGCCATGGATCCGGCTTCCCCGGAAATCCACCCCGGCACCCGCCACAATATCCTGGACGCTTCCATGGGCAAGGGCGATCTGGCAGCCGGCTTTGCCCAAGCCGACCTGATCTTCGAGGACAGCTACACCACCCAGCCCCAGCAGCATTGCTGCATGGAAAGCGCCTGCTCTGTGGCGCAGCCCACCCCTTCCGGCAAAATCACCCTCTGGTCCACCACCCAGGTGCCCTATCATATCCGCCGGGATATCTCGGAAGTGCTGGGTATCCCCATGAGCAAGATCCGGGTGATCAAACCGGCTTTAGGCGGCGGCTTTGGCGAGCGGCAGATGGTGGAAAACGAACTGCTTTGCGTCTTCACCGCCTTGAAGGTCAACCGGCCGGTGCGCATGGAAATGACCCGGGAAGAGAACCTGGCCTTCACCACCCAGCGGCATCAGTCCCAGATCAGCCTGAAAACCGGCGTGACCAAGGACGGCCGCATCACCGCCTATCAAATCCATGTGCGCACCAATGCGGGGGCCTATACCGGCCACAGCCCTTATGTGACCAAAGCCATGTGCACCAAGAACCCCTATGATATCGCCAACCTGCAATTCGACGCGGAAATCGTCTACACCAATCTGCCGGATTCCGGCGCTTACCGGGGGTATGGCAATCCCCAGATCAGCTATGCCCGGGAAATGCATTTCGACCGCATCGCCCGGGAGCTGCAAATGGATCCCATCGCCTTCCGCAAGGGCAACCTGGTCAAGGTGGGCCAGCCCAATCCGGTTGCTTTGAAATCCGACTGGATACTGGAAAGCTGCGAGCTGGAACAATGCCTGGATCAGGGCGCCAAGGAGATCGGCTATTATGAGCCCCGCCGCCCGGCGGATGGTAAGAAAGTCTATGGCAAAGGCTTTTCCGCCGCCCTCCATGTCACCGGCACCTCGGCCTGCCCGGATTTTTCCTCCGCCACCGTCACCATGAACGAGGACGGCACGGTGGAGCTGCTGATCGGCTCCCCGGATCTGGGCCAGGGCTCGGATACCGTGCACAGCCAGATCTGCGCCGATACCCTGGGCATCCGCTATGAGGACGTCCATGCCCTCTCCGCGGACACGGACGTCACCTCCTTTGATATGGGCAGCTACGCCTCCCGCCAGTCCTATGTGGCCGGCAACGCGGTGAAGCTGGCCGCGGAAAAAGTCAAGGCCCATGTGCTGGATTATGCCGCCGCCATGAGCGGCCAGCTTTCCGGCAATCTGGATACGGACGACGGCTGGGTGGTGCGCCGGGAGAACGGCCGCCGGATCGCCAGCATCAAGGAGGTGGCCTATTATGCCATGTATCTCTCCCCCACCCCCATGTATCTTTGCGAAAGCGCCAGCTATTCTTCGCTGAACTGCCCGCCGGCCTTTGCCGCCCATTTTGCCGAGGTGGAAGTGGATCAGGAAACTGGCGAAGTCAAGGTGCTGAACTACGTGGCAGCCCATGACGTGGGCGTGGCCGTGAACCCCCGCATGGTGGAAGGCCAGGTGGAAGGCTGCCTCTGCCAGGGGTTGGGCCTCACCTTGACTGAGGACATGATCTATAATCAGGACGGTGTGCTGCAAAATTGCAATTTCACCGACTACAAAGTGCCCCGGGCCTTGGATATGCCCAAATCCAAGATCATCATTGTGGATTCCTATGAGCCTTCCGGCCCCTTTGGCGCGAAAAGCGTGGGCGAAATGGCTGTGGCCCCGGTGCCCGGCGCGATTGCCAACGCCATCTACGACGCCTGCGGTATCCGGATGAAGGATTTGCCCATTACCAAGGATAAAATGCTGCAAGCGCTGAAAGAACGGCAATAGCAGCCCCCGTACCCCTAAGATGTAAGGAGGATGAAGATGATCGGCGATAAGCTGAATGTGGTAGGCAAAAGGCAGGGCAAGATCGAAGCCTATCTGAAAGCCACCGGCAAGCTGAAATATACCGGGGACCTTAGCGTCCCCGGTATGCTCCACTGCAAAATCCTGCGCAGCCCCCATGCCAACGCCATTGTTAAAAGCGTTGACGTTTCCGCTGCCAGAGCCCTGCCCGGCGTGGCGGATATCATCACTTATGAGGATGTGCCGAAAGTCCTCAGCATGCATCAGTTCCTGCATGTGCCGGAAAAGATGTATTATGACAGCTATCTGCTGGAAAAGCATGTGCGCTATGTGGGCGACCGGGTGGCTGCCGTGGTTGCGGAAAGCGAGGAGATCGCCGAAGCGGCCCTGAAGCTGATCCAGGTGGACTACCAGGTCCTGCCCGCCGCCGTCACCCTGGAACAGGCCCTTGAACCGGATGCGCCGCAAATCCAGGAGGAAGCGAAGAAGGGCGCGGAGCCGGTGCTGCTGAATGGCAATATCTTTGACGAAGCCGATACGGTGATCGGCGATGTGGAACAGGGCTTTGGGGAAGCGGACTATCTCATGGAACGGGAATACCGCACCTCCCGGCCAAACAACGGCCAGCTGGAGCGTACCGCCTGCCTGGCAATCCCCAATCCCGACGGCCGGGTGGACGTTTACGCCACCACCCAGGGCATCCATGCCATGCGTCAGAACATCGCCTATTCGCTGGATATCCCGGTGAGCCGTCTGAACTGCCACCGCACCTATCTGGGGGGCAGCTTCGGCGCCCATATCCACACCGGCTTCATTGAGAATATCTGCGTTTTCCTGGCCTTGCGCTTAGGCAGGCCGGTGCGGGGCGAAAAATCCCGGGAAGAGATGTTCCTCAATTGCGGCCGCCATCCCATGGTCATCAAAATGCGGGTGGGCTTCAAAAAGGACGGCCTGATCACCGCGGTGCATTCGGATGTGACGGACAATACCGGCGCTTACGCTTTTTCCGGCAGCTCCAAGATGGCGCTATGCGCTGGCTTTTCCCTGTCCATGTATAAGGTGGCCAATGTGCGCATGACCGGCCGTTCCGTCTACACCAATACCCCGCCCTTAACCGCCATGCGGGGCGCGGGCAATCCCCAGGCCAACTGGGCTTTCGAGACCCTGATGGACGAAGCCGCTTTGGAACTGGGCATCGACCCCATTGAGCTCCGTTTAAAGAACAACCTGGGCATCGGCGATATTTTCTACGGCCAGGGCCCGGCGGTCACCGCCACCATCCGTTCCTGCGGCACCCCGGAACTGCTGGCCTTGGGCGCGGCCAAGGTGGACTGGGCCAACCGGGGCCATTTCAACCATACCCCTTTTCCGGATCGGCCCTGGATCAAGCGGGGCTTGGGCCTGGCCCGGGGTTTCCATACCTCCGGCTGCGGCTCGGAAAAGCCCAACCGCTTCATCATCGATTTCAGCGGCGCTTATATCAAGATGAATGAGGACGGCATGGCCCAATTGAACAATGCCGCCTGCGATATGGGCAGCGGCGTACTCACCGCCCACGCGGCCATGATCGCCGAAGCTATCGGCCTGAAATACGGGGATGTGCTGGTCAACGCCGGGGATACGGATTCCGCCCCCTTTGACGGCCCCACCCATGCCAGCCGGGGCCTCTACGGCTCCGGCCAGGCGGCGGTGAAAGCCGCCTATGAAGTGCGGGAAATCCTGGTGCAATGGGCGGCCCGCATCTTCGCCTGCGGCAACGAGGACATCATCATTGAAAACAGCCTGGTCTGGCCCAATAAGCAGCCTGAAAGAGCCATACCCGTGGCCAAGGTGGTGCAAACCGGCCATTTCAGCGGCTGGGGCCTGGCCATGTCCGCCACCTCGATCCGGCCCAATAATTGCCCGCCTCATTTCGTGGCCATCTTCATCGTGGCGGATGTGGATACCCGTACCGGCAATGTGACCATTGTCCGGGCCATCAGCGGCGTGGATATCGGCACCGTGATCAACCTGAACAATGTGGAAGGCCAGATGGTGGGCGGCATGCATATGGGCCTGGGCTTTGCCCTGATGGAAGACACCCTGGTGGACGAAGCCACCGGCCGCTTGCTGAACGCCGGCTTCTCAACCTATAAAATGCTGACCTTCATGGATATGCCGGAGGTGGAAAAGATCATCGCCGATACCTATGAGCCCACCGGCCCCTTTGGCGCCAAAGCCATTGGTGAGGGCGTGACCAATCCGGTGGCCGCGGCGGTGGGCAATGCGGTGTACCATGCTTGCGGCGTGCGCATCCGCGACCTGCCTCTTACCCCGGAAAAAATTCTGGCCGGCCTGGCCTGCCAGGCTGCAGAAAAGGAGGCAAAAGCATGAGCAAGATCCACTATCATCAGCCCGCCACCCTGGCGGAGGCCTGCACCCTGCTGCAGAGCCTGGGCCAAGAGGCCGCGGTCTTAAACGGCGGCAGCGACCTGGTGGTGAAGCTGAACCAGGGTATTTATAAGAAGCACCTGGTCAACATCAAGTTCATCCCCGGCCTGGATTATATTTGGGAGGACGGGGCCGGCCTGGCCATCGGCGCTCTGGCCAAGCTTTCCGCCATTGCCGCCCATCCCCTGGTCAAAGAAAAATACCCGGTGCTGGCCGCGGCCGTCCGGGAGATCGGCACGCCCCAGGTGCGGAATATCGGCACTTTAAGCGGCAATCTCTGCAATGCTTCCCCGGTGGCGGATTCCGCCCCGGCCCTGCTGGTCCTAGGGGCCAGGCTGCGGCTTGCCGGCCCGGACGGGGAGCGGGAAGTAGCCCTGGCGGATTTCCTTATTGGCCCCGGCGCCACCCTGCTGCAAGCAGGCGAGCTGCTGCGGGAAATTTTCCTGCCCGCCCCGCCCCCGGGCTTCAGGGCTGCCTTTGCCAAGCTGGGGCCGAGGAAGGCCGCGGATATCGCCGTGGTCAACGCGGCGGCGGCTTTCCGGCTCCTTGAGGGCAGAATCACCGAGCCCCTGGTCTGCCTGGGCGCGGTGGCTCCCACCCTGATCCGCTCGCCCCAGGCCGAGCAGGCCCTGGACGGCCAGGCCCTGGCCGCTCTTGATCCGCAACAAATCGGCGCTTTGGCAGCCCAAGACGCCCGGCCCATTTCCGATCTGCGGGCCTCCAAAGGCTACCGCCAGGAAATGGCGGGGGTCTTGGTGGAAAGAGCCCTGTTGGCGCTGAAGGAGGAACAATAATGGAGACGAAAACCATTCATTTCCGTATCAACGGTGCGGCTAAGACCCTGGAAGCGCCGGTGGACTGGAATTTGCTGCGCCTGATCCGGGAAGGCCTGGATCTCACCGGCACTAAATGCGGCTGCGCCGAAGGGGAATGCGGCGCCTGCACGGTGCTGGTGGACGGCCAAGCCCTGGCGTCCTGCCTGTTTATGGCGGTGGACGCGGAAGGTAAGGAGATCCTGACTATCGAAGGCCTGGAAAAAGACGGTAAGCTGGACCCGCTGCAGGAAGCCTTTATCGCCGTGGGCGCCATCCAATGCGGCTATTGCACCCCGGGCATGATTTTGTCCGCCAAGGCCCTGCTGGCCGCCAACCCCCAGCCCACTGAGGAAGAAATACGCTATGCCATGTCCGGCAATCTCTGCCGCTGCACCGGCTATGAAAAGATCATCGAAGCCATCCAAAGCGTGGCCCAAGGGGTACAATGGGAAATCGTGGACGGCGAATGGCAAAAAAGCAACTAGTCTGAAACAAGGAGGAATCCCATTGTACGATATCCTGATCAAAAACGCCCGGCTCTGCCTGGAAGAAGGGCTGCTCTACGGTGCTTTGGCCGTTAAGGAGGGCCGGGTAGCCGCCCTGTTCGGCCCAGGGCAGGAGCCGGAAGCGGCTGAAGCCGTCCAGGTGGTGGACGCCGGGGGGAAATATTTGCTGCCCGGGGGCGTGGATCCCCATGTCCATATCCGCTATCCCGGCGGCAAACTCCGGGAAACCTTTGTCAGCGGTTCCCAGGCCGCGGCAGCCGGCGGCTGCACCACCATCATCGAGCATCCCATCTCCACCCCGCCCCAGTATTCTCCGGAAACCCTTCAACGCCGGGTGGACGCGGCGGAAGCGGAATGCCTGGTGGATATCGTCTTCTACGGCGCTGCCGGGGCCGAGCACCTGGATCAGATCAAGCCCCTGGCGGCGGCAGGCATCTGCGCTTTCAAGACCTTTCTCCATGCCGCGCCGGAGGGCCGGGATCAGGAATTCCTGGGCCTGACCGCCAAGAATAACTTTGAGCTGTACCAGGTGATGCAGGAAGTGGCAAAAACCGGCCTGCTGATGGCCGCCCATACCGAGGATAATGACATGGTGCAGGGGGGGATCGCGGCTTTACGGGCAGCGGGCAATACGGCGCCCATCGCCCATTGCCTGTCCCGGCCCGCCCTGGCGGAAGTATTGGCTGTCCAGCGCCTGCTGGCCATTGCCAAAGAAACCAAAACCCGGGTCTATCTGGTACATATTTCCGCGCCGGAATCCATGGAACTGGCCCGGGCGGCCCGGGCCCAAGGCCTGGAAGTCTATGTGGAGACCTGCCCCCATTATCTCTATATGTCCGAAGCGGATGTGGCCCGCCACGGCGCTTATTGCAAATGCAACCCGGCCTTGCGCAGCCGGGAAATGGCTGACGCGCTCTGGCAATATGTGTCCGACGGCACCGTGGATACCATCGGCAGCGACCATGCCCCTTACCTGGTTGCGGAAAAGGAAAATCATAAGGAAGATATTTTCGTGGCCCCGGCAGGCTTCCCCGGTCTGGAAACCCGTCTGGGCTATATGCTCAGGGCTGTCCATGAAGGCCGCATCAGCCTGGGCCGGGCCGTTGAGCTGCTCAGCGCCAACCCGGCCAAAATCTTCGACCTCTATCCCCAAAAAGGCAGCCTGCGCCCGGGGGCGGACGCGGACCTGGTGCTGCTGGATCCGGAACAGCCTTATCAGCTGCGGGCGGAAGATCTGGCCACCATGGCCCGGGATGTCTGCCACTTTATGGATGGGGTCACCTTATACGGCCCGGTAGCGCAAACTTATGTCCGGGGCCGCCTGGTTTACGACCAGGGGCGTTTCCCTGCCGAGCCGGGTTATGGCCGCTGGATCAGGCTGAACAACAGCCGGGAGAGCCGGGCATGAACCCGCCCCTGAAAATCAGCGGCCAGCGGCTGATGGCCAATCTGCTGGCCCAGGGCCGGATCGGCTGGGTGGAAGGCCGGGGCTTGCGCCGGGAAGCCTATACGCCGGCTTATCTGGAGGCCCGGGATTTCACCCAGGCCTGTATGGAAAAGGCCGGCCTGATCACCCGCATCGACAGCGTGGGCAATCTTTTCGGCCTGCTGCCCGGCAGCGACCCCCTGGCCCCCCGCCTGCTGATCGGCTCCCATCTGGACTCGGTGCTGGACGGTGGTATTTATGACGGGGCTTACGGCGTCTTCGCCGCCATTGAGGCTGCCCAGAGCCTCTCGGAACAGGGCCTGACCCTGCGCCACGGTTTGGAGGCGGTAGCCTTTACCGCTGAGGAAGGAGGCCCCTTAGGGGGCACCTTCGGCAGCCGGGCCCTCTGCGGCCTGGTGCGGGAGCTGCCGGATGATCGGGTTTTGGCGGAACGGGGCCTGAGCCGCGAGGCCGTTGCCCAGGCCCAGGCTGCGGCCGGCACTTATGCCGCCTACCTGGAAGCCCATATTGAGCAAGGCCCGGTGCTGGAGCGGCAAGGGCTGGAAATCGGTATCCCCACCGGCATTGTGGGCATCAGCCGCTACCGCTGCCAGGTGCACGGCGAAGCCAACCATGCGGGCACCACCCCCACGGCTGAGCGGAAGGACGCCCTTTATGCCGGCGTTCATGCCATTGACGCCTGGCTGGGCTATATGCGCGAGGAATCGGAAATGGTCTGCAATGTGGCGGAAATCGCCGTTGAACCAGGGCAAATCGGCGTGGTGGCGGGCGGGTTTTCCTTCACTGTGGAGATCCGCAGCCAGCATCCGGCGGATACTGAGCGGGCCGCGGCTAAGCTCAAGGAGATCCTGGCCCGGACCGGCCCTTGCACAGCCCAAATGTTCCTGCTGGTTGATAAGCCCCCGGCCCGGCTGGATCCGCGGCTCGTCGGCTTGCTGGATGATTGCTGCCAAAGCCTGGGGCTGAAATACCGGCCCATGCCCAGCGGCGCTTCCCATGACGCCAGCCCCCTGGCCAAAACCATGCCCGCGGCCATGCTTTTCGTGCCCAGCCATTTAGGGATCAGCCACAGCCAGGAAGAATACACGCCGCCGGCGAATTTAATGATCGGCGCGGAAGTTCTGCTGAACGCGCTGCCGGCCCTGGACGCTTTGGATTTAGAGCCGCCGGCAACGCTGTAAGCCGACACGCTGAGACCGGCCCTGCCGCCGCTCCTGCTTTTGCCGGGGCAGCGGCAGGGCTATTTTAGCGGGGGCGGACGGCTTCGATTCTCTCTACTTAAGGAGGCAGTATGGGCAAATCAAGAGGACAAGGCCTATTTCTGGTCTGGCTGGCGGTATTTTTCTGGGGCAGCGCCTCGCCGGTAGTGCGTTATCTGGTGCTCCAGGGCCTGGATCCCTATTTGATATCCTTTCTCAGGATCATCCTCACCCTCTTCTTCGCCACCCTGTTTTTATGCTTTGGCAAGGAGCGGCCTCGTCTCGCCACGCTGAAAGCGGATTTCCGGCCCCTGCTGGCTATGGCCTTCTTCGGCGTGGCGGCTTTTTATTGGCTGCTCTGCACCGGCCTGCAGCATACCCAGGCCGGCAAAGGCACCCTGATCAATGCCCTCAACCCGGCGCTGATCGTCCTGATCGCCCATTTTACCTTTAAAGAGGAGCTGGGCCGCCGCCGCATCCTGGGGGTGACGGCCGCTTTTGCCGGGGTAATCCTGAATGTGGTGGGGGCGGCGGATTTCAACAGCCAGTCCTTCAGCTTTGTTTCCGGGGATCTGATGTTTGTGGGCACCGCCGTCTGCTGGGCCGCCTACGCCACCCTGAACCGCCAATACGGCCAGCATCTGCCCTACCGGGAAGCCCTGTTCTGGATTTTTCTCCTGGCCGGCCTGCTCTATACCCCCGCCATGATCCCCCGTTTAGGCCTGCTGGCGGACATCACCCTTAGGCAATGGCTGCTGTTGCTCTACATGGGCCTGTTCCCCGGCTGCGTGGGCTTTTATATCTGGAATAGCCAAGTGCAGGAGCTGGGCATGTGCAGCTGCGGGGTGATCAACAGTTTCCTGCCCATTTCAGCGGTGCTGATCTCCGCCCTCTGGCTGGGGGAGGTGCTCACAGGAATGCAGCTGATCGGCGCCGGCCTGGTGGTGGCCGGGGTCTGGCTGGGCGCCAATAAAAAGAATGACAAAATTGCCAGATTGTGATATACTCACCAAATGTAATCAAACTTTAATCATCCGGCTCAGCCGGCGAGGACAGCATGAAAGAATCCTACTACAATCAATCCATCATCCGGGCCATGCAGGTGCTGAACACCATTGCCAAAGAGGAGAAGGGGCTGACCCTGGCGGAAGTCAGCAAAACCACCGGGCTGCATAAGAGCATTGCCTTCCGGATTTTGGCCACCTTGGAATCCGGCGGTTTTTTAAGCCGGAGCGCCGAGGGCAACCGCTACCATATCGGCCTGAAGGTGCTGTCCCTGAGCAATCATGCCCTGGATCATGTTTCATTCAAAGAAACCCTGGCCCCGGATATGAAAGACTTGCTGGAACAAACCGGCGAGACCGTGGTGCTGGTGATGTATTCGGATCACCGGGCCATCTGCATTGAGAAATTCGAGGCTGAGGCGAATGTGCGCATCTCCGCCCAAGTGGGCAAAAGCTTCCCCCTTCATGCCGGCGCCACCGGGCTATCAGTCCTGATGGGTATGCCCGACCAGATGGTGGATGAGATCCTGCATGACCGGCCGCTGAAAAGCTACAGCCACCGCACTTTGGTGGATCCGGAAGCGATCAAAGCCATGCTGGCCCAGGCCCGGGCTCAGGGCTATGTAGCCTCCGACAGCACGGTGGACGCGGATACCCTGGCTTTCGGCATCCCCATCAGCTTTCCCCAGGAGAAAATGTACTTAGGCCTGTCCGTGATCGGCCCCAGCTTCCGTATTGACGGGGAAAAAGAAAAACTGATCATCAGCAGCCTGCTGAACCTATCCCGCAAAATACATCTGAAATAGCCAAAACAACTCAAAGCCCTGGCTTCTGTCACAGAAGCCAGGGCTTTTGCTTTGCGCGGCGCGGAAATTTTTCAAGCCTTGGGCTTTCCTGTAACGCTTGGCAGATGACAAGCATAAACTGTCAATGCAATCGAGCATTTTTAATAAGAATTCTTTCTTTTTGACAAGAACTGCGGCCGCAACGGCTTGTCAATATCCCCTAGCCTCTTGATGCAACCGACAACGTCAAAACGAATTAAGCGGAGGGAGTAAGACCATGGCAGAATATAAACCTGAAATTAGACCCGAACCCATACGTTCCTCATGCGTCAGCACCAGCGAACATAGCGCCGCCGTCAATATCGCGGTCCGCTTGCGGCCGGAGGTAACCGTCCATGCCATTGCAACGGAATGCTGCGGCGGGCCGGAAGTGCGGCATTGCTTTCGCCCGGGGACCTGCTGCAATAATATCGGCTGCGACGTCCTTATCACGCAGCCGATATTAATCAAGCTGTCCCTTGAATACGGCGCGGACGCCCATCCCGGCCAGCCCAGCATGGACTGCCGGAGAATTCCGATCATGTTTGACGGCGAGGAAGCGGAAAACCCGGATCCTGGCAGATGACGCTAATTAATCATTGACCCTCCCGGCTCCTTATAGGCTCCTTATAGGCCCCTCATAGGCTCCTCATAGGCTCCTCTTAAACCAGGCTGCATAAAGGTAAAGCTTGGCCTGTGGCAAGGGGAGCCTATTTACGCCCAAAGGCCGGTATCGGTGCTGAAGCGTCATCAACCCGGGCCGTAAGATTGTACCAGCCTCAGTCCGGCCTGACTGAGGTCAGGCAATAGAAACCGGCGGCGTTTTTCTCCGCCCTCAGCACAAAATCAAAACGGTTGACAGCGGTGCAGCGCCAAAAATCCCCTTCCGGGGACCAATCCGCGTTCTTCGGATCAAAAAAGCGCCGGCCGGCGCCCTGACGCAGTCTTTCCAAGGCAGCATCCAGATCATAAGCGCTGTTTTCCAGCAGGCTTTTGATGTATTCGGCGCAGACCATATCCTCCTCCGCCGGGGCAATCCCGGCATCACCCATGGCCACCAAGGAAACGGTTGCCGGCGCCTGAGCCCGGATATAAGCGGCCACCGCCTGGGCATTGACCAGGCTGCCGGTGATGATCTCCCCTGCTTTTTCCGCCCGGATCAGGCCCTGGGTGCCGGAACTGGTGGTATGCACCAGGGTTTTGCCCCGGAAATCCACCGCTGCCAGCTGGGTTGGGGAATTGCCATAATCGAAGCCAGGCTGTATCCGGCCCTGGCGTTCGCCGATCAGGATATAGTCCGGATGTTCCGCCTTCAGCTGATAGGCCAATTGGATCCCCGCCACGGGGATGACTTTAGCCGCGCCGCCGGCCATCACATAGCAAGCCACGGAAAAGGCCCGAAAAACGTCGATGATCACGGTCAGGCCGGTGGCCTGTCCGGCCCCCGCTAATAATTGCAGGATCTTGATTTCCAAACTTCCCACCTCCATGGGCTAATAGTAACCGCTTTTCTTGAAAGTGTCAAATCAAAGCTGCGCATTTCAAGACAAAGAAAACGCCTGATCCGGCATCTGCTGTAACGGCGGAAAAGAGAACGTTTGGCGTTCTTTTTTTTTGCCGCCGCTAATCGGCCGCAAAGGCGTATAAACCCCTAAGGCTGATATGGGGGCGGGTTGTGGACGATGGCCTGGCTATCCTCCATTGCCTGGACTCCGGCAAGGCGGAGGCGCCGGGGATCACCGCCACCTTTGGCAACGGCAGCCTGGATACCACCGGGGCATCCTTCAGCCTTTGTGCATCGCTGGGAAAATCCTGGACGAGCCGAATTTTTCCTGCGACAGGGAGGCTGCGCATGGATATGGCCCGCTGCCGGAAAATGCTTTTTGAATGCGGCTTTTCCTATATCAGGGAAAGCGCTTCCGCCTGCTGGCCGCCACCTATGGGGGCAGCAGCCGGGAAGGGGTTTTCCAGCCTTTGTCCGGGGCGGCTGAAATCCGCTGCCGCTCCACAGCGTCCTGCAGCCGGGAGACACGGCGGATTTGATTCCGGAAGCGGAGCAGACCTGCCTGATACCGGAAGCCGGGACCTGAAAACCATTAATTACTTATTTATTAATAATAAGGAGAAATCATGAGAAGCAGTCAAAAATCATTTTTGCCAATGGCACTTTTTTAACCGGAACTGATGATAAAATCCTAATGTGCATCTGCCTCTACGGCAGAAAAGAGAACGCAAAGCATTCTTTTTTTGTTTGCCAAATAGATCGAAAGGAGAGGAGCGATGACCAATTAAGACGTATGCTTTTTGAATAGCGATATCAACGGCTGGAGCATGTCACTTTTTATGGAATAAACTATACTATGATGTAGGTGGAGGTGAATATAACAGCATGACGCAAAAGAGTAATATTTTGGCGATTGCCGCCAAGGAAGTGGGGTACAAGCAGGCCGCTAACGGCTCCAATAAGTATGGGGTCTGGTACGGGGCGGATAAGCAGCCCTGGTGCGCCATCTTCCTTTCCTGGTGCGCGGCCCAGGCGGGCATTGGGAATGATGTTATCCCCAAATTTGCCTATGTGCCCCATGGCATGGGCTTCTATAAGGGGCAGGGCCGGTTCAGGGCAGCAAAAGGCTACACGCCGCAGCCGGGGGATATCGTCTTTTACGACTTCAATTCCAACGGCACATCAGACCATGTGGGCATCGTCACCGGCTACAGCAACCACATGATCAGCACCATCGAAGGCAACACATCCAGCGTCAGCCAGACTAACGGCGGCGCGGTGGAGCGGAAGCGGCGGAGCGCGGTATCAGGCGTGGCCGGATACGGTTTACCGAAATATGCGGAGGAGGAAGAGGACGTGGAAATCATCACAGTGAAGGTCAAGAGCCTGGACACCGGGGACTACATCGAGGTGGAGGCTGTCAACGTAGGGGGCAGCAATTATATCAAGCTGCGGGATATCCAAAAGTTGGTTCCGGTCAAAATCGATTGGGACGGGAAGAACCCCACCATGAATCTGGCGTATAAGTAAGGCGGCCGGGCCGGTACGGCAGAATTGCTGATACGGCAATAAGGGCGGGGCGCGCTGCCGTGATAAAAAGCAGGGGTTAAGCGGTCGTCTTCTGACTACTTAACCTTTGCTTTTTGATGCCTGTATGCACCAATCTCAAAAACGTGAATAATATTTACCAAAAGTGGTAAGAAGGGTGGGCTTTATCATGCTCAAACAGCCGCGTTATATTTTTGTTCAGATGCCGAATCAGACTTTAAGAGATATTCTGATGCAGTCGATACGGCAGTCGGCTAAAGCAATAGAACTGTACAATAATTTATTAAAGCAAGCTTCCGACGAATTCAATATAAGCCTGCTGAACAATATCCTGGCCTCTGAAATTAGAACCATGGATCGATTAAAAACCGAATATCAGCAAAACTTCGGACCTGTTCCCAGCTACGCGGTCGAACCGGCGGACACGGCGTTTAGTTCGTTTATTGAAGGATTATTGCTCGCGTTTACCAACAATAATCAATCGATAAACTTCGAACGTGAAGTCTTAGATCGAATGCAGGCGCAGGGAATAGGTTTTCAGCTCTATATGTACTTACTGATAAATGATATGGCGCAACAAAACTTACTCAATACGCTATACACTTATAATTTGTACCAAACTAAATAATAATTATAGCGCTCTGCTAAAACGATAGAGGCCTCAGTAACCCTCCTCTCATACGCCGTCGTCAACTAATGTCCTCCTGGCCTTAGTACACGGCTGGGAGGAGCGTTTTTATATAGATAGGCTTCAACGTAGGCAATAAAATCCTTCGTAAAAGAAAAAGCCGCGTACCATCTTGATACGCGACTTTGGCTGCCGCTCCTAGCGGCTGGTGAGCCATCCGCGATTCGAACGCGGGACACCCTGATTAAAAGTCAGGTGCTCTGCCGGCTGAGCTAATGGCTCCTATACTGTTTTGGTAAAACACCCGGTGCAGCGCAGCAGGCGGCGGCCGCTTGAGGCGGGCGGCGCGCCTCCTTCCGCGGAAACTCTGGCTGGGGTGGCAGGATTCGAACCTACGAAATACCGATTCCAAAGACCGGTGCCTTACCGCTTGGCTACACCCCAATGCTGAAGTAAGCCGAATGACATTGCCAAAGGCAAAGCCGCGTTGCCGCGGCTCTGCCCCAAGCTGTCTGGGGTGAATGAAGGGGTTCGAACCCTCGAATGCCGGAGCCACAATCCGGTGCGTTAGCCGCTTCGCCACATCCACCACGCGCGAAGAATATAGTACCAAAATACAGGCTGATTGTCAAGTGGTTTTTCCGGTTCTCTGCCTGCGCTTAACAATTATCCAGCCTGTTGCAGGAGATATGGCCGGGATCAGCGAAAATTATCCACATGAGAAGGATGAAAATACCAAAATTTTCGCCAAACCTGTTGAAAAGCCCCGCTGCCCTGGTTATTGTGCTGATCCTGGCCCTGGCCTCCTATTATTTTTCCGGCGGCAACGCCCATATCCTGCTCTCCGGCGGCAGAATTTCCCCGGCGGCCCAAGTCCGGCTGCAAGACGATGAGCTGGCCCTGTTCTTTTTGGATGTGGGCCAGGGGGACTGTATCCTGGTGGAAAAAGGAGATCAGGCCATGCTGGTGGATACCGGCAGCGGCGACGCTGTGATGGCTGTGCTGAATTTCCTTTCCGCCCGCCAGGTGCCGGATATCGATATCCTGGTGCTGACCCATGGTCACGAGGATCATATCGGCAATGCCGGGGAAGTGCTGCGCCGTTATGACGTGGGCACGGTCTACCTGCCGGAGCAGGCCGCGGATTCCGCTGTTTACCGGGATCTGCTGGTTCTCATCGATAAATACGACGTGCCCCAGGTAGAAGCCTGGGCCGGGGACAGCTTCCCCTTTGCCGGCGCGGACTGCCAAATCATTTCCCCCAGCCAGGACTATGGCCCGGAGGATTTGAACAACAGCTCCCTGGTACTGCTGCTGACCTATGGCGAAACCCGTTTTCTCCTGACCGGCGACGCCGAGACCCGGGCGGAGCGGGATATCCTGGACCAGGGCTGGGATATTGACGCGGATTTATTGAAAATCGGCCATCATGGCAGCGCCAGTTCCACCGGAGCGGCTTTCCTGGCCGCGGTCAGCCCGGAGATCGCCCTGATTTCCCTGGCCGGGGATAATGAATACGGTTTCCCCCATCAAGAAGTGATGCGGACCCTAAACGCAGCCAATCTGATCCTCTACCGCACAGATCTGCACGGTTCGGTGGCCGCCGTCAGCAACGGCCAGGCCATCGCCATTGTTACCGACCGCTAGAGCTGGGAGAAAGGAGGCCTGGACATGACCATCACCATCGCTTATTTCGAAAGGGATATCGCCGTATGCTATGACGGAGCGGGACGGGTGCTCAATATCCATCTGGGCGAACTGCCGGAGGAGGCCCGGGAAGGCGATACGCTGCGGTATGCCGACGGTGAGGGCTATGTGATCGCCGGCGCGGAAAGCGCGGATCATAATGCCCGGATCGCGGATAAACGGCTGCGGCATTTCTACGACGAAAACTGAGGCTGCTTATGGCGGAGCCGCTGGCAAAACTAAAACAGGCCGGGGCCAAACTGGCGGCGCATAAACGCGCTGTGCTCTTGCTGCTGCTTCTGCTCTTTTTGGCTTTTGCCGCCGGCAGCGGTTACGGCCGCTATCTGGCCCCTCCAGGCCTGACGGAAAGCCCGGCAAACACAGAGCTGGAAAACAGGGGCGCAACAGCTCCGGCAGCGGCGGTTCCGGAAACAGCTGCGCCGGCAGCGGCGCTGCTGGCAGTGGATATCAAAGGCGCGGTGGCCGCCCCGGGCCTCTATTGGCTGGCGGAGGGCAGCCGGGTCAACGACGCCCTGGCCCTGGCCGGGCTGCTGCCGGAAGCGGATACGGATCTGCTGAATCTGGCTGCCCGGCTCAACGACGGCCAGCAGCTGGTGGTGCCGTATCTCAGCCTGGATGAAGACCTGCGCCAGCAGCGCTTCAGCGGCCTGGCCGCCCAGAGCGGCGAAGCCACTGCCAACGGGCTGATCAACCTGAACCAGGCCGGCCTGACGGAGCTGACGGCCCTGCCCGGCATCGGCCAGGTCAAAGGCCAGGCCATCATCACTTACCGGGAACAGCAGGGCGGCTTCACCAGTGTGGAGCAGCTGCTCTCGGTGCCAGGTATTGGCGAAGCCACCTTGGCCCAATTGCGGGATTTGGTCTGTGTGGACTAGACGGACAACGCTGAATCCCACCCTGTCCCTGCCCGGCCCTTTGCAAGGCCGTCCTTTGCTGTGGCTGCTCCTGGCCATGACGGCCGGCATCCTCCTGGCCCATTGGCTGCGGCCCGGCTTAAACCTGGCCCTGGCCCTGCTGATCCTCAGCGGGGTCTTGGCAGCCTATTGCCTGTTCCGGAATGCCAAACCCCTGCCGGCGCTTTTGCTCTCCGCCGCGCTGCTGGGGCTTTACTTATGCGCCGGGCAGCAGGCGGCCCTGGACGCCTGGCCCTGCGCGGACGCGGAACAGGTGACGCTGGAAGGCCGGGTGATGGGCGCGGCCGTTCCCAAGGAGGATGGGACCTACCGCCTGCTGCTGCAGGTGGAAAGCCTGAACAACCAGGCCCTGGCCACAGCCCCGGTTTATGTTTACGCTGAAGGGGCTTTGCCCCGGGCCGGGAGCCGGATTCAGGTCCAGGGGGAATGCTTCCAGCCCCGGCTGCCAGGGAATCCCCAGGCCTTTGATTATCAGACCTATTTATCATACCAGGGCATCGCCGGTTCTGTCAGCGCCTATTACGGCGGCGAAGTGCTGCTGTTGGAAGCAGGGCCCCGCTTCAGCCTGGGCCAATTAGGGGCCTGGTTCCGGCAAAAGCTGCTCATTGCGGCAATCGGCATGGATCCCACCAGGAAAGCCCTGGCCTTGGGGGTCTTCCTGGGGGATAAGGCAGGCCTGGACTACCGGATGTCCAATACCTTAGGCCTGGCCGGCATGCTCCACGCCTTTGCCGTCTCCGGCCTGAACGTGGGCTTTATCGTGGCCTTTGCCCTGCTGCTGCTGGGCGGGGGTTACAGGAAGCGCAAGGCCAGGCTGGCGGTGATCCTGGCCCTGCTGCTGCTCTATATCGCCATGACCGGCGCGGCCGCCTCCATTGTCCGGGCCGCCCTGATGGCCCTGACCCTGCTGCTGGCCCAGGCCCTGGACGAGCCGGGGGACGGCGTCAGCGCCCTGGCCTTTTCCGCCCTGATCATCCTGGCCTTCAAGCCTCTATGGCTGCTGGACCCGGGTTTTCAGCTGAGTTATGCCGCCGTGCTGGGCATCCTTATCTATTACCCGGCTTTCCAGAAGCTGCTGCGGTCCTGGCCCCGGCTGCTCCGGGACAGCTATGCCGTGACCTGGGCCGCCACCCTGTTTACCCTGCCCCTGGTCAGCTATTATTTCTGGCATATCTCCTGGCTGGGCTGGCTGCCCGCGCCCCTGGTGGCCTGGGGGGTCGGCGCCGCGGTGCTGCTGGGCTTCGGCGGCGCTGTGCTGGCCATGTTCTGGCCCTATGCCGCTTCCCTGCTGCTGTCTGTCGCCGGCTGGCTGATGGAACTGCTGTACCGCCTGGCCCAGCAGCTTTTACGCTGGCCCGGGGCTGCCAGCGTCAGCGGCGCCCTGCCCCTCTGGCCGGTGGCCCTGATCCTGGCCCTGCTGCTGGCCCTGCCCCTGATCAAATGCCTGGGCCAGGGGAAGCGGCTGATTTTCGCCCTGCTGCTGTCCGTACTCTGCTTCAGCCTGTTCCCGATCCTCAGCCATTGGCCCGCCCTGGCCTGGGAAAGGGAGACGCTGGCCAAAGCCGTGTTCCTGGATGTGGGCCAGGGGGACGCCTGCCTGGTGCAGACCAGGGACGGCTATACGGTGCTGATCGACGGCGGGGGCAGCAAAAGCAGCGGTGCGGTGGGGGAATATATCCTGCTGCCTTATTTGAAAAGCCAGGGTATTTCCAGCATCGACCTGATCGTCAGCAGCCATCCGGATCAGGATCATCTGGACGGCCTGATCTCGGCGCTGGAAAACCTGCCGGTAAGAACCCTGCTGACCGGGGATTGCTGGCCGGAAGCTGGCCCGCAGGGAACCTTGCTGCAGGCAGCCCGGAGCAATGGCACAAAAACCGTTTTCACCGCCGCCGGGGACAATTATACCCTGGGCCGCTATTTGCGGCTGACCGTCTACAACCCGGCCCCTGAGGATTGGGCAACGGTTGGGGAGGGCAATAATTGTTCCCTGGTTTGCGAATTAAGCTGCGGCGATACGGATATCCTGTTTACCGGCGACGCGGCAGGCAGCGTCGCCGGTAAACAGGATA
>DAIMZM010000032.1:0-23235 GCA_036733985.1 Bacillota bacterium
GTCCGAACGCCGCCGGCTGGATCTACTGGCTGGAGGCCACCGGCAGCCTGGCCGTGAAGAACCTGGGGCGCGGGCAGCAGCAATAATGATTGGCGGGGACTTATTATGGCATTATTAGGCAAAAAGACGCTAAAAGCAGGGCAGAGGCGCAGGCGCGGCCTTAGGCGGGCGGCCTTGATCATCGGGCTGTTCCTGATTCTGGGGCTGGCGCTGCGGGCGATCCTTTTCCCCCCATACGCGCCGCTGCCCCCCAGCGGCCCCTGCCAGGTCAAAACGTCTGTCCGGCAGTTCACGGATACGGGCAGGGCGGAGACTTACGGCAGGCAGGGCGGGGCCAGAACGCTGACAGCGGCCTTCTGGTATCCGGAGCAGGCGGCGGGCCCCTTTCCCCTGATCGTCTTCTCACCCGGCGCTTTCGGCACCCGCGATAGCAATGAAACCCTCTGCCAAGAGCTGGCCAGCCAGGGCTATGTGGTCTGCGCCATCGACCATACGTATCAATGCCTGTATACCAGGGGTAAGAACGGGGAATTGCTACTGATCGACAGCGGCTATCTGGACGAACTCCGGCGGGAAAACGCCAAAGCGGACAAAGAGAACAGCTTGGCCCTATATGAGAAGTGGCTGGGGATCCGGGTGGCGGATATTAATTTTGTGCTGGACGCCATCCTGGAGCAGGCCAGGCAGAACCCGGCTGAAGCGCCGTTCAGCCTGACGGATAGCCAGAATATCGGCTTGATCGGGCATTCTCTGGGGGGCTCCGCAATGCTGGGAGCCGGGCGCCTGAGAAGCGATATCAAGGCGGTGATTGCCTTGGAATCCCCCTTTCTTTGGGATATCCGTGCTGTGGAAAACGGCGCCTTTGTCTTTGAAAGCGCCCCGTACCCGGTTCCCCTGCTGAACATCTATACGGACAGCTCCTGGAGCCAGCTGGCGGAATGGCCCCAATACGCCCAAAATGCCCGCTTGCTGGCGGATCCGGATCAAGACCAAGACGCCTACAACCTGTACCTGGCCGGGGCCGGACATTTGTCGCTTACGGATTTAGCCCTGGCTTCCCCTGTGCTGACGCGCCTGTTGAACGGGCATGCTTCTTCGGCCGGCCCTGCAGACTACCTGACGCGGCTCAATGAAAACTGCCTGGGCTTTTTCAACTGTTTCTTGAAGGACGGCCCAAGGTTTGCAGCGATTTAACAGTTTCCGGCAGAAAGCGCAATCCTAGCCGCGCCGTTTCTCCTGAATGACGGCATCGTAAAAAATAAACACATTCACCGCATGGCGGTAAATGTGTTTATTTTTAAGTGTAAGTGCTTAAATCTTCGCCCCGCTGACGGTCATAGCAATGATGGCCATAGCAATACGGTAACGGCATGCCGGACATTTTCCGGGAAGTCCGGATGCCGTTACTTTTTTGGCGATAGAAAGCCGGGGCTGGGGGCCGGGAAGGGTATGTATGGGCCTTTAGCTCTTAATGCCCGGGGTTTTTGCGTACGGTCTCGATCGCCAGGATAATCGCGGCCTCTACGTCCACCTGTCTTTGGATGGTCTGGGCATGTACCCGGGAAAACATGTCGCCCGCGCTGTTCACGATATATTGGGGCGGCAGATTGTTTAAGGCCAGCGCGCGCACATCCGCCTTGCACTGGTCGCACCAACAGGCGTCGATTTCTTCCACCAGCTGGTCGATACGCCTTTCAACGATTTCTTCCATGAGGTTTTTTGAGAGCTTTTTAGAGTCCATATATCTACCTCCTGCAGAATGTTTTCCGGCCGACGGGTATTTGCGTTTTGCTTAGCTAAAAGCATTATACTATATAGCGCCCTGATTTTCTACAGCATTATGCATAGATCACCGCATATTTAAAGGCATACCCGGCCTCCGGCCCGGGGACCCGGCTTTAATCTCCGCGATTCCCCCCATGGGCGCAATCCTGGCTATTCCACCAGCAAAAGGCCGAAGTAATTCCCAATTTCGCCTTGCTCCCGCAGGGTTTCGATGGTCAGCCCGTTATTCCGTACCGTGGCGAATACATCGATGCCGCAGGCTTCCATGGCGGGCACGGTTGCCATGGGAAAGGTGCAGCGCTCAGCCCGGCATGCCTTGCATTTTTCGCAGGGGCCGCTGCCAAAGGCCAGGACTTTATAATAGCCGTCCAGGAACAGCTCCCGCCCTACTTCCACGGCCAGGGGCGTTACAATAGGCAAGTCATGGCAGCGGAACAGGATGCCGTACCGGAAGCAGTCGATGATTTCCTGGGTCTGCTTCCAGCTGGGGGTATGGGGCGGGCAGCAATGATTTTTGCCGAACATTTGGCAGCCGAATTGGCATTTGTAAACTGTCCAGGCCGCGGTGACGATGGACTTGGTTTCGATCCGCAGGGCCAGGTCGGCGCCGCCGGCTTGCAGCATGGCAAAATATTTCTCCATAAGTATCTCCGTACTCCTTCGTAAATGTTCATAACCGATCATAGCATATCTCTCCCTGAAAAGAAAGAAAATGTATGAAAAAAGCATACCCGTCTGTACCGGGGTATGCTTTTTAAGCGGCTGAGCCGGGGGCCGCTGCCGCCCGCTCCTGTACTTCAGCGGTTTTCCGGGAAGATTACCACCAGGAACATTTTGAAGCGCTCCTCAGCATAAACCGCATGGGGGGTTTGAGCCGGCATGATGATGGTTTCGCCGCCGGAGAGGTAATGCACCGTATCGCCGATAGTGATGCGGCCTTTGCCGTCCAGGGCAACGACCATGGCGTCTCCGTCGGAGGCATGGGCGCTGATCTCTTCCCCCTGGTCAAAAGCAAAGAGGGTCAGGCTGTGCTGCCGGTTTTGGGCCAAGGTTTTGCTGACAATCTGGCCGGGCAGATAATCCACCGCCCCGGCCAGGGGAAAGGCCTGACTGTGCTCCAGGTTCTTGATATATTTTTCCATCGATCTTCCTCCTGTTTTCAATGTCGGCTTTTTCGACTTTTGCCGCTAGTATACCATATTCTTAGCGAAAAAGACAGGCTAAGGTAAAGGCCGGGCAGTATAATTTGAACCGGGTTGCCGCTGGGGCATGGTTTTCCAGCCTGCCCAAAATGTTCTTTACAAATACAACCGTTGGTTGTATACTAAGTATGAGGTGAAGGCAATGCTGGCAAAAAAGCTTAAGCAGCTGCGCGAGGAACAGCGGCTGACCCAGGGGGCGCTGGCGGCCCGCTTTGGCGTGACCCAGCAGGCCGTTGCCAAATGGGAATCGGGGCGCGCCCTGCCGGAACCGAAGACTATTTCCCGTATCGCCGGCTTTTTCAACGTGACCGCCGATTATCTGCTGGGCCTGACGGATAGCATCGCCCCCCTGGGGCCGGTGGCAAAAGTACGGATTATCGGCAGCGTCAGAGCCGGCTATAATGCCTTGGCCCTGGAAGAGGATTTGGGCAGCGCTATGGCCCAGGTGAAGGATGGGGCCGCCTACCGCTACCTGCTGGTTAAAGGCGACTCCATGGCGCCCTATATCCGCGAAGGGGATCTGGCTCTGGTCCGGCTCCAAGACAAATTGGAAAACGGCGATCTGGGCGTGGTGATCTACGGCGATAATGAAGCGACGCTGAAAAAATTCTATTATGCCGACGGCGCGGTGACGCTGGTTCCTTTTAACGACGCCTATGAAACCGTCACGCTCCGGGGGCGTGAACTGGAGGGACTGCTGATTTTCGGCCGGGTTGTGGAAACCAAGACCAGTTGGTGACAGGAGGGCGCGGATGGATTTGGCTTTGCAGATGGATTTGGATTTAATGGAGAAACTGACCATCCTCACGGACAGCGCCAAGTATGACGCGGCCTGCACCTCCTCGGGCGCGAACCGGCCCGGGAAAACCGTTGCCGCCGGCTGCTGCCATTCCTTTGCCGCCGACGGCAGATGCATCAGCCTGCTGAAAGTGCTGATGACCAATCAGTGCATCTACGATTGCAAATACTGCGTCAACCGGGCCGGCAACGACTGCCTCCGGACAGCTTTCACCCCCCAGGAACTGGCGGAGCTGACATTGGCGTTTTACCGGCGCAATTATATTGAGGGGCTATTCCTCTCCAGCGGTGTGCTCAGGAGCCCGGATTACACCATGGAGCAGATGATCCAGGCCCTTTGGCTGCTGCGCCGGGAGCACAATTTCCGGGGCTATATCCACGCCAAGATCATTCCCGGCGCTTCCCCCGAGCTGGTGCGGCGCCTGGGCCTGCTGGCCGACCGGATCAGCATCAACGTGGAGCTGCCCAGCGAGCAGAGCCTGCACCGTCTGGCTCCCCATAAAAAACGGGCGGCCATCTTTTCGCCCATGCGGCAGATTTGTCAGGCAGCCGAGGAAAACCGGCAAGCCCTGGCTGTCTGCAAAAAGGCTGAACATTTTGCCCCGGCGGGCCAGGCCACCCAGATGATCATCGGCGCCAGCCCGGAGACGGATTACCAGATCATCACTCTGGCCGCCGCCATGTACGGCAAGTACGGCTTGAAGCGGGTTTTCTATTCAGCTTATATCCCGGCGGTAGAGGACGCCCTGCTGCCCGCCTTGGATATCAAGCCGCCGCTGCTGCGGGAGCACCGGCTCTACCAGGCGGACTGGCTGCTGCGCCAGTACGGTTTCCAGGCGGGGGAAATTTTGAGTCCGGAAGCGCCCAATTTCAACCCCTATCTGGATCCCAAGTGCAACTGGGCCGTCAATCATCTGCAGGATTTCCCCGTGGATGTGAACAGCGCGGGGCTTGAAACCTTGCTCCGGGTTCCTGGTATCGGCCCAACCAGCGCCCGGCGCATCCTGGTTGCCCGCCGGAACGGGCGATTAGGGCTGGCGGAGCTGAAGCGCATCGGTGTGGTGTTAAAGCGGGCCCGGTATTTTATCCGCACAGCCGACCGGCCTGCCGGCGCCGGGCTGGACCGGGAGACTACTATTAGGGCGCTGATCGACCCCAACATCTATGCTTTCGGCATGGAGCAGCTCTCACTCTTTCCGGATATGCCAGGCCCCCGGCCGCTGCCCGCAGCCGGGGATGTGAAGTCCATCACCGAGGCGGTGGAGGAGACGGTGCGATGCCTGACCTCAAGCCTCTAGCCCTGCCGGCCAATATCATTTACACCTATGACGGCAGCTTTGACGGCTTTCTCTGCTGCGTCTTTGAAAGCGTTTACGGGGCCGAGCTCCCCTATGATATTATCCGGCAGGGGGATTTGCCGGCCACGCTCCTGGCCATGCGCCCGGTGAGGACAGACCCCTTGCGGGCGGAGCGGGTGCGGGCCTCTATCCCTTTGAAAATCTCCCGCCGGGGCCTGGAGCTGGTGACCACCGTCTTTTGCAGCTGCCTGCCCCAAAAGGAGCTCAGGCTGCTGGAATTCCTTTTGCAAGGCTACCGGGAGGGCGGCCGGCTCTGCTTTAAGCTGGGGGACGCGGTTGTAGCGCCGCTTCTCGGTGCGGAAAGGCACCTATTGCACGAGGCCCACCTGCTCAAGGGATTTGTGCGCTTTTCCGATGTAGGCGGCGCGCTGGTGGCGGTGATCAGCCCCAAAAATTATGTACTGCCCTTTATCGCCCGGCATTTTGTCCTGCGTTATGATCAGGAGCAGTTTATGATTTTCGACAAAACCCATGGGGCCGCCCTGGTTTATCAGGATCATCAGGCCCGGATCCTTCAGGCGGATCAGGTCACGTTCCCGGAGATTTCAGCGGATGAGGCCCGGTATCAGGCGCTGTGGAAACGCTTTTACCAGACCATCGCCGTCCAGGGCCGGGAAAACCCCCGCTGCCGGATGAGCCATATGCCCAAAAGGTACTGGGAGAATATGCTGGAAGTCAGGGACCTGGTTCAGCCAAGGGCGGACCGGGCAAAACGCAAATAATCAACAAGCTATGATCCTGACCTGGCCGTTCCTAAAAAGGATGGCCTTGATGTTTGGTGCTGTTCCGCTTTCCAGAAGTCAAGTCATCAGCGATTGGGATTGACAAAGGATCAATTCACTGATATTATTTTATTGCACATAGATATATTATTAGTTATGGATGGTAAACGAGTATTTATTAAACTCCGGGGCTAATGATCCGCCACGGATCCGGCGGGTTTTTATATCGCCGCCGGGCATGAAGGGGACGGCATCGGCATGGGGCCCATTACCGGCCTCCTGATCAACCGGATGATTGCCAAGGAAAAGACCGCCTTGGATACGTCTCGTTTTCCTTAAAAGGTTCAGCAAATAGCATGGGAGGGTTGAATTATGCGTGATATCCGGATCGTGGCTCTTGCCGGCGCCGGTATTATGGGCGCGGCTATCGCCCAGGTGGTTTCCGGCCAGGCTGAGCAAGTGATCGTTTACGATACTGCTCCGGCCCAGTTTACCGCTTTCTTTAAAATGATTGGCCAGGCTCAGCAGGCTTTGATTGAAAGCGGCCTGTTGACCCCGGATGGGGCCCAGGCGGCCCTGGCCCGCATCCAAACCACTGCTGATTTAGCGGCTTTCAGCAAGGCGGATTTGGTTATTGAGAGCATCGTGGAAAATCTCGGGGCCAAGCAGGCTTTATTCACCAAGTTAGAGCAGATCTGCCCGGCGGAGACCATCTTCGCCACCAATACCTCCAGCCTGCGTATTGGGGATATTGCCGCGCCGCTCCAGCGTAAGGCATGCTTCCTCGGGGCGAACTGGTGGACGCCCGCCCATATCATTCCCCTGGTGGAAGTGGTGCGGATCCCGGAAACGACAGACAGCAGCGTGGACAGGCTCTGCGGCTTTTTGCGCGCCTTGGGCAAGCAGCCGGTGATCCTGAACCGGGAAGCGGACGGCTTCATCGGCAACCGCCTGCAATTCGCTTTGTTGCGGGAGGCCCTGTACATCGTGGAGCAGGGTATCGCTGAGCCGGAGGCTGTGGATCTGGTCATGACTGCGGGTTTGGGGATGCGTTACGCCGTATTGGGGCCCTTCCGTACCGCTGATTTTGGCGGCCTCGACACCTTTTACCATATCGCCAACAACCTTTTCAGCCATTTATGCACGGATCAGGAAGCCCCGGCTGCCCTGGCCCGGCTCTACCAGGCAGGCAAATATGGCGCAAAAACGGAGGAGGGCTTTTACCGCTACGGAAGCGGGCAGCTGGAGCAGGCCCTCAAGCAGCGCGACCAGGCGCTGATTGCTATTTTAAAACTGGCCAAGGAGCAGCCGGAATAACCCTGCCCCCCTTGGCCAGGGTATTAAAGCGGTACGGATTGGCCTGAAGATTACACAAGATATTGCCATTTGTTAGAGAACTTGGTTTTTGTACCCGAGAATACCGCCAAACAAGCAGGAACAATATTATTATTTGAGAGTGATAAGTATGCGGAACAAAGAAAATATGTCCCTTATCCTGGCGGAGATCAAAAATTACGGTCAGCCCATCGGCGCGGCCATGTTAAGCCGGCGGATCCATATGCCCCCGGCCACCATTGGTAAAATTTTAGCCAAATTGGAAGACCAAGGGCTTCTGGAAAAGGTCAGCAATAAAGGCCGGCTGTTAACCAAAGCAGGCCATGATTTTTTGAGAAAAGAAAACACCAGGCAGACGGTGATCAATAGCGCCAATAAGCTTTACCATATGGCTGAGTCGATCTCGGAAAAGGGATTGATCGAAATTTTGGAGGTCCGGAAACTCCTGGAATGCAAAGCGGCTGAAATGGCCTGTATCAATGCGACTGATGAAGATATTGCGGAATTGGACACTATTTTTTTCGGCTATGTTTGTGAGATCAACCACGGCGGCTTAGGGGATGAGCAGGACTTAAAGTTTCATCTTAAAATAGCGGAAATATCAAAGCAGACTTATCTCTATAATCTTTTGAAAATAGTCTTATTGGAAAAAGACGCCTACGCCAAACTTGCCGTGGCCATCCATTCGCAAATCACCAAATATATGGTTGACCATGAGAAACTGCTGGAGGCTATTAAAAACCGCTGTCCTGAGCAGGGGAAACTGAGCATGGAACGGCATCTGGATCATCTGCTGGAAGTCGTCAACGACCTGGCGGCCGGTACTGTAAATTAAGGAAACAGCGGTTGTCTGTCAGCCGGCAACAAAAGAGAGCGCCCTTCGGCGCTCTCCTTTTGTTGCCTTGATTCCAGGGCTGTTACAGCTGGCGGCGGATGATTTTGCCGCTGATGGTCTTGGGCAGGGATTCCCGGAATTCCACGATGCGGGGGTATTTATAGGGGGCGGTGCGATGCTTCACATAGTCCTGGATCTCCTGCTTCAATTGATCGCTGGCTTCCACGCCCTTGGTCAGCACGATGCAGGCTTTCACCACCTGGCCCCGGGTCTCGTCCGGGCTGCCGCAAACCGCGCATTCCAGCACATAAGGCAGCTCCATGATCACGCTTTCGATCTCGAAGGGGCCGATGCGGTAGCCGGAGGATTTGATCAGATCGTCGGTGCGGCCCACATACCAGAAGTAGCCGTCCTCATCCCGCCAGGCCGTATCGCCGGTATGGTAATAGCCGTCATGCCAGGCGGCCTGAGTTTGTGCCTGATCCCCGTAATAGCCGGTGAACAGGCCGCAGGGGCTGCCTTCGGCGGTGCGGATACAGATCTCCCCGGTTTCGCCCTGTTTGGCCGGATTCCCGTCTTTATCCAGCAGCTCCACCTGGTATAAGGCGCTGATCGGCTTGCCCATAGAGCCGATCCGGGGCGTCATGCCCTTTAAGCTGCCGATCATCACCGTGGTTTCGGATTGGCCGAAGCCCTCCATCACCGAAAGGCCGGTGGCTTTCTTGAACTGGTGGAAGACCTCCGGGTTCAGGGCCTCCCCGGCGGTGGTGGCATGCTTGATGGAGGAGAGGTCGTATTTGGACAAATCTTCCTTAATCAGGAACCGGTACATGGTGGGCGGCGCGCAAAAGGTGGTGATGCCGTACTGGGCGAACATGGGCAGGATATCATGGGCCTCGAAGCGGTCGAAGTCATAGACGAACACCGCGGCCTCGCTCAGCCATTGACCGTAAAGCTTGCCCCACATGGCTTTGGCCCAGCCCGTATCGGAGATGGTCAGATGCAGGCCGTTGGGATCCACGCATTGCCAATAATGGGCGGTGATGAAATGGCCCAGGGGGTATTTGTAATTGTGGGCGGCGATCTTCGGGTAGCCGGTGGTGCCGGAAGTGAAGAACATCAGCATCAGGTCTTTGCCGCAGGCGCTTTCCTCTGTCCGCTCAAAGCTGCTGCGGAACATCAGGTATTCCTCGTCGAAATCATGCCAGCCCGGCTCAGCGCCGTTCACCATGATCCTGGCCTGGATACCACTATAATTTTCCATGGCCAGCTCAGCCTCGCGCCAGGATTCGCTGTCCGAGGTGCAGATAATGGCGCTGACCCCGGCGGCCTGGAAGCGGTATTCGAAGTCTTTTTGCAGCAGCTGGTCTGTGGCGGGAATGATGATGGCGCCCAGCTTGTGCAGGCCCATGATGATGAACCAGAACTGATGGTTGCGGCGCAGGGCCGTCATGACCCGGTCGCCTTTTTTGATGCCTAAGGATTTGAAATAATTGGCCACCCGGTTGCTGCCCCTGCTGATATCCTCAAAGGTGAAGCGCCGCGCCTCTTTATACCGGTCCACATGGACCAGGGCCAGCTTATCCGGCTTGGTGCGGGCCAGCTCATCCACCACGTCGAAAGCGAAGTTGAAGTAATTCTCATTTTTGAAGGTGATGGCCCGCAGCCCGCCTTTTTCATTTTCGTCGGTGATGATGAAATCTTGCCAGATGCCCTTTTCCTGGTCAGGGGCCTGCTCCAGCCGGATCAGCCCTTCCTTTTCCTGGCTTTTCAGATCCGCCGGCTCAGGCACCGGCTCGCCGTAAGGATTCAGCACAATGGCGTAAAACATGCAGTCCTGGCCGCCCACAGCCGCCATGCCATGGGGGGTGCCGCTGTCATAATAAATGCTGTCCCCGGCGGACAGGGTCTCCGTATGTTCGCCCACCTGCACCTTGAGCTGGCCGCTGATGACGATATCGCATTCCTGGCCCGCATGGGAGGTCAGCTCGATATCGCTGTATTCCGCACCGGGATGATAGATGGCCCGCACCTGCAGGGGCTGGGCGATGCGGTTCTTGAAACTGGGGGCCAGATTATAGTAGACCATGCCATGGGCTTCCTCGATCCGCTGCCCCTCGCCGCTGCGGGTGACGATATAAGAGCTCAGGGTGGGGCTGGCGCCTTCGATGATATCGGTGACGTCCACGTTCAGCACCTGGGCCGTGCGGTAGAGGAAAGCGAAGTTCAGATCGCTTTCGCCGGCTTCGCATTCCAGGTAAGCGTCCAGGCCCACCCCGGTCAGGCGGGCCATTTCTTCCTGGCTGATGCCCTGGATCTCCCGGAGCTCTTTGATGCGGCCGGACATTTCCTTCAGTTTGTAGGCTAATGCGGTAGTCTGGTCCATGATATTTTCCTCCCAAGCAAAATAAAAAACTCGTCTCAAAGATATACTTTGAGACGAGTCATCAATACCCGCGGTACCACTCAAATTGCGCGTTTGGCTACGCGCCCCCTCAAGGACTCCAACAAGCCCGTCGCATTAACGCAGCTTCACGGGAGGCTCTACTGGCGATGATCGCTTTCTGCTCTCCAGCTCGGGAGCGACCGGTCATTGGGCCATTTTGGTTATTGGCTCGCACCAAACGCCAACTCTCTGAAACCAGCGGGGCCCGACCCTCTCCGTCATTGCTTTTAGGCCGGTATGAAATTAGTTGCTATTATAGCATCAGCCGCCTGCCTTGTCAACCGCTTTTTTATAATTGTTTGCGGATGATCTTGCCGCTGATGGTCTTGGGCAGGGATTCCCGGAATTCCACGATGCGGGGGTACTTATAAGCCGCGGTATGCTGCTTCACATAGTCCTGAACCTCTTTTTTCAGCTGCTCGCTGCCTTCCACGCCTTTGGTCAGCACGATGCAGGCTTTCACCACCTGGCCCCGGGTCTCGTCCGGTGCGCCGCAAACCGCGCACTCCAATACATAAGGCAGCTCCATGATCACGCTTTCGATCTCGAAGGGGCCGATGCGGTAGCCGGAGGATTTGATCAGATCGTCGGTGCGGCCCACATACCAGAAGTAGCCGTCCTCATCCCGCCAGGCCGTATCGCCGGTATGGTAATAGCCGTCATGCCAGACCAGGTCGGTTTGGGCCTGATCCCCGTAATAGCCGCTGAAGAGGCCGCAGGGGCTGCCTTCGGCGGTGCGGATGACGATTTCCCCGGTTTCGCCCTGCTTCACCAAATTGCCTTCGCTATCCATCAGATCCATCTGGTACAGGGGGTTGGGCTTGCCCATGGAGCCGATCTTGGGCGTCATGCCCACCAGGTTGGCAATGCTGAGGGTGCTCTCGGTCTGGCCGAAGCCCTCCATCACCGAAAGGCCGGTGACTTTCTTGAACTGGTGGAAAACCTCCGGGTTCAGGGCCTCCCCGGCAGTGACTGCATGCTTGATAGAGGACAGGTCGTATTTGGACAAGTCTTCTTTAATGAAGAAGCGGTACATGGTGGGCGGCGCGCAGAAGGTGGTGATCTGGTACTTGGCAAACATGGAAAGCAGCTCATGGGCGTCGAAGCGGTCGTAGTCATAGACGAATACCGCGGCTTCGTTCAGCCATTGGCCGTAGAGCTTGCCCCAGAGGGATTTCATCCAGCCGGTTTCCGAGATGGTCAGATGCAGGCCGCCCGGCTCCACGCATTGCCAGTATTTGGCGGTAACGAAATGACCCAGAGGATAAGTATGGCTATGGGTGACCAGCTTGGGATAGCCGGTGGTGCCGGAGCTGAAATACATGACCATGGGTTCGTCGCCTTGGGCGCTTTCCTCTGTCCGCTCAAAGCTGCTGCGGAACATCAGGTATTCCTCGTCGAAATCATGCCAGCCCTCCCGGACGCCGTTGACCATGACCTTCATGGTCAGCTCGGGATAATCCGCCATGGCCTCCTCGGCCTGACGCCAGGCCTCGCTGTCGGCGGTGCAGATGATACCCTTGACCCCGGCGGAGCGGTAACGGTATTCAAAGTCATGGGCCAGCAGCTGATCCGTGGCCGGCACCGCCACCGCGCCCAATTTATGCAGGGCCAGCAGGATAAACCAGAATTGATAGTTCCGGCGCAGCACCAGCATAATGCGGTCGCCCTTTTTCACGCCCAGGGATTTAAGATAGTTGGCGGCCCGGGAACTGTTGCGGCTGATATCCTCAAAAGTGAAGTGGCGCTCCAGCCGGTTCCGGTCCAGATGCAGCATGGCCAGCTGATCCGGCTTGGTTCTGGCCAGCTCGTCAACGATATCGAAAGCAAAGTTGAACTGTTTTTCATTTTTAAAAGAAATGGTTTGTAAAGCGCCATGCTCATCTTCCACCGGCGTCACGAAATCCTGATAGATCAGGGGCTCGGTTTGCCTGGTGGCCATGATGGTTTCGGTCAGCTCCTGCTGGCTGGCTTCCGCGCCGGGCAGGATCACGGCGCAAAAGACGCAGTCCTGGCCGTCGATGGCGATCATGCCGTGGGGTGTGGAGCTGTTGTAGTAGATGCTGTCCCCTTCGTTCAGCACCTCAGTATGTTCGCCGATGCGCACCTTCAGCCGGCCTTGCAAAACCAGGTCGAATTCCTGGCCGTCATGGGTGGTGGTGTGGATGGGCTTATCCTGCAGGGCCGGGTCATAGGCGTAATGCACCCAATAGGGCTCGGCGATCTTATCCCGGAGCAGGGGCGCCATATTTTTGATCAGGATGCCCGGCTCTTTGGCGGTGATCTGGCCGCCGCCGCTCCTGGTCACGGTATAGGTTTTCAGGTAGGCGCTTTTACCTTCCAGCAGGTCGATGATCTCCACATCAAAGGTCAGGGCGCATTTGTGGATAAAAGTAAAAGGCAGGTCTATGGCGCCGGATTCATAGTCCAAATACTCTTCGGGCGTCACGTCGGTGGCTTCTGCCAGCTGGGCCGGGCTCATGCCGGAAATTTCCCTGAGCTCGCGGATACGGGTGGCGATCTCGTAGATACGGGCTGTGGCGGCATTGTTTTTGTCCATGACGTTCATTCTCGTTCTCCTTTATGCATATTTTTTCCGGCAGGGGAGACGGGAAAATAAAAAGACCCGTCTCAAATCAGCTTTGAGACGGGTCGAATATACCCGCGGTACCACTCAAATTGCGCGTCTGGCTACGCGCCACCTCAAGGGCTCCAACAAGCCCGTCGCATTAACGCAGTTTCACGAGAAGCCTTAATAGCCCGGATGCGGCGTTCTGGCTTCCAGCTCGGAAGTGATAGGTCTGACGGGCTTGTTGTTATTGGCTCGCAGCTGCCGCCAACTCTCTGAAAACACCTTTGCCCGACCGTCTTCGTCACAGCTTTTAGGCAATATGGAATTATTGACGCTAAGTTTAGCATAGCCCAGGATCTTTGTCAAGCAGTTTTTTTTGCAAAAAAAAATTTTTATGGCAGGGCGTGGGACGAATTTCCTCGAATAAAGAAATACAGCGGTTCTTTGCCGCCGCGGGTTTGAAAAAGGGAGTAAATGGGTATAAAAGCGCTGGCAGATAAATAAAGGAGCCTGGATGCAGAGCAAATTGCAAGCGCGGCTTAGAGCAGCCGCCCAGCTGGTCCTGCCGGGAAAAACAGCGGCGGATATCGGCACGGATCATAATTATCTGCCGGTTTTTTTGGTAAACAGCGGTATTTGCCCTTTTGTCATCGCCAGCGATAAAGCTGCCCAGGCCTATGAAAACGCCCGGCGCTCCCTGGAACAACAGGGCCTTGCCAGCCGGATTTCTCTCAGGCAGGGGGATGGGCTCAGCGTTTTGGCGCCCGGGGAAGCCGCCACGCTGATTCTGGCCGGCATGGGCGGGCGGCTGATCATGGAGATCCTGGCCGGCCGGCCGGAAGTGACGGCCCGGGCGGAACGGCTGGTGCTGCAGCCCCAGAAGAATGCGGACAGCTTGCGCTATTGGCTGGCGGACCATGGCTGGCGTATTGTGGAAGAGATGATTGCCTGGGACAGCGGCTTCTATTATGTGCTGATCGCCGCTGAGCCGGGAAGCATGGACTTAAGCGCGGATGAGGCGGCGTTCGGCCCCTGCCTGCTGAAGTCGGGGCATCCGCTGTTCCTCCGCTATTTGCGCTGGCGGCTGTCCGGGCTGGAGAGCCTGACGGCCCGCCTCAGGGAGACGGCGGGCGGGGCAGGCCAAAGCCGTTTGGCAGACCTGGAAGACCAGGCTTGCCGCATCCAACGGATTTTAGCAGCGCTCCCAGCCTGCCCTGACGGGTAGAGCAACCGCCCGGAGTTTGGCCGGATTTTGTGGGATGAGGAGATGGGGAAAAATCAGAGAGAGAGGATTCTTGACCATGATGCTGAAACGACTGTATCAACTACAGGGGGTTGAAGCAGCTATCTTGGCTGTGGAGCAGGAAAAGCGGGATTCTGATGAATATAAAAGCCTGCGCGCCATCCGCAATGCTTTTGAAAACAAAAAGCACCAATACCTAAGATTGGAAAACGACTTGAAGCAGCTGGAGGAGCAGTTGACGGCTTTTCCCCAGCGCATCGAGGCGGTGGGCCAGAAATTGGCGGAGGAGCGCAACGCCATCTATAATGGCAGCGTCCTGAATACCAAATCCCTATCCGCCCGGGAGGCCCAGGCCGCGGTACTGGAGGAAAGGCTGGCCGAGCTGAAGGCGCTGCAAGCGGTGTATGAAGGCGAGACAGCCCAGAAGCAGGCTGCCCATCTGCAGCTGAAACAGGAAATGGAGCAGCAATACGCTGAATTCCGCCAGGTCAAGGAAGCCTATCAGGCCAAGGAAAAAACCCGTCAGGACCGGCTGGACGCCCTGAGCGGCCAGAAGCAGGCGCTGATCGATCAGATCGACGAAGCCTCCTTACGCTGGTATGAAGGGGAGCGCCAGCGTTTTGCCGGTACGCCCGTGGCTTTGCTCAGCGCGGAGCATGTTTGCGGCGGCTGTCATACCCTGGTGCCGCCCATTGCCTTTAAGCGCGGCCAACAAAAACAACGCATTTATTGCGAACGTTGCGGCCGTTGTTTATTTATTGACGAAGAATGATTCATCGTGTATAATAGTTAGGCTGAGTAAGCCGGATGGACGCAAGCGGCAAACGCTTGAGGAAAGTCCGGGCTCCATAGGGCAGGATGCCGGCTAACGGCCGGTGAGGGCGACCTTAAGGATAGTGCCACAGAAATAAACCGCCGGGAGGGCAACCCCCCGGTAAGGGTGGAACGGTGCGGTAAGAGCGCACCGGCGGGCGGGAGACCGTCCGGCCAGGTAAACCCCATCCGGAGCAAGACCGAGAGAAGCATATGAGCTGCCCGCTCCGCTTCTCGGGAAGGTCGCTGGAGCCTTTTGGCAACAAAAGGCCTAGATAGATGTTCATCTAAGACAGAACCCGGCTTACAGGCTTGCTCAGCCTTTGCTTTGATCCAGGCCTGGCATATGCCGGCCTTTAGTATGATGTTATGGAGGTTTGGCCAATGCCTGATTTGACGACTATGGAAGCGCTGTACCAAAAAATGGGCGAATATACCCGCATGGATACGGAATTGCCTTTTGCCGAATTCGTCGCTTTTGCCCAGGCGCTGCTGGATTATTTGCAGAAGAATTTTCAGGATATGCCTGAGGAGGACTTGATCAAGGCCAAGGGTATGACCATGATCCTGGCGGGCAACGCTAAAATGCGGGCCCAGAAAAAGGATGCCAACCGCAAAAAATTCGCCAAAATAGGGGAGAAGGCCAAGTTCTGGGAAGACGCGCTGGCGCTGCGCCTGACCAAGCATGGCAGCCTCACCGGAGATGAGCTGGATCAGCGGGTCAGCGGGCTGTGGTCAGAGGCCGGCGATGCGCCTGCGTAATATCCCGGCCGCCAAGGAATTTGTGGCCCAAAGCCCGCTGGCGCTGGACGAGGCTGCCGCCCTGGCCAAAGCCGGCGCCTGGCGTTTTGCCTTTCCCAACCAGGGGCCGCTCCATTTGGAGATCGGCGCCGGGCGGGGGCGTTTCCTCGCTGAAAGCGCCCTGGCTTCCCCGGATCTCAATTTTCTCGGCTTGGAGCTGCGGGAAGAAATGATCATGCAAGCCCTGGCAAAGCTGGCTTCAGCCCCGGCAAACCTGTTGTTCCTCTGGATGAACGCGGCCCGGTTGGGGGAAGTCTTTGCCCCTGGGGAAGTGGATTTGATTTATCTGAATTTCCCCGACCCCTGGCCCAAGGCCCGCCATGCCAAACGCCGCCTGACCGCGCCGGATTTTCTGGCAATGTATGGACGGATCCTGAAGCCCGGGGGCGCGCTCAGGTTCAAAACAGATAACCCCGCCCTGTTTCAGTGGACGGAGTTGAATTTTTCCGCTGCCGGCTGGCAGATCCTGGAGCGGGAAACGGATTTGCCGCTGGCGCGTTCCGGTATCGTCACGGAATACGAAAGCCGCTACCGGCGGCAGGGGCAGCCGATTTATTATATCGCCGCCTGTCCGCCGGAAAAAGCGGTAGAAAAAATAGAATCTGATGATATAAAGAGGAATCTGAATAAAGCGCAACCTGAATCAGGCACAAAACTTGCCGCGGACTGACTGCCCGCGGCAAAGTACTCTAAAAAAAGTAAGAAGCTGATACTGTTGAATATCGTAAATATTATGAAAACAGTAAAAATTAGAAATTTTCGCGCTGCTTCTGATAGCAATCACGGCAATACACAGGGCGATCTTCAGTGGGACGGAAAGGCACCTGGGTTTCGCAGCCACAGTCGGCGCAGGTAACCGTGAACATCTCGCGCTCCCGGGTATTGCGCTGCCGTTTGCGGGTAGCCCTGCATTCGGGGCAGCGAGCAGGGTCGTTCTGGAACCCCTTCTCGGAATAAAACTCCTGCTCCGATGCGGAAAAGGTAAACTGGTTACCACATTCCTTGCAGGTCAAAGTCCTGTCCTCAAAAGACATACCGCATCCTCCTTAATTAGGTTTTCCTAGTGTATTTCCGCAATTGTACGCGGGCATCCAAAAGGAAAGCCCGGGGAGGAAAACAATAGGTAATTGCATTATAACTGGCCTTTTAGAAAAAATCAAGTATATCGGCAAATTATTTTTAATTATTTGCCTATTTTTTAAAGAATTTGGAAAATATATTATTCCGTATTGTAAAAAAAAACGGCCCGTGGTATAATGAGCTCGCAAAATTTTTTTTAGGAGGTTCGACATGAACGGCAAAGTCAAATGGTTTAATGCTGAAAAAGGGTTTGGCTTTATTGAAAGGGAAGGCGGGGAAGACGTATTCGTGCATTTTTCCGCTATCCAGGGCGACGGCTTCAAAACCCTCGACGAAGGTCAGAGCGTTGAGTTCGATATCGTTGAAGGGCCCCGCGGTCCCCAGGCTGCCAATGTTGTCAAGCACTAATTCAGCAACTGCCGCCGTCATAATATAGATATGTTTATCGTATTATTGGGGTAGCAAAAGCCCCCGCCTTAAAGGGCGGGGGCTTTCTTTACTTTGGGGCCGGGGATATGGTAGAATAGCCGTGGAAAGCGCTTTTCGCCATACCGCCGCCCCTTTAGCAGGTGGGGCAGGTCCTCCCCTCTACGCAGCCGCAGACCACGTCGCAGGGGTCGGTGAAGCTGCCCCGGGTATCCACGCAGCTGGTGCTCACGCAGACCGGCGTGGCAAGCCATTCGTACTCACGGAGCAGGGTCTGCTGGATGCAGGAACGGAACAGCAGGCTGATCATGATCTTGATCTCGCTGCCGCAAACATCGGTGACAACGGCGGAAGCCGCCAGCACCTTGGTGTTATTGGTGGTGAGGATCGTGTCATTGGTGCAGCACAGCTTCACCGAGCGGATCACCGTGATATTGCGGACAATGTACCGGCTGCAGCAGGCTTCGTCCTCGCCGTAGATGCGCAGGGGGATGGTGAAACGCACGGAGGAAAGGCAGACGCAGTCGTCCTTATCCCGCTGCACTTCCTTGAAGGTGATATCGTCGTCCAGCCTGACCTTCAGGGAAGAGCCGGGCTCCAGGTCGCAGGGGTCAAAGATCGCCGGGCAGTTGACCGTGATTTCCCGGCTGATATCGCCGGTATCGCCGCAGCTGTCCAGCACTTCATTGATCAGCGCCCGTACGGTTCTGGGCCTGGGCGGAGGTGTGGGCGATACTTGGGTCTGTACCGGCACGGTGCAGGTACAGGTGCAGGTGCATTGGGGCTGAGGCGGCGGGGTGGCTTCCACCACCGGGGGAGCCGGCTGGGTAAAGCAGATGTTCTGCGGGGGCAGGCAGACCTGCTGCGCCGGCAGGGTGACGTTTTGCGCCGGCAGGGTGACGCTTTGCGAGGGCACGGTGACGCATTGCTGGGGTACGGTGACGCATTGCGTGGTGGTACCGGCAGTGGTGGCTCCGGACACGGCTGTTCCGCAACTGCATTGCCGGCTCTGGCCCGTGCAGCAGCGGTTGGGGTTACAGAAGAATCCCATAAAAAACACCTCACGAAATTTGGATTTGCTCCATAATATGCGTGAGGCTGTGTTTCGGTGAAGCCGGGCCGCCTTTCGGTCAGCCGTATTTGCGGAGGGCGTTGCCGGTGAGCGCGATAACTCTTTTCATATAGGGATAATAACCGGAAGCCAGCTCATGGCGCATCTGTTCCAGCAGGGCGGCCATAGCGGGCATATCCGCGTCATGGATATCGTGGCGGATGGAGAAGGCCGTATATTGCTTGAAGGCCAGCTTTTCCGGACTGATATCCTGTATGGCAAAGATCTGGGGGATTTTGCAGAACATGGCGTGGATATCCGCCGCGGATTTGCCGGTATAAGCGGCCAGCACCCGGGCGGCCTCCCGCTTGCCGGGCTCGTCTTCCAGGCTGGTCAGCAGCTCGTCGCTGAGTCCCGGCAGATCCCCGGCGGCAATCAGCTCATAGCTCATCTCCACAAAGTTATGGGCTTTCCACCAATGCAGTTTCCGGGGCAGGTGGGTGGCGGCGCCCACCCGGTCCATATAGGGCGCGCCCTGGGCAAAGCACCAGCCTTTTTCGCAGCCGGGCCAATCCTCGTCAGCGTAATAATCCACGCAGGGGGGATTATTGCCGTGGCTGATCACGCCCCTGGCCAAATCCAGATGCTCCGGCGCGTTCTCCAGGCACCACTGATAAAAATCGTGGCCCATTTGATGGGCAATATCCCTGCTAAAGCCGGAACCGGCAGCCAGATCGGGCCAGATCGCGCCCAGCGCCATCATTTTCGGCACTTTCCCGTAAATATTTCTATTGACAAAATAGTGAACAAGTGGGAACATAGATCAAGCTTCCTTAGTCCTGGGCCCGAAGGCCTGCGTTTTATCGTACCGTCGCCATACGGCCATCATTATATCATAAAGAGGTTATTATGGACAGCAAAGACAAGAAAAAATATCCTGTGCGCAAACATCTGCGCAATGTCCTCCTGCAGCTTTTCGGCACAGCCTTGTCTGTTCTGGGCTACTCGGTTTTCATCGCCCCCAATGATCTGCTGCCCGGCGGCGTCTGGGGTTTTTCCGCCATCCTCCACCATTTTCTGGGTTTCATCCCCATGCCGGTATTTCTGGTGCTGCTGAACCTGCCCCTGCTGATCTGGGGCTGGAACAAGCTGAACCTGCGCTTCGCCCTCTATACGGTATGGGCGATCCTGCTGCAAAGCGGCCTGCTGGCCCTGATCCCGCTGAATATGCCGGTTTATACCAATAACCCGCTGCTGGCCTGCTTCTTTGGGGGCTTGCTTTCCGGCATCGGCAGCGGCATCGTGGTGCGCTATCACGGCAGCGGCGGCGGCACGGAGATCGTGGGCATTATCCTGAAAGACAAATACGATATCAGCGTGGGTTCCATCAGCCTCTTTGTCAATATCGCGGTGGTGTTTTGCGCTTCCCTGATCTTCGGCTTTGAGCCGGGGATGTATACCATCGTCAACCTGGTGGTGGGCTCCACCGTCTTCACCCGGGTGCTGGAAGGCATGAACAGCAAGCGCAATATGATGATCATCAGCCAAAAGGGCCCGGACATTGCCCGGCGGCTTATCCGGGAGCTGGGCCGGGGCGTGACCATGATGAAAGGCGAGGGCTGCTACACCCATCAGCCCAAGGATGTGCTGTTCTGCGTGGTGTCCCGCTTCGAGATGGCCAGTGTGAAGGAGATCATCATCGACGTGGATCCGGAAGCCTTTGTCTGCATCAACCAAACATATGAGGTAATGGGCGCTTTTCCCCGGAAGGCAGCCAGCCTGGACGCGGCGCTGAAAAACGGGGCCGCCCCCAAGCCGCCCCAAGACCCGTCTCAAGAACCACCCCAGGAACCGCCCAGGGAGTTGCTCCAAACACCGCCTCAGGAACCTTCTTCCTGTTAAGCCCCGTTATATCGCTAATCTTCTGTCAGCGCGGACCATAGTTCCGCGCTGACATTGTTTTTCAGCAGGATCTCCCCGTAAGTCTGGCAATCCCGCTGGGGGCTTTGCTGATAGTCCGTTGGCTCCAGCCTTTGGCTCAGGGGCAGGCCGTCCAGGGGCGGCGCGCCAAGGGCCTCCTCCGCCAACAGGAGCCGCGTCAGCTCGTTTTCTCCCAGGTTCACGATACTTTCCCTCAGGGCCTCGATCCGCGGGCTTCTGGGCAGGCAGAAATGGCTGCGGCAGACAAAGGGGCGGCTGGGGTGGGCCTGGCAAAAGCGGCCCTTCCGGTCCAGAAAGCCGCAGGCATTGTCATGGCTCCGTTTCAGCTGGATATCGGAGACCCCTTCCGTAACGGAAAGCTCGGCAAAGGCGGCGCAAACGCTATGAGCCGGAAAAGGGGAAGCCGGCAGCAGCTTGGCCAGAGCCGGGATATCCGCGGCGATCAGCGGCGCCCGCTCCTGGCAGCAGGCGTCGCAGCCCCGGCAGTCCGCCAGATGTTGGGCGGCAAAGGCCTCCAGCTCAGCCAGGAAGTCCGCCAGGGTGGCCTGAGCGTCCAGGATGCGCAGATCCATGGCAAAAGTTTCGCCCAGCAAGTCGTCGGCTTGGGAAACCAGGAAAAACAGGCAGCTTTGCTTCATCATATGCCTTTAAGCCTCCTCTTGCGCCCGCAGCCAAGCGGCCAGCACTTGGCAGTACTTTTCCGTTTCCGTCCGATAGGTCATATGGGCGCTGAACTCAAACAGTACCCAGCTGGATCCGGGTATGGCGTCATGGATGGTCTTGGCCACCAGGGGCGTGCATTCATCCAGCAAGCCGGAGAGCACCAGGGTGGGGCGGGTGATCAAAGGCAGCTTTTCCAGGTATTCCCAATGCTTCAGCGTACCGGTGGCTAAAAATTCGCAGGGCCCCCAGGCCGTCAGGTACGCCTGGGCGCCAAAGTTCTCCGGCATTTCCGTCCAGGCCGGCTGGGGCCCTGGAGCTGTGCCGTAACAGTAGCGGCGCAGGTATTCGCCAATGGCCGCCGCCCAGCCGGGGCTGTCGTACACGCCCTGGGCGTCCGCCTGGGCAATGGCCTCCCGCAGCCCCTGGGGCAGCGCGCCGGCCAGCCGCCTGCCTTCCTTTTCCCAGAGCGAGACGGAAGGCAGGGTAGAGGAGAGGATCAGGCTGAGCACGCCTGGGGGCTGCATATCGCAGAGATATTGGATAGCCAGCATGCCGCCCCAGGAATGGCCTAACAAGTGGATGCGTTCCAGGCCCAGGTGGCGGCGGAGGGCTGCCAATTCCTCAAGCCAGGTTTCAGGCCGCCATAATTCCGGCTGATCCGGCATGGAAGATTTACCACAGCCCAGCTGGTCGTAGCTGATGATTTGGCGGCGGGTCAGATCCGCCAGCTGGTCCAAAATCTCAAAGCCCCGGGACGTATAGCCCGGCCCGCCATGGAGCAGCAGCAGCGGCGGGGCCTGGCCCGGTTCGCCTGCGATGCGGTAATAAGTTTGGTAATCCCTAAAAGGCATAAAGCCATCGGTAATCTTCATCTCCGGCCCTCCGAACAATAATATTCGGCATATAATTCTCCGGCGGAAAGGCAAAACCTGCTACACAATATTTTGCCTTAGACAAAAAATAGTATTATATATTGTAGAGATCTTTTGAAAACACTTGTCAAGGGCTACATCTTGTGCTATAATAAGACCATGGTAAGCTGCTTTTGGCTTACCAAATCATGGTAGTTGGAGGAAAGAATTTGGTGAGCGAGATCAAGGATTCCGGCAATGGCATATCAGGCGCTGACCTGAAGCATAACGGCAACGGCAATCGCAACGGTAATGGCAACGGCAATTACGACGCCGGGCAGATCCAGATTCTGGAAGGCCTGGAAGGCGTTCGCCGCCGCCCCGGCATGTATATCGGTTCCACCGGCAGCCGGGGCCTGCACCATCTGGTCTACGAAATCGTGGACAACAGCATTGACGAAGCCCTGGCCGGCTATTGCGATACCATCATTGTGACGATACGCAAGGATAATAGCGTCACGGTTGAGGATAACGGCCGGGGCATTCCCGTGGGTATTCATGAGAAAACCGGCAAAAGCGCGGTGGAGGCGGCCCTGACCATGCTCCATGCCGGGGGTAAATTCGGCGGCGGCGGCTATAAGGTCAGCGGCGGCCTCCACGGCGTGGGCATGAGCGTGGTCAACGCCCTTTCATCCTGGCTGGAAGTGCGGGTGGCCCGGGAAGGCTATCTGTTCCAGCAGGAATATCAAAGGGGCAAACCCCTCTACGACCTGCGCCAGGTGGGCCTGGCGGATCAAACCGGCACCACCATCAGCTTTGCCCCGGATCCGGAAGTTTTCGAGGAGCTGGCCTATTCCGCCGAGACTCTGGGCAGCCGCTTGCGGGAGCTGGCCTTCCTGAATCAGGGCATCAGCATTATCCTGAATGATGAGCGGGAAGCCGAACCCTGGACCAAGACCTATAAATACGAGGGCGGGGTCAAGGACTTTGTCAAATACCTGAACAAAAATAAGGATACCCTGCACCCGATTATTTTTTACGAGGGGGAGCAGGACCGGATCCAGGTGCAGCTGGCCCTGCAGTATACGGACGGCTATACGGAAAATATTTTTTCCTATGTGAATAATATCCATACCCAGGAAGGCGGCACCCATGAGGCGGGCTTCAAAACCGCTTTGACCCGCATCATCAACGACTATGCCCGCCGCCTGAATATCCTCAAGGAAGCCAACCCCAATCTGACCGGCGAGGATATCCGGGAGGGCGTTACCGTGGTGCTCAGCGTGAAAGTGGAAGAACCCCAGTTCGAGGGG
>DAIMZM010000033.1:0-22963 GCA_036733985.1 Bacillota bacterium
AGCAGCCGGTTATCAGGAGCTGCAGGCCTGGTTCTATAACCCCAATATCCAGCCCTGGCAGGAGCAGGCTGCCCGGCGGGACGCCTTTCAGCAATTAATGAGGGAAGAACAAATCCCCCATTTGGTTAAGGGCGGCTACCCCCTGGAGGATTGGCTGCGGGCCGTGGCGGAGCAGCCCGGCCAGCGCTGCGCATACTGCTACCGCAGCCGTCTGGAAGCCGCGGCTGAGGCCGCCGTGGAGCAGGGCTGCGGGGCTTATACCACCACCTTGCTGATCAGCCCTTATCAGAACCATGAGCTGATCCGGACGGTTGGCGAGGAATATGCCGTTACCTATGGCCTGGAATTCGTTTATCTGGATCTGCGTACCGGCTTCCGGGCCGGCCAGGCGGCTGCCAGACAGCGGGGCCTCTATCTGCAGAAGTATTGCGGCTGTGTTTACAGCGAAAAGGACCGGTATCAGAAACAGATCGACAGGAGCCAGCTATGCGTACCAGCACAAAACGATTCTTAATCATTACCCTCTCCCTGGTTTTGGCCGCTTTCAGCGGGCCAATCGCCCTGGCGGACAGCGACGGCGGCAGCGGCTATGACATCCGGGTACTGCTGAAAGGTTCCAGCAGCGTCAGCCACTATAGCGTCACGGTGGATAAAGGGGAATACTACATAGTCGAAGCGGACGACCCTGATGAGATCCTGGCCACCGTCGGGGCAGGGGAGAGCTTCAGCCTGTCCGCCGACGGCAGCCGCTATGGCTATAGCTGCGATGAGGACGAGGAGGATAATGGCAAAACCCCTTATCTGGCCATTCCCGAAGACAGTGATTGCCGCTTCAGCTTCAACGGTTCCGCTTACCGGGGCGGCCTGAAAGTCATGAGCTACAAGGGTTATTGCTATGCGGTCAATGTGATCGACGTGGAGCTGTATCTTTATGGCGTGGTGGGCCGGGAAATGGGCTATAATTACCATTTGGAAGCCCTGAAGGCCCAGGCCATCGCGGCCCGGTCCCATGCCCTGGCCAGCATCAGCCCGGATAATGTGTATTATGACGTGACCGCCACCATCGCTTCCCAGACCTATGGCGGCTATGGCGCGGAAAGCGACCTGATCCGCAAGGCCGTGGACAAGACCAGAGGCCAGGTGATTCTCTACCGGGATGAACCGGCACCCGCCTTTTTCAGTTCCAATGCCGGAGGCTATACCGAGGATATTGAGAACATCTGGAACAGCAACGCATTGCCCCTGAAGGGTGTGGAATCCCCCTACGACGCCAAGGCCGCCAGTTATGGCAGCTATGGCGCGTCCTGCTATTCCTGGGTTGTGGAATATACGCCGGAGCAGGTGGTGGCCCTGGCCAATGCCTATGGCAAAACCGATATCGGCAGCTTCCAGAGCATTGCCGTTTCCACCAGCTACGCCGGACAGACTTCCAGATCCGGCCGGGCCATGTCCCTGACGGTGCGGGGCAGCCGGGACAGCGTCACAGCCTATAAGGATGATATCCGCAGCCTGCTGGAGCTGAAAAGCACCCTGATCACGGTGAGTGATAATACCGCTTCCCCAGCTTCCGCTTATGTACTGGGCGGGGGAGGCGTGAAAAAGGCCTGGACAGATTTGAAGGAGCTGTTCGTTATCAGCGGCAGCCTGGCCAAGATGCGGGCTAACGGGGAGAATAACAGCTTTTATGCCGTCACTGCCGACGGCGTCAGCCAGATCAACAAAAAACAGGCGGTTTATGATAAAATCGTCATCAGCGGTAAAGGTTATGGTCATGGCGTAGGCATGAGCCAATGGGGCGCTATCGCCATGGCGGATAACGGCTATGACGCGGAAGAAATTATTGAGCATTATTACTGCCATAACGGCATTGTATTGGAGGAACTCTACTAAACGGCATGCGCGTGGATGAATTTGATTATGAGCTTCCTGAGGAATTGATTGCCCAGGACCCTGTGGAGCCGAGAGACAGTTCCCGGCTCCTGATTATGGACAGAAACAGCGGCGCTTTGCGCCACAGTGTTTTCAACCGCATCGGCGAAGCCTTAAGGCCCGGCGATCTGCTGGTGCTGAACGATACCAAGGTGCTGCCGGCCCGCCTTTATGCCCGCCGGCCCAGCGGCGCTGGCATTGAGCTGCTGCTCTTAAAGCAGGTAGGCCTGGATACCTGGCAATGCCTGGTCAAGCCGGGCCGGAAAGCCCTGCCCGGCACAAAGCTGCTATTCAGCCTGCCTGAGCTGGCGGCGGAAATCGTGGACCATGGGGAGGACGGCTCCCGTTTGGTGCGCTTCTATCCGCAAGGGGATTTTTACGCGATCCTGGATCAATTGGGAACCATGCCCCTGCCGCCTTATATTAAGAAACCGCTGCTGGATCAAAGCCGTTACCAACCTGTTTATGCCCGGGAACGGGGTTCCGCCGCCGCGCCTACCGCCGGTTTGCATTTCACAACCCAGCTGCTGGATAGCCTGAGCGGAAAGGGCGTGCTCATTGAAAAGGTGTTGCTCCATGTGGGCTTGGGCACCTTCCGTCCGGTCAAGGCCGAGCTGGTGGAAGCCCATGTGATGCATGGGGAATTCTACCGGGTGCCGCGGTCAACAGCGGCCCGCATCAACCAGGCCCGGGCTGCCGGGGGCCGGATCATTGCCGTGGGCACCACGGCTGTGCGCACCCTGGAAACCGTCAGCAGCGAGGACGGGATAATCCAGCCAGGAGAGGGCTGGACCCATAAATTCATTTACCCCGGCTACCGTTATAAGGCCGTTGACGCGATGATCACCAATTTCCATTTGCCCAAAAGCAGCCTGCTGATGCTGGTTTCCGCCTTTGCCGGCCGGGAGCAGGTGCTGAACGCTTATGCAACCGCCATCCGGGAAAAGTACCGCTTCTTCTCCTTTGGCGACGCCATGTTTATAACGGACAGGATGCCGGCGACGCTTTAGCCGTCCAGACGGCCCCTGCGGATGATAACTTGATGAGACGAGGGAAACTATGACAAAACCCATATCCTTTACCCTGCAGCATGTTGACCAGCGCACCCTGGCCAGAACCGGCCTGCTGCATACGCCCCATGGGGAAGTGAAGACGCCGGTGTTCATGCCGGTGGGCACCTGCGGCACGGTGAAAACCATGTCCCCGGACGAACTGAAAGAGGTGGGGGCCCAGATCATCCTCAGCAATACCTACCACCTTTATCTCCGGCCCGGCCATGAGCTGGTGGCGGAAGCCGGCGGGCTCCATACTTTCATGAACTGGGACCGGCCTATCCTGACCGATAGCGGCGGCTTCCAAATCTTTTCCCTGGCGGAGCTGCGGAAGCTCACGGATGAAGGGGCCCTTTTCGCCTCCCATATCGACGGCAGCCGCCATTTCTTCACTCCGGAAAAGGTGATGGAGATCGAGATGGCCCTGAGTTCGGATATTGCCATGTGCTTTGACGAATGTTCGCCCTATCCGGCCGAATACCAACAGATCCTGGAGGCGGAACAGCGTACCTCTGCCTGGGCCGCCCGCTGCCGGGCCGTGCACCGCCATGAGCGGCAGGGCCTGTTCGGCATCGTCCAGGGGGGCATGGACCGGGAACTCAGGGCAAAATCAGCCAAAACCATGGCCGCTCTGGATTTTCCCGGCTTTGGCATCGGCGGCCTGTCCGTGGGCGAGCCGAAAGAGCTGATGTACGCGGTGCTGGATGATCTGACGCCCCTGATGCCGGCGGAGAAACCCCGCTACCTGATGGGGGTGGGCTCCCCGGACTGCCTGGTGGAAGGGGTGGCCAGGGGGGTGGATATGTTCGACTGCGTGCTGCCCACCCGCATTGCCCGGAACGGCACGGTGATGGTGCCCACCGGCAAGCTGGTGCTGAGGAACGCGGAATATGCCCATGATTTCCGGCCCATCCAGGAAGGCTGCGGCTGCTATGCCTGCCGCAACTTCACCCGGGCCTATATCCGCCATCTGCTGAAAGCCGGGGAAGTGCTGGGCATCCGCCTGACCACCATCCATAATCTCTGGTATCTCTGCCATTTGATGGCGGAGATCCGCCAGGCCGTGGAACAGGGCTATTTCAGCGAATTCCGCCAAGATTTCTGGAAGCTGTACCAGCTGTAAACGATAGGAAAACGGCGGCTCAGGGTGTTGAGCCGCCGTTGATATTGCCATCCCAATCCTGGTCCAGCAGCCTGTCCAGGGCGCCGGTGACCCGATCCTTGCCCAGGGGAGCCAGGGCTTCCAAATCCCTAAGGATCTTTTTCATCTCCTGCCTTTTGCCCGCGCAATTATGGGGGCAATGGCTCTCGCTCACCGGCAGGTTCTGACTGCGGGCAAAATAGCTGATCTGCTCCTCCGGCACATAAACCAGGGGCCGGATCACGGTCAGCTCCATGCGGTCCAGATAGGTTTTGGGTTTGAAGCTGCCTACCCGGCCTTCGAAAAACAGGTTCAGCAGCAGGGTCTCCACCGCGTCGTCCTGATGATGGGCCAGGGCGATCTTCGAATAGCCGTTCTGCTTGGCCAGGGTATTTAAGGCGCCCCGGCGCAGGCGGGCGCAAAGGGAACAGGGATTGGTTTCCTGCCGCACCTCAAAAACCAGCTCAGCGATTTGGGTCTTTTCCCAGAAGAAGGGGATAGCCAGCGCCTGGCAGAAATCCGCCATCCGGCTGACATCATCCCCGGGAAAACCCAGGCAAACATGGCCGGCGGCTAGGGGGTATTTGTATTTGGAGACCGCCTGGAAGCGCTTTAAGAGATAGAGCAGGGTCAGGCTGTCCTTCCCCCCGGACAAGCCTACCATGATCGGGGCGCCGTCGCTGATCAGGCCATGCTTGATCACTGCTTTTTTAAACCTTTTGTTGATTTCATCAAAACCGTGACGCATAGGATCTCCCAACCTGTTACCCTAACAGGTTACAACATAATAATTGAAGGAATAAGGCTCAATATCGGCGAATAAAATAGAGTTAAATCCAGGAAAGTGTTGGAGGGGCAATGAACAAAAATATCGTGAATATCAAAGGAACTCCATCAGGGCTGGTTTTTTATTTCGATAGCTCGGAATCGGGCTTTGGCCAGCTCTGTGCCGCTTTGGAAGAAAAGCTGCTGGGCAGCGGCGATTTTTTCCTCAACGCGGACTATATCATCGACAATCCGGAACAGTTCAGCGCTGAGGAATTGGCTGTGCTGGAAGGGATGCTGAACAAATATCATTTGCATAAGGGCCAGCCATTGCCCCATACCTTACCCAGCGATGAGAAATACGAGATCATCTACCAAACCGCCGGCGGCAACAGCCTGCTGGTGACCAGGAGCGTCCGCAGCGGGCAGAAGCTGTCTGTCCGGGGCAATGCCGTGATCATGGGCGATATCAATCCCGGCGGCGAGATCGTGGCCACCGGCAATATCGTGGTGATGGGCTGCTGCCGGGGAGTGCTCCATGCCGGCGCGGAAGGGGATGACGGCTGTTATATCCTGGCCTATAATTTGGCCGCCCAGCAGCTGCGTATCGCTTCCCATGTGGCTACCGTACCTGCGGACGCGGGACTGAGTCCGCTGAAGCTGGCCCTGATCCAGGATAATTGCATTATCCTCACCGACTACGTGCCTGCCCAGTTCAAAGAGACCATGTCGGCGCAGGAGGCCTGAGCTCTTGACTATTGTAACACCGATGATGCGCCAATATCAAGCCGTGAAAGAGCAATACAGCGATTGTTTGCTCTTTTTCCGTTTGGGCGATTTCTATGAAATGTTCGGCCAGGACGCCCTGACCGCTTCCCGGGAACTGAATATTGTGCTGACGGCCAGGGACGGCGGCCAGGGGCAAAAGGTGCCTATGTGCGGCGTGCCTCATCACGCGGCGGACAACTATATCGCCCGGCTGCTGCAAAGCGGCTATAAGGTGGCTGTCTGCGAGCAGTTGGAAGACCCCAAGCTGGCCAAGGGCATTGTCCGCCGGGATGTGGTGCGGGTTTTCACCCCCGGCACCGTAGTGGAAGAAAACATGCTGCAGCAAGGCAGCCATAATTATCTGGCAGCCTGCTGGCCGGAAATCAAGCGGGGCGTGGAAAGCGGCTTTGGCCTGGCTTATGTGGATATTTCCAGCGGCGAATTCCGGGCCACCCAGCTAAAAGGTGGGGAAAGCCGCAAGGAATTAAGCGATGAATTGGCCCGGATCAACCCGGCTGAGCTGGTGCTTCCCCAGGCATTAGCCGACGATTTGCTCTTCGGCCAGCGGGTTTCCGCCGCCATTAGCCGCTGCGATGGCGAAAAGCTGGTGCAGACCGGCTTTGAGGAGCTGCTGCGCATCCATTTCCGAACAGCTTCCCTGGAGGGGCTGGGCCTGGCGGATAAGCCTCTGGCGGCCAAGGCTGCCGCCCTGATCCTGGTCTTCCTGGAACAGACGCAAAAGCGTTCCCTGGATTATCTGGACAAGCTGACGGTTTATGACGCTGGGGAATACATGTTCCTGGACGCCGCCACCCGGCGGAACCTGGAATTGACCACCACCATCCGGGGTGGGAAGACCCAGGGTTCGCTGCTTTCCGTCATCGACCAAACCCAAACCGCCATGGGCAGCCGTTTGCTCCGGGAATGGCTGGAAAGCCCGCTGCTCACGCCGGAAGCCATCAACCGCCGCCTGGACGGGGTTTCCGAGCTGATCAGCCAGCCCATGCTGCTGGCGGATATCCGGAAAAGCCTGGCCAAACTCTATGATTTGCCCCGGCTGGTGGGCCGTATTTGCTATGGCAGCGCCGGCCCTAAAGAATTGGCGGCTTTACGGGCCACCCTGATCCTGCTGCCGGAGCTATTCCGCCTGCTGGCGGCCTGCAAAAGCCCACTGCTGAACGTGCTGCTGGATAGCTTTGACCAGCTGGAGGATGTGCTCCAGGCCCTGGCCGCCGCTCTGGCCGAAGAGCCGCCTTTATCCCCCCGGGACAGCGGTTTGATCCGCCCCGGCTTTAACGGGGAGGTGGACGAACTCCGCCGCCTCTCCGGTTCCGCCAAGGAATTATTGCTGCAATTGGAGGCGGAAGAACGGGAAAAAACCGGCATCCGCAGCCTGAAAGTGGGTTACAACAAAGTCTTCGGCTATTATATCGAAATCAGCAAAGGCCGTTCCGGGGAAGCGCCGGAACATTACATACGCAAACAAACCCTGGTCAATGGGGAGCGGTACATCACCGAGGAATTGAAGGATCTAGAAAGCCGCATCCTTTCCGCCGGAGAGCGCCTGGCCGCCCTGGAATACCAGCTGTTCAGCGATTTGCGGCAGCAGGTGGCCAAAGAGGCCTCCCGCATCCTGGCTACCGGGGATATCCTGGCCCATTTGGACGCCTTACAAAGCCTGGCTTATATTGCCATGCGCAACGGCTATTGCCGCCCCCAGGTGGACGGGGGCAGCCGTATCATCATCAAAGAAGGCCGCCATCCGGTGGTGGAAAGCATTATCGGCGCGGAAAACTATATCGCCAATGATACGTATCTGGATAAGAGCAGCCAGCGGATGATGCTGATCACCGGGCCCAATATGGCGGGGAAAAGCACCTATATGCGGCAGGTGGCCCTGATCGTGCTGCTGGCCCAGATCGGCTCCTTTGTTCCGGCGGACGCGGCCCAGATCGGCACGGTGGACCGGATCTTCACCCGGGTAGGGGCGGCGGACGACCTGACCGCCGGCCAGAGCACCTTTATGGTGGAGATGAACGAGACCTCCAATATCCTGCGCCATGCCGGGCCGAAAAGCCTGATCATCCTGGATGAGATCGGCCGGGGCACCTCCACTTTTGACGGCCTGTCCATTGCCTGGGCAGTGGCGGAATACATTATCAATGACGCCTGCGGGGCTAAGACCCTCTTCGCCACCCATTACCATGAACTGACCGCCCTGGCCGATTCCTATCCGCTGATCCGGAATTTTTCCATTGCGGTGAGGGAAAAGGGCAAAGATATCATTTTCCTCCGGAAAATCCTGGCAGGGGCGGCGGATAAGAGCTATGGCATACAAGTGGCCCAATTGGCCGGGCTGCCCAAAGTCGTGCTGACCCGGGCCAGGGAAATTCTGGCCCAGCTGGAAACGGAGCCCCATCCGGCCAGAGAAATCCAGATCAGCCAGCAGTTGACCCTGGACGCCCTGATCGCTGACGAGCCGCCGCCGGAACCGGCTCTGCTCAAGGAATTACGGGAGTTGGATGTGGACGCGATGACGCCCCTGGCGGCGCTGCTGCTGATCAATAAATGGAAGAATGGTTTGCCATGAGTGAAGAAAACTGCCGGATCCGGGTTTTAGACTGCCACACCGCTAATCAAATCGCAGCCGGCGAGGTGGTGGAAAGGCCGGTTTCCGTGGTCAAGGAACTGGCGGAAAACGCTATCGATGCCGGGGCCACAAAAATCACCATCCGCCTCTTTGACGCCCAGTGTGAAAAGATCAAGGTTACGGATAATGGCGGCGGGATGAGCCCCGAGGAATTGCGCTTGGCTGTTCAGCGCCATGCCACCAGCAAAATCAGGATCGCAACAGATCTGGACAGGCTGGCGACCCTGGGCTTCCGGGGCGAGGCTTTACCCTCCATCGCCGCCATCTCCAAGCTGACCATTACCTCCAAGCGAGCCGACAGCGACCTGGCCTACACCCTGCGCGTGCGGGACGGCAAGGCCGGCCTGCCGGAAGCGGACGCGGCCGCCACCGGCACCACTGTCCTGGTGGAGCAGCTTTTTTATAATGCGCCGGCCCGGCGGAAATTCCTCAAAAGCCCCCGCACCGAGCTGGGGCTGATCAGCGAACTCATCGGCAAGCTGGCCATCGCCCATCCCCATATCGCCTTTACCCTGATCAATGGCAACCACCGCCTGGTGGTGACAGATGGCAGCGGCGTTTTGGAACGGGCGGTTTTGGCTGTGTACGGCAAAGATGTGGTCAATGATTTGCTGCCCCTTAACGGCAGCGGCGATGATTATAAAATCAGCGGTCTGATTGGTAAACCCACCCTGAACCGGTCCAACCGTAACTGCTATCACTTTTTTGTCAATAGGCGAACCGTACGCAGCCAGGAATTGAGCCAGGCCGTTGATAACGCCTATCATACGCTGCTGCCTGCCCAACGCTATCCCTGCGTGTTTCTATTTTTGGAAGCGCCTGCCGACAGCATTGATGTGAACGTGCACCCCTCCAAGCTGGAAATCAAATTCCGGGATAGCCAGGCTGTCCGGCAGGCTCTGGGAGGGGCCTTGAAAAGCAGCCTGCTCCGAAATCAGGCGGTTTTGCCCCATCTCACCGCCAAAGCGCAGGAACCCATCCCCGGCCTGCCTGTCAGCCGCAGCATCCTGGCATATGGCGGCAGCCTGACCCAGGCTGCGGAACGGAGGCCTTTAAGCGGCGCGGCTCTGTATAAATCCCTGGCCAAGGGAGACGCCAGCGCTTTTATCGGCGGGCAGGTGATGAGCCTGGACGAGATCGAGAAGCTGTTGGAAGCTGCTGAAAGCAGGGAGAAAAGCCCGGCAACCTTAGGGGCCGGCCCGAAAAGCGGGGAGAAGGCTCCGGCTGACTTGCCCGGCCTGGCTGTGCAGACGAATTTGGAAGATGATTTCGGCCTCCCGCCGGCAATTGCCAGGGCGCTGGCGCTGGCGTCCGACAGCCAGCCCAATACGGAGCAGCCGCCGGCGGATAAAACCCCGGAACAAAAACCCTATTATTTCTCCCGCCTGCAGGTGCTGGGGCAGCTGGCGGCTTCCTTTATTGTTGCCGCCGGTGATCGGGCGCTATATCTTATCGACCAGCATGCCGCGGCGGAACGCATCGCCTATGAGCGCATCGCGGCCCAAGCCTGCCAGGAGGATGGGGGCAGCGCTTTGCTGGCCTTGCCATTGCCCATAGCCCTGTCGCCCCAGGACAGCGTCTTGATTACCGACTATCTGCTACAGCTCAGGGATTTGGGGTTTATCCTGGAATATTTCGGGGATAACAGTTATGTGATCCGGGGCGTGCCTGCCTGGTATAGCGGCAGTGATCCCGAAGGCCTGCTCCGGGATTTGCTGGCCTTGCTCCATGAAAGCGGCAACCCGGAAAGGCTGCGGCAGGAGGCGCTGTTTATGGCAGCCTGCAAACAGGCGGTGAAAGCCAACCGCTACCTGACGCCCCAGGATATCCACGCTCTGCTGGCGGATTTAGATCGCTGCGAGAACCCAGCTACCTGCCCCCATGGCAGGCCCATTGCCTGTATTTTGACCCTTGAGGAGATTCGTAAACGCTTTTTGCGCAACGGCATATAATGAGGTAGGACATGACGGTAAGGCCGCAACCATTATTGATTATATTGGGGCCCACAGCCACGGGGAAAAGCGATCTGGCCTTGGCGGTGGCGGAAAAATTGCACTGTGAAATGATCTCCGGGGACTCTATGCAGGTATACCAAGGTATGGATATCGGCACGGCTAAGACGCCGGAGCAGGAAAGGCGGGGCATTCCCCATCATCTGCTGGATATCGTGACGCCGCAAACAGCTTTTAGCGTAGCGGACTTCCGCAGCCTGGCCCTGAAAGCCATCGGCGATATCAGCAACCGCGGGCATTTGCCCCTGCTGGTAGGCGGGACGGGACTATATATCGATTCCCTGCTCTATCCCTATCATTTTCCGGAAAACAGCGGGGCGGAGCCGGGATTACGCCAGCGTCTGCAGGAGGACTATCGGGAATTGGGCGGGGAAACCCTGCATAGCCGATTAGCCGCCGTGGATCCGGAAGCCGCGGCCCGCATCCACCCGCATGATTCCCGCCGCCTGATCCGTGCTATGGAGGTGTTTGAAAGCAGCGGCCAGCCCATCAGCGCGCTGCAAAAGGTCAAAAAGCCGATAGCAGGCTTACGGCCTTTGATCGCGGGCCTTTGTTTAGAGCGGCAGCAGCTCTACCAGCACATTGACCAGCGGGTGGAGCGCATGGTGTCAGCCGGGCTCATCGAGGAGGTGGAAAACCTACTGGCCGCAGGCGTGCCACGGGAGGGGGTTTCCATGCAGGGTATCGGTTACCGCCAGATAGCCGCTTATCTGGCCGGAGAGATGGGCAGGGAAGAGGCTATCGCGCTGATCAAACGTGATACCAGGCGTTTTGCTAAGCGGCAAATGACTTGGTTCAAAAGGAATCCCATGATCCATTGGTTTGATATTGGCCATTATCGCGAGGAGGGGAGCCTGGAGCAAGCGGTTTGCGCTTGGTTTGCCGGTCAGTTGGAGGAGGAATGCGTATGAAATCTTCTGGCCTGCAGGAGCAGTTTCTCAATGGTATCCGCAAGCAAAGTATCCCCGCCACATTTTATTTGGTCAACGGTTTCCTGATGAAAGGCGTGCTGAAGGCTTTCGACGATTATACCCTGGTGATAGAATCCGACGGCCTACAGAAGCTGGTGTTTAAGCATGCGGTCAGCACCATCATACCGGCGCAAACCGTTGATTTGGAAGCCATGCACGAAAGCGCATGAAGAGCAGGGTAGGCGAGGCCATGCTTCGCCTATACCTGAGGAGGAAAAATGGACAAGCTGATTTTAAAAGCCAGACAGGATATGAACCTGTTTGCTCAGGGCTTCTCCGCCATTGGAGAGGCTAATTTTATTCGTGTCCTGGAGGCGTTCCGCAGCGAGCGGGTATCGGCCCAGCACTTTGCCACCACCACCGGCTATGGCTACAACGACTTGGGCCGGGACAAGCTGGAAGCGCTATATGCCAGGGTTTTCCATGGGGAAGCGGCCCTGGTGCGGCAAAATATCGTTTCCGGCAGCCATGCTATTGCCTTGGCTTTGGCCGGGAATCTGCTTCCCGGGGACGAACTCTTATGTCTGGGGATGCCCTATGACACCCTGCAGACAGTGATGGGGCTGAAAAGGCCTGTTCCCGGCAGTCTGCGGGAAAGCGGTATCAGCTGCCGCGTCTATGATCTGGATTTCACCACGCCGGATTTAAACGGCATATTGGCAGCGCTCAGGCCGGAAACCAAGATGGTGGCCGTACAGCGCTCCCGGGGCTATAGCAGCCGGCCTTCCCTGAGCATAGCCAAGCTGGCCGCCATTGCCCAGGCACTAAAGGCTGCCCGGCCGGAATTGATCGTCTTTGTGGATAATTGCTATGGTGAATTTGTTGAGCCCAGCGAACCTACGGATTGGCATGTGGATTTGATGGCCGGTTCCCTGATCAAGAACCCGGGCGCCGGCCTGGCGCCGGGCGGCGGTTATATCGTGGGCAAAGAAGCCTATGTGGAGCGGGCCGCCTACCGTCTGACCATACCCGGCGCGGGCCGGGAGCTGGGCGCGGCATTAACGGATCAGCGGCCCTTTTACCAAGCTCTTTTCCTGGCTCCCCAGGTGGTGCAGGAAGCCTTGCTTTGCGCCGTGTTCACCGCCTCTATCTGCCAAAGCCTGGGGTTTGCGGTCAGCCCGGAGCCGGATGAAGCGCGCACGGATATCATTCAGACCATCGATATGGGCAATCCTGAGCGGCTGATCGCTTTTTGTCGGGGTATACAGAAGTATTCCCCGGTGGACAGCTTTGTAGAGCCGCTGCCCTGGCCCATGCCGGGCTATGACAATGACATCGTCATGGCTGCCGGAGGCTTTGTCGCCGGCTCCTCCATCGAGCTTTCCGCCGACGCACCGCTGCGCGCGCCTTATACAGTGTATTTTCAGGGCGGGCTTAATCATTGGCATGGAATTTATGCCGTCAGCAGCACTTTGAAAGAGATGCGGGACAAGGCCCTGTTATAACCGCTGGTTTGGCGATTTCCACTATGAGCAAGGTTTATTCTTAAATCATAAAAAAGATCAAATCGTAAAAAGCCACCGCTTGGTGGCTTTTTACATATCAGAAATGGCGGAAAAGACCGATGGGTTTACCGATTATCTGACAATTATCAACATAAATGGGTTCCATGGTTCTGTTTTCCGGCTGCAGGCGAATGCGGTTGGTTTCCCGGTAAAAGGTTTTAACCGTAGCCTCGTCACTGACCAAGGCCACCACAATCTCGCCGTTGCGGGCTGTTTCCGCTTTTTCCACAATGAGCAAATCCTGGTTCTCTATGCCCACTTCAATCATGCTTTCGCCGCGCACCCGCAGCATGAACAAAGGCTTGTTGGAACGGATATACTCCAGGGGCAGGGGAAAAGACCCCTCGAAATTTTCTTCCGCCAAAACCGGCAGGCCGGCGCTGATTTGCCCTAATATGGGTACTTCCACCATTTCGATATGATGGGGGGAAGCGGGTTCGGAAGTATCCAGAACTTCCATGGCCCGAGGCTTAAGCGGATCCCGGCGGATATAGCCCTTTTTCTCCAATGTGCTGAGATGGGCGTGAACGGTGGAAGGGGAATTCAAGCCCACAGCTTCGCAGATTTCCCTGACCGAAGGTGGATAACCCTTCTCCCGGATCTCCTGCTTAATAAAGTCTAAAATAGCAGCCTGCCTGCTGTTTAAGTTGATATAATCCATAGCAAAGGCCTCCTTAGCAGAGAAAAGCGATCTTCTTTATAGTCATTATAACATATATTCGAAAAAATGCAAACGTTTGTTCTAAATTTTTCTTGACTACGAACAAATATTCGATTATAATCGACATATAGAACAAACGTACGCAAGGAGTGACCTTTATATGAAAAGAAGAAGGCTGCGCAAATTACCATGCCTGATAATTGCCATGATCATTGTTTTATTGATCAATTTAATCAGCGGCGGGTTTGCGGCTAAGGCAAGCGGCCAGGAATCCGCCAGAGAGCTGCAGGCCGTTCAAGTTGCAAGCGGAGACACCCTGTGGACGTTGGTGGAAGAATACTATCTATATGAGGGCGACATACGTAAAGCCATCTATGAGGTTCAACAAATAAACGCCCTTGAAGGCGGTATAATCCAACCGGGACAAATTATTTATATTCCCGAGGGTTAACGATAGGACAGACGTTCTATGAAAGGTCTGACTAAGTGCAATTTCATTTCAGGCTTAGTAGAACAGGCTGCTAATCGCTCCTGAACAGATATAATTAGGTTTAAACACTTTGCTATCTGTTTGCTGTTTATTCCGATAATGTAAATTATGTTGAGTTAGTAATTAAACCTGATTTTTATTCTTTTATTTTGCTCTACCCAAAAGAAAAGAGCCGGGAAACCCGGCTCTTGGCTGAAACCTGAATCACGATTTTCAATCGTTCTAATAAGGCTTACCGTCCCGCTTTTAAGCTTTTGGAATTACGATAGCCGCGCTGGAATAACTTAACCACCTCAACAATGGGGATAATGCATATGGACAGCGCCATGGCAACCAGATATTCCATTAAAGAAATATGGGCAAAGCCAAAAGCATTGGCCAGCGGATCAATATAAATAACCGAGGCGGTTAAAATCATGGACACCAGCAAGGAACCATATAAATACTTGTTCTTGGATTTAAGGCTGAATATAGATTCATGCATAGAGCGCAGGTTGAAGGAATGGAAAATCTCAGTCATCGACAGGGTCAAGAAAGCCATGGTCATGCCGTCGGGGCTATTGGCGATTTCCCAAACGCCGGATTCAATATAATGTCCGGTGAAGTATGCTACCAGCGTCAGTATGGCTACGGCAATGCCTTGGTAAATCACGCTGCTGCCCAGGCCGTCGCTGAAGATGCCTTCAGTCGCCCTTCTCGGTTTTCTATGCATCAGAGTGGGTTCACCCTTCTCCATGCCCAGAGCCAGTGCCGGCAAGCAGTCGGTAATCAGGTTGATCCATAAAATATGCACAGGCTGTAGGATGGTAAAGCCCAGCAAAGTTGCAACAAAGATGGAAATAACCTCGCTTAAGTTGGAGCCCAGCAGGAACTGGATGGTTTTGCGGATATTATCGTAAATCCGCCGACCCTCCTCTACCGCAGCCACAATGGTGGCGAAGTTATCGTCGGCCAGCACCATATCCGCCACGTTCTTGGTCACATCAGTACCGGTAATGCCCATCCCAATGCCGATATCCGCGTTTTTGATGGCCGGCGCGTCGTTGACACCGTCGCCGGTCATGGCAGTGATCGCGCCATGGTTCCGCCAGGCGGAAACGATCTTGACTTTATGCTCCGGCTGAACCCGGGCAAACACGCTGTACTGGGGTATGGTCTCTGCCAGCATTTCATCGCTGATCTCATCCAGTTGCGCACCGGTCAGCACCTGGGAAGCGTCGTTGATGATCGCCAGCTCCATGGCGATGGCGGCAGCGGTATCTTTGTGATCGCCGGTGATCATGATCGCCTGAATGCCTGCGGTTTTGCACTGGCAAATAGCTGGCAGCACTTCCGGACGAACCGGATCTATCATGCCTACCAAACCGATGAAGATCAGCTCATTCTCAATGATATTTGGCGCAAAATCCATTGGCAGCTGATTATACTTTTTATAAGCCGCTGCCAAAACACGGAGGGCCTTGTCGGCAAAATTCTTATTGGCAGCCAGGATTTCCTCCATGGCTTCCGGCGTAAGCTCCTGTACGCCCTCGCTGCTTAAATATTTATGGCATTTCTTCAGCAGCTCGTCAGGCGCGCCTTTCGTAAACTGGATATACTCATTGTCATTGACCTGATGCACTGTGGACATCATCTTCCGGGAAGAATCGAAAGGCGCCTCCCCTACCCTGGGCATTTTTGCTTCCAGGTCATTCTTCAGGAAGCCATGCTTAGTGGCGTCGTTGACCAAGGCCGCTTCGGTAGGCTCGCCCAGCGCTTGTCCGGATTCGCCGACTGTGGCGTCATTACATAAAGCCATGGCTGTGACCAGCAGCTCATTATCTACGGAATAGCGCTCCACCACCGTCATCTTGTTCTGGGTCAGGGTGCCGGTTTTGTCGGAGCAAATAACCTGGGTGCAGCCCAGGGTCTCCACCGCAGTCAGCCTGCGTATCACCGCATTGTTGCGGGACATCTTGGTGACGCCGATGGAAAGCACAATAGTCACCACGGCTGCCAGGCCTTCGGGAATCGCGGCCACAGCTAGGCTGACCGCCAGCATAAAGGTGTCCATCATGGCGTCGCGGCTGAAATTGCCGTTCTTGATAATACTAAAAGCAAAAATAAAAACGCAGATACCCAAGACCAGGAAGGTCAGCACCTTGGATAATTGGTTCAATTTTATCTGAAGCGGCGTTTCGCCTTCTTCAGCCTGGGAAATGGCAGTGGCGATCTTGCCCATTTCCGTGTCCATGCCGATGGCGGTCACCACCGCTTTGCCACGGCCATAAACAATAACGCTGCCCATATAGACCATGTTATGGCGATCGCCCAGGGTGATATCCTTAGCGCCGTCCAGGGACAGCTGCTCCACGGATTTGTCCACTGGCACTGATTCGCCGGTCAGGGCCGCCTCCTCAGCTTTGATGCTGGCGGATTCGATCAGGCGGGCGTCGGCGGGAACCGCGTCACCGGCTTCCAGAAGGATGATATCGCCGATGGTGAGATCCTCGCTTTTTACGACAACCACCTCACCGCCGCGCAGCACCTTGCTGGTAGAGGCAGACATTTCTTTCAGCGCCTCAATGGCCTTTTCCGCTTTGCTCTCCTGTACAACGCCTAAGACGGCGTTGAGCACGACCACGAAAAGAATAATGATGACGTCTGCAAATGATTCGTTTTCATGGAGAGCAATAAAGAAGGAAATAGCCGCTGCTACTAAAAGAATCATGATCATGGGGTTTAATAATTGGTCGACGAAACGGCGTAGCAGGGAAACCTTCTTACCTTCACGTAATTTGTTTTTGCCGTGCTGCTGCAAGCGCTCCTCTGCTTCCTGTACCGTTAAACCCTTGGCAGAACTGCCCAAATGCTCGAAAACCTGTTCCGTTGCTTCCAGATAGAATCTCATCATCAACTTCCTTTCAAATTATAGTGCTACAACAGGGGTCATATATGAAAAAGGCCTATGCGTCAAATTGGGCGCATAAGTCTCGTTCACCAACAGCAGCCAAAAAACAGAAATGATGGCGGCCATATTCATCAAAAGATGAGAACCAGTCCCACATCTCAATCACAACAGGTATATATATTATATACGTAATTTTAACATATTTTTACCAGATTAGTCAAGAAAAAGCCCCTGTAGATTCCATGTTTGGGCAGCCGTAATTTTTACCCGCACCGGGTCTCCGGGCACAATCTGTTTTGTGGCGGGAAAGACCACGATTTTATTGCCGTCGGTGCGGCCGGAAAGCATCATCCGGCTGGTTTTACTCTCCCCTTCCACCAACAGCAGGACTTCCCTGCCCACCAGAGAGTCGTTTATCTCCAGGCTGATGGGATTTTGTACTGCCATCAAATGCTGCAGCCGCTCTTTTTTCAGATCCTCCGCCACCTGGCCGGGTAAATCCGCAGCCGGGGTGCCGCTACGGCGGGAATAAAGAAAGGTATAGGCGGCGTCAAAACGGGCTTCCCTGACAAAATCCAGAGTTTCCTGAAAATCCGCTTCACTTTCGCCGGGAAAGCCCAGGATCAGGTCTGTGGTGATGCTGGCCTCCGGAAAGAGCCGGCGGATCAAATCCAGCAGCTGCCGATAATGCCCGGTATCATAACCCCGGTTCATCAGCTTCAGCAGCCGGTCGGAGCCGGACTGTATGGGCAAATGAAAATGCCGGCAGACCTTGGGCAGCTGGGCAATGGTTTCCGCCAAGGCTTGGTTAAAGTCCCGGGGATGGGAAGTCATATAGCGGATACGCTGCAAACCTTCAATATCGTGGATCTGCCGTAGCAAATCCCCAAAGCTGACGGCTTGGGCCAAGTCCTTACCGTAAGAATTCACATTCTGTCCCAGCAACTGCACCTCTTTTAAGCCTTGATCAGCCAGGGCCCGGATTTCCGCAACAATACTTTCAGGCGCCCGGCTGCGCTCGCGCCCCCGCACATAGGGCACAATGCAATAGCTGCAAAAATTATTGCAGCCGTAATTAATATTCACCTGGGCACGCCATTGCTTCCCCTGAGGCGGCTGCTCGGTTCGCTGTATTTCCTCGCCATAGCGCTCATCCACATCGACGATGCGCTTGCCATCCAGAAGATAGCGCTGAATATAGCCGGGCAAGCGTTTGGCGGCAAAGGTGCCGATCATGATCCCCACCTGGCGATAGCTTTTTAGCAGGCGGTCCGCTACGCCGCTGCGCTGGGACATACAGCCCATGACCGCGATCACCGCGGCGGAGCCGGTATCATGAAGATGCTTCAGGCTGCCGATATAGCCCAGGGCTCGGTTCTCCGCGCTCTCCCGCACCGAGCAGGTATTGACAATAATGATATCCGCCTGCTCAGCCTGGTCTACGGCCCGATAACCCTGCTGCTCCAGAAGCGAGGCAATCAGGGCTGAATCATTCTCATTCATTTGGCAACCAAAGGTTTTGATATAAAAATCCATATGCTCCCCTAGGCCTGGGCCGGCCGAAAATCGATGATCCTGAGCTGAGCCTTTTCCTGTCCATTAAACAGATTAACGCTCAGAGTATAGATAATGTCCAGAACAATGCCCCCGGGACAGCAGCCCCGGCATAATGCCTGCCAGGCTTGGCTGCCATATGTAGCCGTGATTTCGTTTTGCAGCCGTTCCTTATGCTGGAAGTCTACCGCCTCCACCAGCTTGCCGTTTTTAGTTCGCAACCGCCAGCGCAGGGCCTGCTCATTCCGGCCCATCAGGGTCAACCCTTCCAGGCGGAGCTGCTTATCGCCAAAGCAGGGCTGTTCATTCCCTTTGCCAAAGGGAGCAAAGTCTTCCAGCCGGCGGGCCAGAGTCAGATCTGCCAAAGCTACCGGCAGGGGGCAATCGATCCGGTACAGGGGCTGCAGATCCGCTGCTGTCAGCCCGCAGTTTTGATTAATCAAACTGCGGAAAGCGGGAATCTGGGCCGGGGCGATGCTGAGTCCGGCCGCCAGTGGATGGCCACCAAAAGACTGCAGCAGCTCCCGGCAGCCGGTCAGGGCTTCATAAATGTCATAACCTTCAATGGAGCGGCAGGAACCCCGCAGTATAGCGCGGCCTACCGGGCCGCCGATGACAATGGTTGGCCGGTGATACAGCTCCTTCAGCCTGCCGGCAATGATACCGGCCACGCTGTCCGGCACCTCGCTGCAGTATACCACCAGAACCTTGTCTTCATCCAAACCCTGGGCTTTCACCAGGTTAAGGGCCGCGGTGACGCCAGCCTCGGTCAAATCCCGGCGCTGTTGGTTCAGGGCCACCAAATGGGCGGCCAATTCGGCTGCGGCCTGACTGTCTTCGGTCATGAACAGCTCCACCGCCTGATCCGCCGTATGCAGCCGGCCGGAGGCATTGATGCAAGGGCCGATGATAAAGCCCAAATGAAAGGTATCCAGATTAGCCGTTTCCAGCTCAACCGCTTTCAGCAGGGCCCGCAGGCCAAGATTTCGGCTGCCGCAGATCGCCGGCAAGCCGGCTTTTACCAGCAGCCGGTTATCCCCGGTCAATTCCACGATATCGCAAACCGTGGCAATGGCGGCAAAGGGCAGCAGTTCCTGGCTAAGCCCTGCCCAATCATAGGCCAGGGCTTCAGAAAGCGCCTGGGCAAAGCGATAGCAGAGTCCGGCGGCGCAGTAATGCTTAAAAGGATAGCCGCAGTCCGCCCGCTTAGCATCCACCACCGCCTTGGCTTGGGGCAGCAGCGGCTGGCCGCCGGCTTCATCCACAGCCAGCTGATGGTGGTCAAAAATCACCAGATCCAGGCCCAGGCTATTGGCATAGTCCGCCTCTTCCAGGGCAGAAATACCATTATCGCAGGCTAAAATCAGTTTAACCCCTGTCCCGGCTAGCTGGGCCAGGGCAGGCTTGCTCAAGCCATAGCCTTCCTTTTCCCGGCTAGGGATATAGTAGCGGGCCTCGAGGTCCAGGCGCTTCAGGGTGCGGAGCAGGATCACCGTACTCATGATGCCGTCGGCGTCATAATCGCCAAAAATCGCGCAAGGCGTTTGTTGACGGACTGCCTCGGCCACGATGTCCACAGCTCGGGCCATATCCTGAAACAGCAGCGGATCCGCCAACGCCTCTTCCCTGCCCTGCAAAAAGGCCAGGACGGACTGGGGGTCCTTGTAGCCCCGCACGGCCAAAAGGCGCGCCAAAACAGGAGGCAATCCTGTCCGGCGCGCCAATTCAGCAATATTGGCGGAACTCTGTTTCAGCATCCACCTGGCCATTTCATACTTACCTGGTTTTAGTGGAAGCCGGGTTTTTTCTGGTCAGTTTCGCCTTGGCCGGCTGATGCTCGCCAATGCTGGTACCCATGGCTGTGCTGATATCGTTGAGGATATTACCGGCCAGGAAGACCGAGCAGAAGCAGCCGGAGAACACGCCGAGGATCAGGCTAAAGAGTAGGTTCTTTGTGGTTTCGCCGCCAAAGATGTACATGGTCAGCAGCAATAGCAGCACAGCCACGGTAATATTGATGCTCCGGGTCAGGGTCTGGTTGATGCTCAGATTGATCAGCTCCTTATTGGAGACCCGGCCCAACAGGCCGGCATTCTCCCGGATGCGGTCATAAATCACGATAGTATTATCGATGGAGTAACCGATAACCGTCAGCACCGCGGCAATAAAGTCGCCGTCCACTTCTACCCGGAAAATGGTCACAAAAGCCAGCATCACCAGAACGTCATGAGCCAGGGTGATAATGGCGGTCAAGGCGTAGTTAAATTTGAAACGCAGGGTAATATAGCCCAACATCATCACGCCGGCCAGCACCAGGGCCAGTTGCGCATTGTGCAGCAACTCAACGCCGATGGTCGGGCCGATCAAACGGGTACGCACCACTTCCATTTCCCCTAATTGGGCCAGATCCTGGGTCAAAGCGGCGCTTTGTTCCTCGTTTAATTCCTCGCAGCGGATGATGAAGTGGTTGTCCTCGCCTTCATTGACGGAAGGATCATGGCTGACATGGTTGTTGACGATATCGCGCACCGCAGCCAAATCCACGGGCTGGCTGTAACTGATCTCCATCAGGGTGCCGCCGGTGAAATCCAGGCCCTGATTCATACCCACCGCCGCCATGACGATGAGGCCGGGGACAATGGCCAGCAGGGCAATAATGTACCAAATCTTTTTGGTGCCGATAAAGTCAAAATTGAATTCTTTATGCCCAAATAGCTTTCCCATTTGTCTTTCCTCCTTAATCAATGCTGGCGTAGAGATTCTTCTTGGCCAGGAAATCTATGTCGGACATCCAGCGCAGCATCCCGCGGGTAAAGGTGATTGCGGTAAACATCGAGGCGACAAGACCGATGGTCAGGGTCAAAGCAAAGCCTTTAATGGAGCCGCTGCCCAGCCAGAGTAGGATAACAGCGGAAATGAGCGTGGTCATATTGCTGTCAAAGACGGTCATGAAGGCCCGCTTGAAGCCAGCCTCGATGCTGGCTTTCAGGGATTTCCCATGATACAGCTCTTCCCGGATGCGCTCGAAAATAATAATATTGGCGTCCACCGCCATGCCGATACTGAGAATAAAGCCAGCAATGGAGGTCATCGTCATGGTGGCGCCGATCCAGTACTGCACCCAGATGACGATCAGAGTATAAACAAGCAGGGAAATGCAGGCCCAAACCCCGGGGATTTTATAATAGAGGATCATGAAGGCAAAGAGCAGTATCAGGCCAATGATGCCGGCGTTCAGGCTTTTATCCAGGGAATCCGCGCCCAGGGTGGGGCCCACGGTCTGCTTGGAGAGCACCGTCAGGTCAACCGGCAGCGCGCCGCCTCTCAGCAGGGCGGCCAGATTGGCCGCTTCGTCAAAGGTGGCAAAGCCCCCGGAGATGCTGGCGGTACCGCCGGAGATGGGCTCCTTAACCGAAGGCTGGCTGATCACATCGTCATCCAAATAGATATAGATGACTTGTCCCACAAAAGCCGCGGTGGCGCTGAAAAACTTTTCCGCGCCCTCCTTGGTAAAAGTCAGCACCACTTCGTTTTGCTGATTGGTAGCGGCGCTCTGATTGATACTGGCATGGGCGTTTTCCAGATCAGCGCCGGTTAAAAGCACATTGCCGTAGGGGTCGCGGAATTCCAGCCGGGCTGTTTTACCGATCAGGGCGATGGCCTCGTCCGGGTCGTCCACCCCTGCCAGTTCCACGATGATACGGTCGCTGCCTTCCAGCTGCAGCACCGGTTCGCTGACGCCCAGCTCATTGACGCGGTTTTCCAAAACCGAAACCAGCTGCTGCATATCCTCTTTCGTAACGGTCTTTCCCGCGTCGGGAACCGCCTGCAGAACCACTTGGGCGCCCCCCTGCAGATCCAAACCCAAGTTGATGTTTTGGGATAGGGGCTGCATAGAGAGGGCCAGCGTCAAGGCCACCGCTACCAATACGGTAATGAGCTTGACTTGGCTGGAATTTTTCATCATGATTCCTCCTTAATTACCATATGGATGCCTGAATGGATGCCTGGCATCCAAATAAACAAGCAAAAATAATTATACTGCAAAAAAAACCGCTAGTCAAATCATTAGCGGTTTTTTTCGGCAAAGAATCCGCCTGGCCAAAAAAGAAAAGGCTCCGGGAGCCTTATTCTTTCGTGTTCGCTTGCATTTCTTCGCCGCTCTTGTTGGCCTTGCCGCCAATTGAGCTTTTCAGGAGCTCAATCTCGCATTTCTCCGAAATACGAAGCCAAATGGTATGCTCCTTGATCCTGGTGATGGTGCCCAAAATGCCGCCCGCGGTGTAAATCTCATCTCCCACGGACAGGGACTCCATCATGGAGGTGCGCTCCCTCTTTTGCTTGCGCTGGGGCCGGATCAGTAAGAAATAGAACATTGCCACAATAAAGATGATGTAGACAATGGTCACCATGCTGCCCCCGCCCGCGGTAGTCGCAAAAAATTGCACAAATTTCACCACCTAAAAATTATTAATAAACAAAAGCAAAAGCAAAACGGCAGGTTTTCTGCTAAAGAAGCTTGGCAGGGGCAGAAGGAATCGAACCCTCAACCAACGGATTTGGAGTCCGCTACTC
>DAIMZM010000034.1:0-22053 GCA_036733985.1 Bacillota bacterium
GCCAAAAACCAGGGGGAACCCGAGTTTCTCCAGGCCGTTGAAGAGGTAGTTCTGTCTTTAGCCCCCTTTATCGAAAAGAATCCCAAGTATGCTGAATACAAAATCCTGGAACGTATGGTTGAGCCGGAACGGGTGATCATGTTCCGGATTCCCTGGGTGGATGATAAGGGCGAGATCCAGATCAACCGCGGCTACCGGGTGCAGGCGAACAGCGCCATCGGCCCCTATAAGGGCGGCATGCGCTTCGATCCTTCCGTGAATCTGGGTATTTTGAAGTTCCTGGCTTTTGAGCAGACCCTCAAAAACGCCCTGACCACCCTGCCCATGGGCGGCGGCAAGGGCGGCACCGACTTTGACGGCCGGGGCAAATCCGATAATGAAGTCATGCGCTTCTGCCAGGCCCTGATGAATGAGCTGTTCCGCCACATCGGCCCCGACACCGACGTGCCCGCCGGCGATATCGGCGTGGGCGCCCGGGAAGTGGCTTATATGTTCGGCCAGTACAAAAAGCTGATGAATGAATTCACCGGCGTTTTCACCGGCAAAGGCCGTCAGTTCGGCGGCAGCCTGATGCGGCCGGAAGCCACCGGCTACGGCGTCACCTATTTCTCCGAGCATATGCTGGCCACCAAGGGCATGACCCTGGAAGGCAAGACCGTGGTCAATTCCGGCGGCGGCAATGTGGGCACCTTCCTGATTGAGAAAGTCAATTCCCTGGGCGGCAAAGTGGTCACCGTGGGCGATCCTTACGGCTATGTGTACGTGCCCCAGGGCATCAATGATGAAATGCTGGCTTTCCTGAAGCCCCTCTGGACCGTGTACCGCCGGCCGATTAAGGATTTCGCCACCGAATTCGGCCTGGAATACCGGGAAGGCCGCAAGCCTTGGGAAGTGCCCTGCGACGTGGCTTATCCCACCGCCACTCAGAACGAGATCAATGGCGAGGACGCCAAGATGCTGATCAAGAACGGCTGCAAATGCGTGTGCGAAGGCTCCAATATGTCCTCCACCAAAGAGGCTGTGGACACTTTCCTGGAAGCCAAGATCCTCTACTCTCCGGGCAAGGCCTCCAATGCCGGCGGCGTGGCCGTCTCCGGTCTGGAAATGTCCCAGAACAGCATGCGCTACAACTGGACCAGCGAGGAAGTGGACAACAAGCTGCGCCAGATTATGGGCGATATCCATCAGACCTGCGTGGAGCAGGGCACTGAGAGCAAAGATTATATCAACTATGTTTACGGCGCCAATGTGGGCGGTTTCGTCAAGGTTGCCGACGCCATGATCGCTCAGGGCATTGTGTAAACAATATCTTTCCAGGTATAGAAGAATGCGGGGGCCCGTGCCTCCGCATTTTTTTCTTGAATTTGGCGATGTTTATGTTATACTGATAAAGGTCATAATATGACGAGGACTGTCATCTGTTTGATTCAGAGATATTAGGAGGTAAGGTATGGCGACTATTAGCAAGGATATGGGTATTATGGAAATCGTCCAGCAATGGCCGGAAACCGTTCAGATCCTGGCCGGAGCCGGTATGGGCTGCCTGGGCTGCGCCGCCGCCCATTTTGAGAGCCTGGAAGAGGGCGCTGTGGCCCATGGTATTGATGTGGACGCGCTGGTAGAAGAATTAAACAAAGCCGTTCAGTAAGCTGCCCCAAAGCGAAACCGGATAGGAATAAGAGCGCCTTTTATAGGGCGCTTTTATTATGCCGGGACAAATGGCGGCTGCCTGTTGCTAAAGGCGCCGCTGCGGCGGCCTTTGGGAAAAACCAGGCGGGCAGTTGCGGCTGCCCGCCTGGCTGCCAATGGCTTTACCGGCGCCGAGCTTTTTGGTTTGGTTTTTTATCTGCCGAAAAGGCTGCCCGTTTGTTATTTGCGGCGTTTCGGCTGCTGCCGTCCCCGGACCGGATTCATGGGCATGATCATGGATTCGGGGATGATGATGCGGACGCCTTCCTCCAGGGGTTCATCCTTGGCATAGCTCAGGTTATAGTAGATCAGGCGGCTCATGGGCACCATGAACATCTGGGAAATCATTTCCAGGGTATCGCCCTCATTGGCCACATAGATGCAGGGGCGCACAGTGGGATCCTCTACGCATTCCGGATACAGATCCGGGTCAAGCTCATCTTCCTCCACCATCCACCGCCCTGTTCTGATTACGGGGCAGGACGGCTGCTGGGGCCGGGGGCACTGGGGCCGGGCAGGGGGCTTGGGGCATTGGGGGCGGCAGGATGGCTTCTCCGGCCTGGGGCAAGGATCTTGCTTGGGGCATTGGGGGCGGCAGGGCGGCTTCTCCGGCTTAGGGCAAGGCTCCGGTTTGGGGCAGGGCCGCTGAGGCGGGCAAGGCCGCTGGGGCGGGCAGGGGGGACAGGGTTCCGGCTCCGGGCAAGGCCGCTGGGGCGGGCAAGGCGGGCAGGGGGGGCAGGGCGGGCAAGGCGGGGGCCCGGTGGGCTGGGGGGGCTTGGGCGCCGGGCTGCCAACCGGCGGCCGCTGGGGCTTGGTCGCCGGACTGCCAACCGGCGGCCGCTGGGGCTTGGATCCCGGAGGCTGGGATTTTGGCGACCAAATCTCCGGAATATTGATTTGGCTGCCGGCCAGGATAAAATTAGGATCAGTGATCTGTGGATTGGCGGCCAGCAGGGCGTCAAGACCTATATGATGTGCTTTGGCAATTTTCCATAGACTATCGCCTTTTTGTACCGTATATACGCGCATGGTCTTACCTCCCGAAAAAACCTCTTTTTCCGAGTATATTCCCGCGCCTTTCATTGGTGCTTGCCAGCCTGTGCTAAGAAAATATATTTTCCAGCAGGTTTGTGCAAATTTATAGAGAAACATATCTAGATTGGTAATGTAAGTAATTCATAATAAGTTCTATTGTTATTTCTTCCCTTAGGTGATATTATGGTAAACATAAAAAAAGAGCCTCCAGAACTGAAGCTGACCGATTACCGCAATCTGATACGCAAGCAGGCTACTTGTTTAGCTGAAATGTTGCGGCAAAGCCCGGAATATCATCAATTCCAGCTGGCCAAGCAGAAACTGGAGGCGGATGACGAGAACGCCGCGATCCTGGCTGAGCTGCGGCAGCAGCAAATGACGCTGAAAATGGCCTCCATGCTGGGAGAGGATGTCCGGGACGATATGGGGGATTTTGAAAACATGTTCATCCTGCTTTCCCAGGAGCCTTCCATCAGCGATTATTTGTTTGCCGAAGGGCGTTTGCTGCGTTTGATCAGCGAGGTGGAGCAGGTGTTCAGCGACAAACTGGAGTTATGGCAACTGGCTGAGGACGACGGCGACATGCAGTATGATCTCAATTTGAATTAGGGCCAAAAGGGGTATTATGATGAACGATACCAAACAAAAACGGATGACCAGGCAAAAACGGGTGGTTTACGAGGTTTTATGCGCCACCACCAGCCACCCCACAGCGGATTGGCTTTATACCGAAGCCCGCAGGGAAATCCCGGATATCAGTTTAGGCACGATTTACCGCAATTTGCAGGTGCTTTTGGAAGAAGGCAAAATTCAGGAGCTGAATTATGGCAAAGGCCAGAGCCGCTTCGACGGCAATCCCCAGCCCCATTATCATTTTGTCTGCGAGCAGTGCGGCCAGGTATTGGATTTCCCCCATGACACGCCTCTGGTTGACCAGCAGGTGCTGGACGCCGCGCCGGGCACGGTCCGGGCCCACCGCCTGGAATGTTACGGCATATGTGAGCATTGCCTTTCCGAGCAAAGTGTGATATAGTAAACTATACTGGTGCAAATGGGCCGGTAATCGTTTTCGAGGAGGAAATTCACCGTGTTTATGCAACGTATCCGCAGGGCCACCTACAAACACCGTAAATTGCTCATTGTTGTGGTGGCGGTTTTATGTATCGGTATGGTCAGCAGCTTTGCCTACTGGAATTCCGACAGCAACAAGGGCGGAAGCAGCACAGAAGTCAGCGCCGCGGATCAGGTGGCTGCTTACGAAACATACATCGCCGATAATGAACCGGCGGATATGAGCAGCGTGGATTATGGCGGCGCAACCGGTATGGCCAGCATGTATATGCAGCTGTCCGAATATTGCCTGAAGGCTTACAGCGAGGCCCTTGCGGCCGGCAGCGCCCAGGCGGCTGATTATTCCGCCCGCAGCAGGGATGCCGCGGCCAAGGCGGCTGCGTATTATCTGATGGCTACCGATTTGGCGCCGGATACCATGAACGACCTGGCCATAGCCCAGCTTTATACCAACCGGGCCAATGCCCTGTTTTACGCCGGCGAGCTGGATCAGGCCCGGGCCCTGTTCGAGGAAGCGGTTGCCAAGGAGCCGGATGAATTCTCCGTACACGGTTCCTATGCGGGCTTTATCTTTAATGTGGACGGGCTGGAAGCCGCGGAGGCTTACCTGAACGCCTATATGGCTGAGTTGGATACGGCCAGCGAGAATTATGCCAGCGCCGAGGAATTGCTGAATCGTTACCGGTTCTTGAACGACGTTTACGGCATGGGCGGCGGCGCTACCCCGGCAGAGCCGGAGCCTGAAGCGGCGGCTGAATAGCGTTCTTTTATATGCTAAAACGAAGTAGGGAACGCCGCGGCGTTCCCTACTTTAATCTGCGGGGTTGAAGGGAAAGCAGCGGGGCGGGGGGCTGCCTATGGATAACTGGGAGGAAAAAATTATTGCCTGGCGGCGGCAAATCCACCGTTGGCCGGAGCTTTCCGGCGGGGAAAAGCAAACAGCCGCTTTTGTGGCCGGGCTGCTGCGGGGCTTTGGCCTTGCTGTGACGGAAGGGATCAACGGTTATGGGGTGCTGGGCCTGCTCCGGGGAGATTCCGGCAAGAAATGCGCGGCGCTCCGGGCGGATCTGGACGCCCTGCCGATCAGGGAACAAAACAGCTGCCCCTACCGTTCAGAGATAGAGGGCGTTATGCATGCCTGCGGCCATGACGCCCATACCGCCATCGTACTGGGGGCGGCGGCCAAGCTCTCGGAAAATCCGCCGGCGGGGACGGTGAAATTTATCTTCCAGCCCCATGAGGAGCAGAAACCCGGCGGCGCACAGGGCATGATCGCCGCGGGGGTGCTGGAAAACCCCCGGGTGGACGGCATCTTCGCCACCCATGTGCTGAACGATTATCCCCTGGGCAGCTTTGGCTTGCAGGCCGGGGCAATGATGGCGGCCAGCGATGATTTCATCCTGGATATTGCCGGCCGGTCCGGGCATGGTTCCTGCCCCCAGCGGAGCATTGATCCTATTGTCATAGCGGGGCAGATTATCTCCGCGGCCCAGACCATTGTCAGCCGGCGCATCGATCCCCATTGCCCTGCTGTGCTCAGCTTTGGTTCTATCCATGGGGGCAATGCGCATAATGTGATACCTGAAAGCGTGCGCTTGACCGGTACGGCCCGCAGCTTCGATCCGGAAATCCGCCGGCAGCTCCTGGCGGAATTGGGCCAGGTCTGCCAGGGGGTGGCGGCAGCCCTGGGCGGCCAGGCCCAGCTGCAAACCGTCGTCGGCTATCCACCCCTGCTGAACGACCCGGCCATGACGGAACGGCTGCGCCGGGCCATAGCGGGAGTGCCCGGGGCTGAGTCCCGGCCTGTGCCCCATCCGCCCTTGGGCGGCGAGGACTTTGCCCTGTTCTGCGCTGAGACCCCCGGCGCTTTCATGTTTACCGGCACCGGCAGCGGGGCGTGCCGGGCCGCCTGGCATCAGCCTGACTTTCAAATCGAGGAAGCCGCCCTGCCCCTGGCAGCCCGGGTGCTGGCCCAGGCCGCGGCCGCTTTGGCCAATGAAGACCGCTGAACAGCACTGAGGTAGCTTATGATTGATGGTTTGGTGGAATTTTTAGCGGGCATACCGCCCCTGTGGCGGGTTTTTTTTCTCTCCATGCTGCCGGTGGCGGAAATGCGGGTGGCTTTCCCCCTGGGCCTGGTCTGGGGCCTGGAGATCTGGCCGGCCTTCCTTTTTTCCATGCTGGGGAACGCGGTGCCCATTATCCCGTTGCTTCTGGTTTTAAAGCGGCTGTTGGCCTGGCTGGGCACCTTAGCCTGCTTCGCCCGGCCCTTGAAGCGGCTGACCCGCTATAATGAGCGGAATCAGAAGATGGTGCGCCGCTACGGGGTGCTGGGCCTGGCCGTGCTGGTGGCGGTGCCTCTGCCCGGCACCGGCGTCTGGAGCGGCTGCATGGCGGCGGCGCTGATGGATATCCCGTTCATGCCCGCGCTGCTGGCCATCTGCGGCGGCGGCCTGATCGCCGGGGCCTTGGTGCTGATGGCCGTCAGCGGTGTGCTGGCGGTGGCGGAATTGCCCTATGGCCTATGGGTTCTGGCCGGGATTTTCCTGGCGGGTCTGATTATTTATTGGCTGCGCCGGAAAAAAAAGCGGCAAAAATAAAGGGAATTTAAGGCGAAAATCGGCAAGAATCTTCGCCCTACCTGATATGGAAATATGAACCAAGTCCAACCACTAGATCTAGTGGTTGGACTTTTTAGGTAGAGAGGAAAAAATTTCACTGGCCAGCCCTTAAAAAAAGGAAATAAGGCCAGCACAGAGAATTACTAAACTCAAGTGGAGTAAAGTAGAGGAAAGTGGAGCAGATATGCTGATCGGGGAAATCACCCATGCCATAGATGAAAAGGGGCGCTATATCGTACCGTCCAAGTTCCGCGAGGATTTGGGCGAGCGCTTCATCATTTCCAAAGGCCAGGACGGCTGCTTGTACGCCTACCCCCTGGCGGTTTGGGAACAGACTGTGGCGGCGTTGAAACCCCAGCTGCGTTCAGATGACCCGCGGGCCAGGGCTTTTGCCCGCAATTTTTTCTCCCGGGCCGTGGAAGCCGAGGTGGATAAGCAATTTCGCGTTGTGCTACCCCAATTCCTGCGTGATTATGCCCAGCTGGAAAAAGAAATCGTCAGCGTGGGCGTTTCCGGCCGGGTGGAGATTTGGGATAAGGCGGCCTGGCAGCGCTTCACCGCCGCCACCCAGGACGTTTATGAAGAAGACGCCGCCCGCTATCTGGGCGCTTTCATCTGATGGCCGCCTTTGTCCATCTGCCGGTCTTGGCCGGCCAAACCCTGGCAGCCCTGTCCCCCAGGGACGGCGGCGTTTATCTTGACGGTACGGTAGGCGGCGGCGGCCATGCCGCGCTGATCCTGGAAGCCAGCGCTCCCAACGGCTTTTTGCTGGGCCTGGACCGGGACCGGGAAGCCCTGGCGGCTGCCGGGGAACGGCTCAGCGTCTTTTCCGGGCGCTTCGCCCTGGCCCAGGGCAATTATGCCGAGATGGCCCGCCTGGCGGCGGAGCAGGGCGTCACAGCCTGCGACGGCATCCTGCTGGATATCGGCGTATCCTCATTCCAGCTTGATGAAGCGCGCCGGGGTTTCTCCTATATGCAGGACGCGCCTTTAGATATGCGCATGGATCAGGAGAGCGGCATCAGCGCCGGAGAGCTGGTAAATACCGCCGCCGCCCAGGAACTGACGGAGATCCTCTACCGCTATGGCGAGGAAAAATGGGCGGCCCGCATTGCCCAGTTCATTGTCCGGGAACGGCCTCTAGAGACCACCGGCCAGTTGGTGGACGTGATCAAGGCGGCCATCCCCAAGGGGGCCCGGGAGCCGGACCAGCATCCGGCCAAACGGACTTTCCAGGCGCTGCGTATCGCGGTCAATAATGAGCTGGCAGCCCTGGAGCAGGGGATAGACGCGGCGGTGACGCTGCTGAAGCCCGGCGGCGTGCTGGCAATCATCACCTTCCACTCCCTGGAAGACCGGCTGGTGAAAGAGAAGTTTCGTTATCATAGCAAGGATTGCGTTTGCCCGCCCGGCTTGCCGGTTTGCGTTTGCGGCCATCAGGCGGCGCTGAAGCTTTTGCATAAAAAACCCCTTTCCGCCACAGAGCAAGAGCTGGCGGAAAACCCCCGCAGCCGTTCGGCCCGCTTACGGGCGGCGGTGAAGCTGTGAAACGTTCTATGGTCAAGGAGGCAGACATACAATGGCAATGAGTGAACACGCATACGCCTATCAGGCTTTTGAGGAAGCCCGCTCCCTGGAAACCCGCCGGCTGCGTGTGCTGTCCGGCGCGGCTGCCCGGGAAAAAGCCAATGCCCGGCGGATCGACGCGGTGAAGATCGCGCTGCTCATTACCTCGGTGCTGGTTTATTTCCTGGGCGTCACCTTCATGGAGTCGAAAATCGGGGATGTGGGGGCGGAGATCAACAGCTTGAAGGAACAAATCGCGGCTGTGGAGAATGACTCTTTGCGGGCTGATTTAACCATCGGCGAGCTGTCTTCCCTGGAGCGCATCGAAACCTATGCCCGGGAAAACCTGGGTATGCTGCCCACGGATACGGGCAATATTTATTACCTGAACAAAGAGAGCTCGATGATGATCGCCCAGGGCCAGCTGCAGCTGGCGGAAACCGAAGCTGTCCTGGATGCGCCGGCGGAGGAAAACCATCCCTTCCTGCAGAACCTGGCCGCGGTGCTGAAAGACTATTTTAATCAAACAGCCCTGGCCGCGGCGGACGGCCAATGAGCGGCGGATCATAAAGGAGCGTAGTGATGGCAGAGGTTAAGAATTCCATGCGGCGCAAAATGACGCTGGTGCTTGTTTTGACCCTGCTGGGCTTTGTGGCCGTTGTTATCAAACTGTTTGTGATCCAGTTTATCCAGGGCGATTTTTTGCAGCAGCAGGCTGAAGAACGCCGGACCCGGGATCTGGTGGTTTCCGCCTCCCGGGGCACGGTTTTTGACCGCAATGGCAATAAGCTGGCCATCAGCATCACTTCCGATTCCCTGGCCGCTTTGCCGGCCTCGGTGGCGGAGGGGGCGGCAGCGGCGGCGGAGGCGGGAACAGCCAATTACACAGCGGATACCGCCCGCTATCTCTCGGAGCTGCTGGGCCTGGATTACGACAAGGTTTACGGAAAGCTCACCGCCAACACCACCTTTGAATGGATTAAGCGCAAGGTGGATTTTGATCTGGCTGCCGAGATCGACGCGAAAATCGAGGCAGGAGAATTGCCCGGCATACAGTTGGTGGAGGAATCCCAGCGGTATTATCCCCAGGGGACTCTGGCAGCTCATGTGCTGGGCTTTGCCGGTATTGACAATCAGGGGCTGGAAGGGGTGGAAATTGCCCTGGATCAATGGCTGCAGGGCGAGGACGGCCGTATTATCGGCCAGTACGACGCTAAGGAGCATGCCATCCCCTATTTGAACGACACCTATATCCCGCCGGTGGACGGCTGTGAGGTTTATCTGACCCTTGACGAGAATATCCAGTATTTCTGTGAGCGGGAGCTGGAAGCGCTGATGAACAGCGAAACCCCGCCCAAGCGGGCCGGCATCATCGTCATGAACCCCAAAAACGGCGATATCCTGGCTCTGGCCTGCTCCGAACCTTTTGATCCCAATCATTGGGAGGATTATGAGTCCTCCTCCTGGCGGAATTTTCTTATTTCCGATTCCTATGAGCCCGGTTCCACCTTTAAGATCGTCACCGCGGCCACAGCCCTGGAAGAAGGCACCGTGGATCTGAACAGCAGCTTTTACGACCCCGGCTATATCAATGTGGCCGGCGCTCAGATCCACTGCTGGGCCTCGGTGCCCCATGGCAGCCAGGATCTGGCGGCGGCGGTAAAAAATTCCTGCAACCCGGCTTTTGTGCAGATCGGCCAGAGTATCGAAGCCAAGGAAAAGGGTTTATTCTATAAATATATCAAAGCGTTCAATTTCGGCTCCCAAACCGGCGTTGATTTGCCCGGGGAGGCCACAGGTATTCTGCAAGCGCCGGAGAATGTTAATGCGGTGGAGATCGCCACCATTTCCATTGGCCAGGGCATTGCCGTCACCCCCATACAGATGGTCACCGCCGCCAGTGCGGTGGCGAACGGGGGCCAGCTGCTCCGGCCTCAAATCGTCGAGAAGGTGGTGCGGGACGGCAAAACCGTTTACGAAGGCGAAGCGGATATTGAGCGCCGCATCATCTCCGCGGATACGGCGGCCACCTTAAGGGAGCTGCTGGTGGGCGTGGTGCGGGATGGCTCCGGCAAGAACGCGGCCGTCTCCGGCTATCATATCGCGGGGAAAACCGGCACGGCCCAAAAGGCCGAGGGCGGCGTTTATGTGCCCGGCCGGTATGTGGCGTCCTTCGTGGGCATGGCGCCGGCGGATGATCCGGAGCTGGTCTGCCTGGTAATCGTGGATGAACCCTCCGGTGTTTTCTACGGCTCCCAGGTGGCTGCGCCGATTTTCAAAGCCGTGGTCTCCGACGCCCTGCGTTACTTGGGGGTGGCCCCCAGCTATACCTCGCCGGACAGCACCGGGGAGGACGCCGGTATCGTGGTGCAGGTGCCGAATGTGGTGAACCTGGATCTGGATTCCGCCGTTAACGCCCTGCATGCCTCGGGCTTTTCCGTGGAGGTGGTCGGGGATGGGCTGCTGGTTTCCAGCCAATACCCCGCCGGCCTGTCCATGGCGGATAGCGGCAGCACCGTGGCCCTGCATACCGGTGGCGTCGCCCAGACCGAGAGCGGCGTCCAGGTGACGGTGCCGGATCTCCGGGGCAAGCGCTTTGCCGAGATCGCCAGCCTCATGTCCCAGCTGGGCCTGGGCCTGATGGCCGACGGCAACGGCGTGGCCTATGCCCAGGAGCCCGCCGCCGGTACGCTGGTGGACGGCGGCAGCGTGGTCACGGTCAAATTTAATGAAGAAAACCAAACCATCAATACGATGGAGCCATAAAGCGGGGAGGGATTTTATGCGGCTAAGCGAATTATTAACGGCTCTGGGGGATAATATGCTGGAGCGGCGTTTGGCAGCTGTTGATCCGGAGATCAGGGGCTTGGCTTACGATTCCCGGAAAGTGCTGCCGGGAGAGGTTTTTACCGCCATTCCCGGGATCAAGGAGGATGGACATGCCTATCTGGGCCAGGCCGTTGCCAACGGCGCGGCGGCCTTGATCTATCAGCAGGGGGAGGCCCCTGTGCCTGAGGATCTGCCGGCGGTGCGGGTCAAGGACAGCCGGGTGGCTTTGGCCGCCCTGTCCGCTGCTTTTTACCAGCATCCGGATCAGCGCCTGCGCCTGATCGGCGTCACCGGCACCAATGGCAAAACCACCACCACCATGCTGATCAAATGGCTGTTGGAGCAGGCCGGGCATAAAACCGGCCTGGTGGGCACGGTCTGCCATATGGCAGGCGAGACGGTGCTGCCTTCCAGCCATACCACCCCGGAATCCCTGGAGCTGTTCCGCCTGTTCAGCCTCATGGCGGAGCAGGGCTGCACTTACGCGGTGATGGAGGTTTCCAGCCATGCCCTGTCCCAGGGCCGGGTTTCGGCCTGCAATTTTTGCGGCGCCGTGTTCACCAATCTGACCCAGGATCATCTGGATTATCATGGCAGCTTTGAGCACTATCTGATGGCCAAAGTCAAGCTGTTCCAGATGCTGGATACCAAAGCCGGCCCCAACCGTTACGGTGTGATCAATGTGAATGATAAGTCCAGCCCCATTTTTGCCCAGCATTGCGCCGCGCCCCTGCTCACTTATGGCAGCGACGAGGACGGCTCGGCTCTCAGGCTGCTGCATTATCATCCCACTCTGGACGGGAACAGCTTCAGCCTGATCTATAACGGCCGGCTTTACCAGGTGAACATACCGCTGCTGGGCAAATTCAATGTTTACAATACCCTGGCCGCCATGGCTGTGGCCCTGGCCGAAGGGATACCCATGGACGGGATCATCGCCGCCCTGAAAACCGCGCCCCAAGCCCCGGGCCGCTTTGAACTGATCGACGAAGGCCAGGATTTTAATGTGGTGGTGGATTATGCCCATACCCCGGACGGCCTGCAGAATGTGCTTTCCGCCGCCAAAAAGCTGCACCCCCGCCGTTTGATCACGGTTTTCGGCTGCGGCGGCAACCGGGATAAGGGCAAGCGCCCGATTATGGGCCGGATCGCCGGTTCCGTAAGCGACGTGGCCATCATCACTTCGGATAATCCCCGCTTTGAAGCGCCCCTGGATATCATCGACCAGATCGAGCAGGGCATACGGCAGGTCTGCCATAATTATCTGGTGGAGGAGGACCGGGCCCAGGCCATCCGCCTGGCCCTGAACATGGCGGAATCCGGGGATATGGTGGTGATCGCCGGCAAGGGCCATGAGGATTACCAGATCATCGGCGAGACCAGGCAGCATTTTGACGACCGGGAAATCGTCCGGCAGCTGCTCCGGGAAAAGTTGGGCCAGTCCCGGGATTAAATTTTGCCAGCGGCCCAGATGGGCTTGTTGTTTCATATGCTGAGATAAAGAGGTTGGGCGCATGTTTCTTGCAGTGTTACTCATGTTTTTCGGCGGATTGCTGCTGGTGATCATTACCGGCCGTTTGCTGCTGCCCTTATTGATCCGGCTGAAGGTGGGGCAGGCCATCCGCAGCGACGGCCCCCGCCGCCATTTGGCCAAAGCCGGCACCCCCACCATGGGCGGGCTGTTCTTCATCGTCGCTATGCTGGCGCTGGTGATTTTCCTGCCGGGAAAAACGCCCCGGACAGCCCTTTGGCTGTTCAGCTTTTTGGCTTTTGCCCTGATCGGCTTTTTGGATGATTATACCAAGCTGCGCCACCGGCAGAACCAGGGCCTGACCGGCAGGCAAAAGCTGGCCGGGCAGTTTATGGCCGCTGCCTTGCTTTTGCTGGGCAATGCCTGGTACGACCCGCATCCTACCCTGATCCTGCATCTATCCGGCCAGCCCTGGTTCGATCTGGGCTGGTGGTATTATCCGCTGATGGCTGTTTTCATCGTGGGCATGGTCAATGCGGTGAATTTAACCGACGGCCTGGACGGCCTGGCTGCCGGGGTCAGCTTTTCCACGGCCGCGGGCTTTGCCATCACCTGCTCGGTAACGGTCTATCAGCCCCTGGCCCAGGCCCTGGGCAATTACGGGGATCTGAGCCTGCTGGCGGTGGGCCTGGCCGGCTGCTGCCTGGGCTTCCTCTTCTATAACCGTTACCCGGCCCGGGTCTTTATGGGCGATATCGGCTCCATGGCCTTAGGCGGGGCCATGACCGGCCTGGCCCTGGCAGCCAATCAGGAATTGCTGCTGATCGGCTTCGGCTTCGTCTATCTGGCGGAGGCCTTATCCGTGATGCTGCAGGTGGCCAGCTTCCAGCTGACCCGGAGACGGATTTTCCTCATGGCGCCCCTGCATCATCATTTTGAGTTAAAGGGCTTCAAGGAAACCAAGGTCACGGCCTTATTTTCCCTGGCCTCCGCGGTTTGCGTTTTCGTCACCCTGCTTTTATGCGCGGTTTTTTGAGGTGGGCCATGGATTTGCGGCATAGTACGGTTTTAGTGATGGGCGCGGGCCTGTCCGGTGTGGCGGCAGCCCGTTATCTTTGGGAACAAGGCGCCCGGGTCTTGCTGGCGGACGGCAAAAGCCGGGACAAGCTCAGCCCCGAGGCCCTGGCTTTGGAGGCCTTGGGCGTGACCCTGCTGGCGGAGAACGATTTGCCGGCGGAAGTGTTTTGGGATTGGGCCGTGACCAGCCCCGGCGTGCCGCCGGGCGTACCCCAGCTGGCCCGGACCCGGGCAGCGGGGAAGCCGGTCATCGGCGAGGTGGAACTGGCCTGGATGACGGCTCAGGCCCCCTTCATCGGCATTACCGGCACCAATGGCAAAACCACCACCACGGCCCTGACCGCCTATATTTTACAGCAGTCAGGGATCCGGGTGCTGCTGGGCGGGAATATCGGCCTGCCCCTGGTTTCCGGCGCCGCCGGCTTTCGCAACGGCTATATCGTGGCCGAGCTCTCCAGCTTCCAGCTGGAGAGCTGCCGGAATTTCCGTCCCCGGATCGCCGTGATGCTGAATTTGACCCCGGATCATCTGGACCGCCATGGCAGCATGGAAAATTACGCCGCTGCCAAAGAGAAGATTTTCGCCAAGCAGCAGGACACGGATTTCGCCATCCTCAATTGGGATGATCCCTACCTGCGGGGCATCGCGCCTGGGCAAAAAGGCCGGGTGCTGTTTTTTTCCACGGAAGAGCCGGTGGAAGAAGGCGCATTTTTGGATAAAAAGGGCCAAATCCATTTCCGGGAATCCGGCCGGGACATGTATGCTTTGGCCGCGGACAGCATATATATAAAGGGCCGGCATAATATCAGCAATGCCCTGGCCGCCGCTTTGGCCGCCCATGCCGCCGGCGCGGCTTACCCGGCGATCAGCCAGGCGCTGGCTTCTTTCCCCGGGGTGCCCCACCGGCTGGAATTCGTCTTAAAGAAAAACGGCGTCACCTATATCAATGATTCCAAGGGTACCAATCCGGACAGCACGGAAAAGGCGCTGCTGGCCTATGACGCCCCGATTATCCTGCTGCTGGGGGGGTATGATAAGGGCGCGGATTTCCGGGGCCTGATGGGGCTGGTGCGGGAACGGGTCCGCCTGGCCATCTTCTACGGCGCGGTGCGCCCCAGGCTGATCCAGGCGGCGGCGGAGACCCCCGGCGTTCACTATCTTCTGGCAGAGGATCTGGCGGACGCGGTGGCCCAGGCCATAGGCCAAGCCCGGCCCGGGGATGTGGTGATGCTTTCCCCGGCCTGCGCCTCCTGGGACGCTTTTGATAATTTTGAGCAGCGGGGCGATTTGTTTAAGGAATTGGTGAGATAATTGGCGTCAAAACCGGTAAAAAAAACCAAAAGCAAACCTGATTGGTGGCTGCTGCTTTCAACTTTGCTGTTGATTGCGGTGGGCATCATTATGGTTTTTTCCGCCAGCCAGTACTTTGCCCGCTACGCGCCGTATAATGACAGCTACTATTTCCTGAAATCCCAGCTGACCAACGCGGGGGTGGGCGCTGTCCTGATGCTCTTGGCTTATAAAATGGATTACCGCCTCTACCGCAAGCTTTCTTACCCCGCTTACCTGGTGGTCTTGGGCCTGCTGGTGTTCATGGTGCTGAGCAGCCAGATCGAGGAGGTGGGCGGGGCCAAGCGCTGGATAGAAGTGGCGGGGCAGAATTTCCAGCCCTCGGAGCTGGCCAAGATCGCCCTGCCCATGGCTTTGGCCAAATTCATGACTGATCATTACCGGAGCATCCCGGATTTCAAGGGCGGCTTCCTGCCCGCCCTGGGCCTGACCGGCCTGACCGCGGGCCTGATTTTTATGCAGAAGGCCCTGAGCAATGCCCTGGTGGTGGGGACGGTGGGCTTTATTATGATGATTGTTAGCGGCGTGCGGGGCAAATATATGTCCGGCACCATTGCCTTGGGCCTGGCCGGGGTGGGCGGGGCCATTATCATGGAGCCCTACCGGATGAACCGCATCTATGCCTGGCTGGATCCCTGGAGCGACCCCCAGGTAGGCGGTTATCAGACCATCCAATCCCTGCTGGCCCTGGGCAACGGCGGCCTGACCGGCGTGGGCCTGGGCAGCGGCGGCTCCAAATGGTTTTATTTGCCGGCTCAGCATACGGATTTTATCTTCTCTGTGCTGGGGGAGGAAATGGGCTTCCTGGGCGCGCTTTTCGTCATGCTGCTGCTGGTGTTCATCATCTGGCGGGGCATGCTGGTGGCGGTGCGGGTGCGGAATTTCTACGCCTCCCTGCTGGCCATGGGCATGATCTGCAGCATTGCCGTGCAGACCATGATCAATCTGGGCGTGGTTACCGGGCTGCTGCCGGTCACCGGCGTGACCCTGCCCTTTGTCAGCTACGGCGGCTCCTCCCTGGTGGTCTGTATGGTGATGATCGGCATGCTGCTGAATATATCCCGGCATACTGAAAAATGAAGCCGTCCCGGCGGTTCATAATTTCTCCCTTGATTAATAGGATTTATAGTGTATAATATATTAGGCATGTTGGGCCGTAACCCCAGACCGGGCAGGCTTGTCTGACGGCCGTCAACTTGCCGGGGGAGAAAAGATGAAAGCGGTTATTTGCGGCGGCGGCACCGGAGGACATATTTACCCGGCTCTGTCAATTGCCGACTATTTACGCGCCAGGGGCGCGGATATCCTCTACATGGGCTGCGCGTCATCAGCGGAATCCCGCCTGGCCGCGGCCAATGGTTTTGCTTTCAGGGCTGTGGAAGCGGCGGGCTTGCGCCGCCGTTCGCCGCTGATCCTGAAGGATCTGGCCCGGAATTACCGGGGCTTTCGCCAGGCTGGGCGGATCATTGCCGAATTTGCCCCGGATCTTGTCATCGGCACCGGCGGCTATGGTGAAGCGCCGGTGGTCAAAGCTGCCCAGCAGCTGAAAATACCCACCCTGCTCCATGAACAGAACGCTTTTCCCGGCCTAGCCAACCGTTATCTGGCCCAAAAGGCCCAGGCCATCTGCCTGACCTTTGCCGAAGCCGGGGCGGCGCTGCCCCATCCTGAGCGTCAGCATGTCACCGGCCTGCCCATCCGGCAGAGCATCCTTACCGTCACCCGGGCGGAGGCCCGCGGCTTTTTTCATCTTCCGGAGCAAGATCAGGCCCCTTGCCTGCTGATCACCGGCGGTTCCGCCGGGGCGGCCAGCCTGAACCGGGCTGCTGAGGCGGCCTGGCCAAAACTGCTGGAGGCGGGTTACCGCATTATCCATCTCTGCGGCCGGGAGAACCATTTCCAGCTGCGCCAGCGGGCGCCTCAGGATGAACGGCTGATTTTATTGCCCTATTTGGATGAGATGGCCTATGCCCTGGCCCTGGCGGATCTGGCCGTGGCCCGGGCCGGGGCCGGTTTCCTGGCGGAAGCCGCTGCCCGGGGCCTGCCGCTGGTGCTGGTTCCTTATCCCTATGCCGCCAATGACCATCAGCGCTACAACGCCCAGGCTTTCGCGGCGAAAGGCGCCGGGGTGGTCATCGACGACCAGGCCTTGAACGGCCCCCTGCTGGCGGAGACGGTGCTCAGCCTGCTCCGGGACAGGGAAGGGCTAAGCCGGATGTCCGAACAGGCCCAGACCCTGGCCATGCCGGACGCCCTGGCCCGGATCGGCCGGGTCATTGACGGCTTGCTGGCCGGTCCGCCCGGACTGGGTCGGTAATTGGAGAAATATTGCGGAAGGAATTGGCTTCCGCCACGATAATATTAGTAAGAGAAGCGGAATATGGCGCGGCCCGGGCTGTTTTTTTGCCCAGCGGGTTTCCGGAAGGGCGGTGCGGTTTTCAGCTTTGCTAAGGAGATGTCTGGATGGAACGAAGTCTGCATTTCATTGGCATAGGCGGCATCGGTATGAGCGCCATTGCCAAGATTATGCTGCATAACGGTTTTGCCGTCAGCGGCTCGGATGTGAAGGAAACCCGCCTCACCAGGGATTTGGCCCTGGACGGCGCTGAAATCAGCTATGGCCACCGGGGGGAGAATATCCCGGCGGCCGCGGAGGCGGTGGTCTATTCCTCCGCCATCAAGCCGGACAATGTGGAAATGCGGGAAGCCCTGGCCCGGGGGCTGAAGATTTATAAGCGGGCGGAAATGCTGGCTTATCTGATGTCCACCAAGGACGGCATCGGCGTGGCCGGCGCTCATGGCAAGACCACCACGTCCGCCATGATCGCCACCATGCTGGAAGCCGGCGGCCAGGATCCCACCGTGGTCATCGGCGGTATGCTGCCGGCTCTGGGCAACAGCAATGCCAAGGCCGGTTCCGGCCCTTGCCTGGTGGCTGAGGCGGATGAGAGCGACGGCACCTTCCTGCTGCTGCTGCCGAAAATCGCCGTGATCACCAATATCGAGGCTGACCATCTGGACTATTACCGGGATTTCGACCATATCGTGGCTGCTTTTGAACAGTATTTGCGCCAGCTGCCTCCGGAAGGCTTTGCCGTGGTGGGCAGCGACTGCCGGGCGGTGCGGGAAATGATGGAGAGAATCCCAGCCCGCTATATCAGCTACGGCCTGCATACCCCAGGGGATTATTACGCGGAGCGGCTCAGCCATGAGCCGGGGGGCGTGGCCGCGGATATCTGTTATCGCGGTGAAAAGCTGGGCAGGCTGACCCTGCATGTGCCCGGCGAGCACAATATCGTCAATGCCCTGGCCGCCATTGCCATCGGCCGGGAACTGGGCCTCAGCTTTGACCAATGCGCGGCGGGCCTGGCCCGCTTCACCGGCACCGGCCGCCGCTACGAATTGTTGGGCCGCCGGGGCAGGATGCTGATCATTGACGATTACGCCCATCATCCCACTGAGATCAAGGCCACCATTGCCGCTGCCCGCCAGCAGGGCATGGAGAACATCCTGGCCGTGTTCCAGCCCCACCGCTATTCCCGCACCCAGACCATGTACGGGGATTTTGCCGCCGCCCTTTTCGATGCGGACCGGGTTTTGATCTGCGGGCTCTACCCAGCCTTTGAGCAGCCCATACCCGGCGTCAGCGCCAGGCTGATCGTGGACGCCCTGGAAACGCTGGGCCATCAAAGGGTGGATTATGCCCCGGATCTGGACCAGGCTTTGACCTTTTTGCGCCGGGAAATCACGGACGAAGACATGCTGCTGATCATGGGCGCGGGTAATGTGCGCAGCCTGGGGGAAACCTATGCCAGGGAAGAGGGGGATGCGTTATGAGCAGCCTGGACAATCTGGCCGCTGACCTGCAAGCTTTTTTGAGCCGCCCGGTAAAGACCAGGGCTTTGCTCAGTCATTATACCACCTGGAAGATCGGCGGCCCGGCCGATCTCCTGGCTGAACCGGCTTCCAATGAAGAATTGGCGGCCTGCCTGAAATTCGCCGCAACCCATGGGCTGCCTTGGCTGGCCATCGGCAACGGCTCCAATTTGCTGGCCGGGGATCTGGGTTTCCGGGGCCTGGTGTTGAAAATGGGCGAAGCCATGGCCCAAAGCCAGTGGCGGGGCCTGGAAGTCACGGCGGAAGCCGGGATGCTCCTGGCTGTCCTGGCCCTGGAAGCGGCGGAGCGGAGCTGCGGCGGCATTGCCTTTGGCCGGGGCATCCCCGGCAGCGTAGGCGGGGCGGTGCGGATGAACGCCGGGGCTTACGGCCAGCATATCGGCGACTATGTGACCCGGGTCAACGCCCTGGATTATCAGGGCAATCCTCTGGAGGTGACAGGGGAAGAGATCCAATTCGGCTACCGGGAAAGCAGCCTTTTCCAGCTGCCGGCGGTGATCACTTCTGTCAGCCTGAAGCTTCTGCCCGGGGACAGGGATCAGATCATGCTGGAAATGAAGGATTACCAGCAGCGCCGCTCCCTGGCCCAGCCTTTGGAATACCCCTCCTGCGGCAGCGTGTTCCGGAACCCGCCCAATGACCATGCCGGACATCTGGTGGAAATGGCCGGCCTGCGGGGGCTCCGCATCGGCGACGCCCAGGTTTCCCCCAAACATGGCAATTTCATCATTAACCTGGGCCAGGCCACCGCCGCCGACGTGCGGGAGCTCATCGCCCAGGTGCAGGATCAGGTCTATCATTATGCCGGCGTACGCCTGCAGCCGGAAGTGAAATTCGTCGGCGATTTTTAAGACCCAAAGACCTTAGAATCAAAACCTTTCTTTTCTTGGAAGAAAAGAAACAAAAGAACTTAAAATTTATTCAAAGCAATATGTATTTTAGTTTAAAGTTTTCTTGGTTCTTCTTTTACAAAAGAAGAACGGTTATTTTTTAGCCTTAATTAAAACGGTTTTATGCTTTTATTTTAAATAAAACCTCCCGCAGCCTCATCAGCGGGAGGTTTGTTATACTGGGTAATGGCGAGAGCGGGCTCTGCCTGAGTTGGGGCCTAACTTTCCAGCTCGGCCAGGGCTTCCGCCATTTCGGTGACGATCAGCCTGGCCGCGTCTTCCGGGTTCTCCGCCTTGGTGATGGGACGGCCCACCACCAGATAGCTGGCGCCCTGAAGGATGGCTTCTTTCGGCGTCATGATCCGGCTTTGATCGTCATGGCCGGCCCAGGCCGGACGCACGCCGGGGCTGACAATAAGGAAGCCGGGGCCGCAGGTTTCCCGCACGGTCTTGATCTCATGAGGAGAGCAGACCACCCCGTCCAGGCCGGCCTGTTCGCCCATTTTGGCCAGGCGGGCCACATGCTCCTGGATGCCGTCATGGCCGCCCAGTTCCTGCTCAAAATCAGCCTGGCTGATGCTGGTCAGTACCGTGACCCCCAGGGCTAACGGCCGTTCATAGCCCAGTTGATCCGCTTCCTCAGCGCAGGATTGCACGGCGGCTTTCAGCATCTTGGAGCCGCCCCCGGCATGCATGGTGAACATAAAGGCCTGCCTTCTGGCCATGACCCGGCTGGTCTGGGCCACGGTATTGGGAATATCGTGGAATTTCAGGTCCACGAAGACCTTACCGCCGTAGAGCTGGATGTATTCCACCATATCCGGGCCTTCGCTGTTATAAAGCTGCATGCCGATCTTATAGGCGCCCACTTGATCCTGGAGTTGGCGCACCAGCTTAAAGGCCTCTCTGCGATTGGAAACATCCAGGGCGACGATCAGCCTCTCCCGGGCTTTGGCCAATAAATGTTCGGAAACTGTCATGTCATCTATACCTCCCTATTCTTTTAGGCCTGGCCAAGGCATAGAAAAGCCCCGCCATGCCGTGATAACCGCTGTTTTGAAACCTGCTATGTGCAGGTGGGTTTCCTCCCGCTTACTTTCGGTGTCCACTGGCCTTGCGAGGCTTACCGGCCATAAGCGGAGTGAGAATCCCGTTTAAGGTGTGTTGGGTCAAAACTGGCGGTTGATACACGGTCATCGCAGGGATGGTATTATTATATCACGGGAATGCCGTTTCTACAACTGCCAGATTGTCTCAAAAAAAGAGAACTCTAGGAGTTCTCTTTTTTGACGGTACGGATATGCAATTCAGCCAGCTGCCGGGAAGCAACGCTCCCCGGCGCCTGGGTCATCATATCCGTGGCGCTCTGGGTTTTGGGGAACGCGATCACGTCCCGGATGCTGTCTTTCCGGGCCATCAGCATCACCATCCGGTCCAGGCCGAAGGCAATGCCGCCATGGGGCGGGGTGCCGTATTCAAAAGCGTCCAGCAGATAGCCGAATTTCTCCCGGCTCTCTTCCGGCGAGATATTCAGCAGGGCAAAGACCTGTTCCTGGATGGCCCGGCTGTGGATACGGATGGAACCGCCCCCCAACTCCGTGCCGTTCAGCACGCAGTCGTAAGCCTTGGATAAAACCTGGCCCGGATCTTTTGCCATCAGCGGGATATCTTCGTCTTTCATCATGGTGAAGGGATGGTGCACGGCTGACCAGCGTTTTTCTTCATGGTCGTATTCAAACATGGGGAAATCGGTCACCCAGAGGAAGTTCAGCTCCCGCTGGTCAATGAGCCCCTGGCGGCGGGCCAGCTCATTCCGGAGATGCCCCAGGCTGTCCGCGGTGACCATGGGGTCCGCGGCCACGAACATCAGCACATCCCCAGGCGCCGCGTCCATGCGGCGGCAGATCTCCGCCAGCTGTTCTTCAGTAAAAAATTTGGCAATGGGGGAGTGGAGCTCGCCCCCGTCCTTGACCATGATATAGGCCAGGCCCCGGGCGCCGAAAATGGCCACATAATCCTTGAGGGCGTCCATATCCCGGCGGGAATAATTGCCGCCCTTGGCATTGATGCCCCGCACCCAGCCGCCGCTTTTAGCCACGGAAGCAAAGGTGGTGAATTCGCTCTCGGCGGCGATATCGGCAATATCGATGATTTCCAGGCCAAAGCGCAGATCCGGCTTGTCCGAACCGTAGCGGTTCATGGCTTCCTGCCAGGTCAGCACCGGGAAGGGGGTGGGGATGTCCACGCCCAGGGTTTCCTTGAACACATATTTCAGCATCTGCTCGGAAAGTTCCCGCACATCCGCTCCCGGACAAAGCTCATCTCGATATCCAGCTGGGTGAATTCCGGCTGCCGGTCGGCCCTCAAGTCCTCGTCCCGGAAGCAGCGGGCGATCTGGAAATACTTATCCATGCCCGCCACCATGAGGATCGGCTTGAACAGCTGGGGGCTTTGCGGCAGGGCGTAGAAAGCGCCGGGATGCACGCGGCTGGGCACCAGATAATCCCGGGCCCCTTCCGGTGAGCTTTTGCAGAGCATGGGGGTTTCGATTTCATAG
>DAIMZM010000035.1:0-22032 GCA_036733985.1 Bacillota bacterium
CCAAGCCCTGGACAAGGCAAAGGATCAGTCTTATTTCCTCTACCGCTTGAGCCAGGATATCCTGTTCCGCTGCCTGTTCCCCTTAGGGGATTTGACCAAGGCGGAGGTGCGGGCCCTGGCGGCTGAAGCAGGGCTGCCCTCGGCCGGCCAGAAGGACAGCTATGACGTTTGCTTCATCAGCAGCGGCGATTACCGGGAACTGCTCCGGGAGCGGGCTGCCGGACAATTGACGCCGGGAGAGATCGTGGATGGCACAGGCCGGGTGCTGGGCTTTCATCAGGGCCTGGCCAATTATACCCTGGGCCAGCGGCGGGGGCTGAAGATCGCCCTGGGCTATCCCGCCTATGTGGTGGGGCTGGATCATGCCGCCAACCGGCTGACGCTGGGGGCCCGGGATTTGCTCTGCCAAAGGGAAGCTTTGCTGGAAGAGGTGAACAGCCAGGCTTTGGCAGAACTGACGTCGCCCCTCTCGGGCCAGATGAAGATCAGGTATAAATCCCCGGCGGCCTCCGGGGAAATCAGGCCGGAGCCGGGCCGGGCCGGTTTATACCGGCTAAGCTTTTGCCAGCCGGCCTGGGGCATGACCCCGGGCCAGTCCGCGGTCTGCTATCAAGGGGATCTGCTGGTTTTGGGCGGCGTGATCCGGGAAGTCCTGGCAGCGAACGCGCCGGAACATGAATAAGGCCGGCGCTTGGCGCCGCCTTGGCAATCCGGCAAATAAAAGTTTGGACGTTTAAACCATCTCTTGCAGGGCAGTCACCAGGCTTTTCCGCAGCCGCCAGTAAGCGTGATTATATTTGTCCAGAGGCTGCCGGGCGTCGTCTTCGAAAATCACCTTGCAATAGCGGCAGCAGCCTGAATCGCTCCTGGGCGGCTCTATGTGGAATTTCCTATATAATGCCCTTCCCGCGTCCCTGTTCCAAGCGGAAACATGGGCGTAATTGATCTTGCGGCAGGAAGTGCTCAGGCCTCTGGCAATGGCGCTGGGCGTTGCCCGGTGCCGTTCTTGGTTATACACAAATAGTATCATTCTTAAGGCTTCGCAACTAAAAATCTTCGGATCCATCAACACTTGTTTCCAATCGTCCGGACTCAGCAGCAAATCCCTTTCCGAGCTGAGCGCTGCATTATTTGTCCTGCTATCGTGGTGCATACATTTTTTTCCTCCGATTCCCATAATATGTAAATTCAACTTATATTACTGCAATAAACGCCAGGTGTCAATGTTTCGTTTTCTTACAAATTCCTACATATTTTTACAAAATTTTTTGCATATTTCCATGAGCTGGGCGCAAGACACAGGGGCCTGAACTAGGCCAAAAGTTTTGGTCTGCAGCCATTCCAGCCGAAAACTTTGCCCGCCGGCCTTGGCTGACGCCGCCGAGCGGGCCAGGGTTTTCTTGGCCATTATTCGCTAAATAAACAATAAATTTGCCTAAAAACTGGCTTTTTGCCGGTTTTTCCTGTATAATCTTGCCAGGGGTTGCCATTGGCTGAGGAAGGAAAACCGATTGGTTTATGGCTGATAACAAGCACTTTATCCAAACCACTTTGCTTAAGCAGCTGCCGGCGGTGATACTGGCCATGCTGCTGGTGCAGCTATGCGGCATCGGCAATACGATTATTGCCGGTAATCTGATCAGCCGGGACGGCTTAGCCACCATGAGTGTGGTCAACCCGGTTTTTTTCACTTATTCCACCCTGGGCTCCCTGGTTTGCGTGGGCGGCGCCATGCTGGCCGCTTATTATGTGGGGAAAAACGATCAGGCAGCGGTAAACGGCGTTTTCACCCTCAGCTTGCTGAGCCTGGCGGTGCTGGGCCTGCTGATAAGCCTGCTGGGCCTGGCCGGCATGGGGTTGCTGCTCAGGCTGCTGGGCGTGCCGGAAAGCCTCAAGGAACCGGCAACGGCTTATTTACGGGTTTACTTACTGGGCGGCCCGGGCGCTATGGGCATTTATCTGCCCTTTAATTATTTGAAGCTCATCGGCAGGCAGCGGGCCTCGGTGCTGCTGTTCCTGCTGATGGCTGTGGTGAATATCAGCCTGGATCTGCTGTTTATCCTTAAATTCGATCTGGGCCTGGCCGGACTGGCCCTGGCCACCGTGATCAGCCTTTATGCGGCCTTTGGCCTGGGTTTACTCCTGCTCTGCGGCCCCAAGGGTGCTTTTACCCTGACCCGGGTGGCGGGCAGGGGCAAGGATTTGCTCCAACTGCTGAAAATGGGTTCTCCCGCAGCCATGAACAATTTCTGCAATGTCCTCCGGGTGCTGTGCCTGAACCTGATTTTCCTTTCCGCCCTGGGCAAAAACGGCTTGACCGTCTTTAGCATGATTGCCACGGTGAATGCCTTTGCCCTGGCTATCACCTCCGGCACGGCCCAGACCATCACCCCTTTCGCCGGGGTGTTTTGCAGCGAGGAGGATAATCACAGCCTGCGGCAGCTGATACGCCAGGCCCTGCAATACGGCCTGGTGCTTATCGCTGCGGTGGCCGGGGTCCTGGTGCTGTTTCCCCGGCAGGTTTGCGGCCTGTTCAAGATCGTGGAGCCGGAACTGCTGGCCCTGGCCCAGCCGGCTTTGATGCTTTTTGCTGTCAGCCTGCTGCCGGCTTTAGTCAATTATCTGCTGATCGGCTTTAATCAGGCCAACCGCCGCACCCTGCTGGCCAATGCCCTTACCGTCAGCCGTTCCTTTGCCGGGGTGGTCTTGTTTGCCCTGCTGTTTTGGCGAATCCTGGGGCAGGGCAGCGTCTGGCTCTGCTTCCTGGCGGCGGAGCTGCTGACCCTGGGCGTTTATCTGCTGGCCGCTGCCGCTTACAGCCGGAAGCATGCCTATATTTCCCCCGTGCTGCTGCTGGATACGGAAGCGGAGAAGAAAGGCGCTTATATCGCCTTTGCCGTGGCCAATACCCCGGCGGCGGCGGCGGAAAGCGCGGAGAAGATCACGGAATTCTGCGCAGCCAACAGCCTTTCCCCCAAAACCACCATGACCATTGGCCTGGCCCTGGAAGAGCTGCTGGATAGCTTCAACAGCCATGCCTTAAGCCAGGGCGCGGATTTCAGCAATGTGCGGATCCTGATCGTGGGGGAGCATGTGATCCTGCGCATCCGCTGCGGCGGGCAGCAGTTCGACCCGGTGGCCTATTGCGCATGCGCCGGTGAGGGATTGGATTCCGACAGCCTGGGCATCCGCATGATCGCCGCCATGGCTAAGAGCATCCATTACCAGCACACCTTTGGCGTCAACAACCTAACGATTCTGATTTAGCCCGGCGGGGCCGAAGGGAGGCTGCAATGGCCTTGGACGTAATTTACCGGCCTTTCCAGGATGAGGACCGGGATAATGTGATCAGCGTACTTCTGGAAAATTATCAGCTGGATTATTTCCACAGCATTTGTTATGACGGGGATAAGCTGGTACGGGCCAACCGGGATCATAGCCATTCCCTGTATGTGGCCACCTTGGCGGACGGAGCCTTCGTGGGCGTGACCGGGGCCAAGTTCCGCGTCTTTTTCCCCCAATCCTATGAGATGTCCCTGCATATGCTGGGCAAGCGTTTTCAGGGCCAGGGCCTGGCCAAGGGGCTGCTCGGCTACTGCATGACCCAGAGCCTGAACATGCCGCTCACCGGCGTTTACGGCCATTGCGTGACCTATCATGACGTCACCCAGTACGAGGTGGCCGCCTTGGGGATGGTTGCCGCCGGCGTCTGGCCCGGCCGCCATCTCAGCAATCGCACTTTTCTGAAAGCCCTGGGCCGGGAGCTGCGCTCGCCGAAGCTGCATTCCCTGGTGGTGGCCAAGGCCGGTTCCTTAGGCCGGCCCGGCCCGCTCCATTGCCCGGAAGCCCACGGGGCCTTTGTCAGGGCGGTCTATGGCCGTCTGGGTTTTAACCTTAGCCTGGATAATACGGTGAGCAAGCCCGCCCCGGCCCTGGCGGCTTTATCACAGGTGGAATATTGGGACAATCCCCAATCCGTCGACCTGGCGCTCTTTTTCAGCCGGATCGGCCCGGATCTGCCCGGCCTGGTGGATGCAGCCCTGGCCTCTCGCCGGGACATCGGCTGGCAAACCTGGTCCGTCTTTCTTAATATGGCCTGCCCCTATAGCATATGGGCTTATGAGGAATGCCGGCAGCGGGGCTTTTATTTCACCGGGCTCCATCCCCTCCACGGGGGCAGGGAATACCTGATGCTGCACCGGGAACCCCCCGGCGGCTATATCTGGGAGGAAATGGCGCTGACTCCGGATAATCAGGCCATTACCCAATACATCCTGGCCCGTAAATGATACGCGAAGTCACATGAAAACGGTTGCAAGGGGGAATACTGCAGTGAAGGGTAAAACCATTAAGTTCAAGCTGACAGCGGTGATATTAGGCGTGTCCCTGGCCTCGCTGCTGATCCTCTCCGCCGCCACCCTGATCAATATCGTGGTGGCCCGGAACGATATCCTGGCAGCCAGCGACGAGCTGGGCCGCATTGCCTCGGCGGACAGCGCGGCCGCCCTGGAGCAGGAGACCCAGCAAAAGCTGGGGACGATCAGCGATTATATGGCCCGGCTGGCTGATGAAAAGCTGGGGCGGATCGCCCGCTATACCACGATGCTGGCGGATACCGCCAGCCGGATCTTCAGCGATCCTGCCGCTTATCCCTTAAGGGAGATCAGCGGCCCTTTAGCGGAGAACACCGATAAGCTGGCGGTTTATTTCACCCATCCCGCCGCCGTCGGCCCGGAAGCCTTGCTGCCCGACGCCAGGCTGGCTGCCAACTGCCAGGAAATCATGTACGAGATGAACGATATCGACCCTACGGTCCTGACCTGCTATGTCTCCTTCAATACCGGCTTGCATGTGGTCTGCGACAGCAGCTCGGCCAGCCGTCTGGCCCCGGATTATAATTATGACCCCCGCACCCGTTCCTGGTTCACCAATGCCCAGCAAAACGGCAAGCTCAGCTTTTCCGATGTGGTGGACGACGCCCAGGGCCGGGGGCTGGGCCTGGTTTGCTCCGCCCCCTTCTATGGCGCTGACGGGGAAATGCTGGGCGCGGTGGGCGTAGGCGCGCTGCTTTCCGATATCAGCGAGCTGGTATTGAATACGGATTTTGCCGAAAGCGGCCAGGCCTTTATCCTCAACCATCAGGCCCAGATGATCATCGGCGCGGGCGTGAGCAAGGATGCGGCGGGGAATATCAGCCGCGTGGATTTTGCCAAAAGCGATGAACCGCAGCTGCAGGCCCTGAGCCTGAAAATGGTCAACGGCGAATCCGGCGTGGCCCAGGTGGCTTATGAAGGCCGCGACGTTTACCTGGCCTATTCTCCCATCGCCACCGCGGACTGGATCCTGGTCACCCTGATCGATGTTGAAGAAGCCCTGCGCCTCTCCCAGCTCACGGCAGAGAAGATCAGCGCTTTGGCCGCGGAGACTTCCGGCCAGGTGGACCGCAGTATTGTGGTAACCATTGTCATCATCCTGGCGGTGATGGCCGTTACCTCCCTGCTGGTGCTGCTGATCGGCCTCCGCCAATCCCAGAAGCTGACCGGCCCTCTCAGCCAGCTGACCCTGGGCGTGAACGAGATCGCCGGCGGGAATCTGAACTATCAGCTGGATATCCGCACCGGGGATGAGATCCAGACCGTGGCCAGCGCCTTTAACGCCATGACCGGCGAATTGCGGGAATACATCGATAACCTGACCAGGGTCACGGCGGAAAAGGAGCGCATCGGCGCGGAGCTGAATGTGGCCGCCACCATCCAGCAGAGCATGCTGCCCTGCATTTTCCCGGCTTTTCCGGAGCGGGACGAGTTCGATATTTACGCCACCATGCTCACGGCCAAAGAGGTGGGCGGCGATTTCTATGATTTCTTCCTCATCGACGATACCCATCTGGGCCTGGTGATGGCGGATGTTTCCGGCAAGGGCGTTCCCGCCTCTCTGTTCATGGTCATTGCCAAAACCCTGATCAAAAACCATGCCCAGCTGGGCGAGAGCGCGGCGGAGATCTTTACCAATGTAAATGAGCAGCTTTGCGAGGGGAATGAGGCGGGCATGTTCGTCACCGCCTGGCTGGGCATCCTGGATATCGGCTCCGGCTGCCTGAGCTATGCCAATGCCGGGCATAATCCGCCGATCTTCCGGCGCGGGGGCGGCGCTTACGAATACCTGCATTGCCGTCCCGGCTTCGTGCTGGCCGGTATGGAAGGGATCAAATACCGCCAGGCAGAGCTGATGCTGGCCCCCGGCGACCGGCTCTACCTCTATACCGACGGCGTCACCGAGGCCACCAATGCCGCGGAGGAGCTCTATGGCGAAGCCCGGCTGCTGCAAGTACTAAACCAAAGCGGCAGCCAGCCCCTTACCGCTGTGCTGGGCCTGATCCAGGCGGATATCGACGGCTTTGTGGGGGAAGCGCCCCAGTTTGACGACATCACCATGCTGCTCCTGGAATATCAGGGAGGAGGGGAACAAGGATGAAGAAGCTGATCGTAGCGGCCCGTACCGATCAACTGGAGCGGGTACTGGATTTCCTCACCGAGGAATTGGCGGCGGCCGGCTGCCCCCTGAAAACGCAAACCCAGGTGATGGTGGCCGCGGAGGAGATCTTCGTCAATATCGCCAAATACGCTTATGCCGGCGCCGGGGGCGGGGTGGCCATCGTCCTGGATATTTCCGGCGACCCTCCGCTGCTGAAGCTGGAATTCCGGGACAGCGGCCAGCCCTATAACCCTTTAAGCCGGGAGGATCCGGACGTCAGCCTTTCCGCCGAGGACAGGGAAATCGGCGGCCTGGGCGTCTATATGGTGAAAAAGACCATGGACAGCGTAGCCTATGCCTATCGGGACGGGGAGAATATCCTCACCGTCAGCAAGCGGTTTTAAAGGGAAAGGAAGCGTAAAGATGACCTTATACCCCGGCTCCATTACGGATATTCCAGGGATCAGCGTGGGCTGCAGCCAGGACGACGTTGCCTTGACCGGCTGCACCATGGTGCTGTTCCGGCAGCAGTTTGTCACCGGCTGCGATGTGCGGGGCGGCGGCCCGGGCACCATCCAGACCGATATCCTCTCGCCCTTTACCGGCGGCGTGGCCGACGGGGTCATGCTGGCCGGCGGCAGCGCCTTTGGCCTGGCCGCCGCTGCCGGGGCCATGGCTTTTCTGGAAGAGCAGGGCCGGGGCTTTGATACCGGGCTGAAACGTATCCCCCTGGTGCCGGGGGCCATCATTTTTGACCTGGGCCTGGGGGATAAAGACGCCTATCCCGACCCGGCCATGGGCTACGCCGCCTGCGCTAACGCCGGGGACACGGTGCCCCAGGGCAGCTATGGCGCGGGCACAGGGGCCAGCGTGGGCAAGCTGCTGCTGGGCCGGGGCCTGGAAAGATGCGGCCAGGGCACGGCGGCCATCCCTTTAGGCCGGGGCCTGATCGTCGCCGCGCTGATGGTGGTGAACGCCTTGGGGGACGTTTATGACGGGGAGCGGATCATCGCCGGGCTCCGGGATCAGGAGGGCAGCTATCTGGACAGCCTGAAGCTGATGCTGGGCGGGGAGCAGGCCAATGTTTTCGGCAGTAATACCACCATCGGCCTGGTGGCCACCAATGCCGCCCTGACCCCTGCCCAGGCGGGGAAAATGGCCATGGTTACCCATGACGGCCTGGCCAGGGCCATCCGTCCCGTGCATACCATGGCCGATGGGGATACGGTGTTTGCCGCCGCCACCGCTGAGCTGGAATTGGCCGGGGATTTCAACCGCGTTCTGGCCGCGGCGGCGGAGGCTGCCCGCCGGGCTGTGGTCAACGCGGCCCTGGCCGCCAAAGCTGAGGCGTCATAGGCTGAAATTACCAGGAAATTAAGCCGCAAAAAGGCCCCCCAGCCCGGGTATCCCGGGAACTTTTAGCCTGGCCTTTGAGTCATAGATGATTGCAGGCATCAATTGGCCGGGGGTGATTTCAGATAAATATCATATTTGGTTCTTGTCAAGATCAGTAAATTGTTGGATAATGGTTTAAGTAAAATAAGATGAATATTTCCTTAAGACTAAGGAAGAGGAGGCTTATCATGAAAAAAGTAATGGTTCTGCTGCTCTGCGCGTTGGCAATGGTCTTTGCCCTGTCCGGCATGGCCTTGGCCAGTGATTATGAGCTGGACGAATTGACCGTGGAGGATACCAGGGACGTTGAGATCGACGGCTACTACCTGTTTTCCGCCTTTAGCCGTAACGCTACTAAAATCGATATCGCAGCCGCGGTTGACGAGGATACCGAGGACGCGGTGATCAAAATGGAGACTTCCGTGGGCAGCCTTTCCGAGGTGAAAAACGGCGAAGCCACTTTGACCATGCCCACCGGCAAAGACTGCGCCATCGTCACCATCACGGTGGAAGACGGCGAAGGCGATGAACAGGAAACCTATCACCTGGCCCTGATCCGCTCTAAATCCGCTGTGGATCCGGATTCTCAGGCCCTGCTGGAAGGCCTGAGAATCACCACCGCTATCAAAAACGGCGATACCTTGCTGAAGGCCGCCGATTTTGATCCCGGCAAAACCGAGTATGAGATCTATGTGGATGAGGATAACGAGTACGAGGACGTTTATTTGTGGCTGACCCCCTTTGGCGACGAGGTGGACATTTATGTGGATGGCGAAAGGGTTAAGTCTTCCAAATATAGCGGCTATGAAATCGAGCTGAATTATGAAGGCAAAGAACAGGAAGTGGAAATCGAAGTCGTCTATGACGAGGACGAGGATCTCAGCACCACCTATACCATTACCTTCACTTATGAAGAAACCGTGAAAACCAACGCTTCCCTGGATGACTTGCTGGTCAGCCGGAAGGCCGCTGATACCGAAAGCAAACTCTACGGGGTGTACCCCAAATTCGACGGCAAGCAGCTGGACTATTACGCTTTCCTGCCGGAAGGCGATGATTCCGCCTATGTGCTGCTGGCCCCGGAAGATGAGGATTATTACATCGAATACGATAATATCGAGCTCCTGGATGAAACCGGCGATTACTATTATACTAAGCTCACCGGCATCAAGAACGGCGCCAGCTACGACTTTAAGGTCTATGATGACGACGACGAACTGCTGGACACCTATACCGTGACCTTCTATCTGGGCGACGATGGCGACAATGACGAAGCGGAGCTGGGGGATCTCTCCCTGCGTTACAAAACCGGCGCCAACAGCTATGACAAAGTCAGCCTGGATAAGAAGTTCGACGCGGGCGCCAAGTCCTATTCCGCGTCGGTGACTGCCAATTCCTACGGCAAGATCCGGGTTTATGCCGAAGCTGACGATAAGGACGCTTATGTGCTGGTCAACGGCAAACTGGCCAACGAAGACGGTTATGTTGACCTGGACGTGACCAAGGGCAAGAATACCGTGACCGTGCTGGTGATCGCGGAAAACTGCGATGACAGCGAGACTTATACCTTGACCGTGAATTACGGCTCCGCCCCGGTGGCCACCACCGCCCTTGCCGCTTTGGAAGTGCGCAACAGCCTGGGCGCTGTTTTGAACCTGAGCCCGGCCTTTTCCGCCGAGGGTAAGGCTTATACCGCCAGTGTGGACAATACGGTTTCCGCTCTGTCCCTGAAAGCCACCGCCGGTTCTGAGGGGGCCAATATCTATTACGGCTCCACCAAGCTGGAAAGCGGCGTTTACAGCAGCTATATCTCCCTCTCCGAGGGCATCAATAACCTGACCCTGACCGTTTCCGGCGAGGGCGCTTCCTCCACCGTCTATTACCTGACCATTTACCGCCAGCCAGCCCGGATCAAAGCGGTTGTCAGCAGCCAGGGCCTGACGGTGAACGGCCAGAGCAAGAAGCTCTACGCCTATAATATCAATGGCAACAACTTTATTAAGCTCCGGGATCTGGCTTCCGCCCTCAACGGCACGGCCAAACAGTTTGCCGTGGAATTCAGCCAGGGCAGCAATGCCGTTTACCTCACCAGCAACAGCCCTTATGTCAGCAATGGCCAGGAAAACGTTAAGCTGGGCCAGCCGGGAAGGGCCGTTGCCACCAGCCAATTGGTTTATAAGGACAGTGTGGGCGTCAATCCCATGGCCTACAACATCGACGGCAACAACTATGTGATGCTGCGGGATATCGGCCTGCTCTTCAATTTCGGCGTCAGCTACAACAGCAGCACCGGCACGATCGCCATTGATACCGCTTCTTCTTACAGCCCCTTGAGCTAAGGAAAACCCTATGAAAAACAGGGACAAACACAGCCTGGGTAAAAAAACGCTGATCTTCCTGGTTTCCCTGATCCTGATCTGGTCGGCTTATCTGCTCATTTCCGGTTTGGGGAAACAGGATGAACCCCGGCAGGAAGTGGATACCGCTTTGACCGTGGCCAGGATCGCCGCTGAGAACGTAACGGCCTTGCATTGGGTTTATCAGGGCGAGGACGTGGCTTTGCGCAATCATGACGGCCAATGGGAAGCGGAGAACGACGCCAATTTCCCTCTGGACCAGAACTATCCCCGGGCCATGCTGGAAGCGATCAGCGTTATCCAGGCCCGGGAGGCGCTGGACAGCGACGCGCTGGCGGAATACGGGCTGGACGCCCCTGTGCTCAGTATTGAAATCCTCCAAGCCAACGGGTCCACGGATACCCTGGACCTGAGCCCGGCCGGAGAAGGCAGCGGCAGCTGTTATTTACGCTACAACGATTCCAATAAGGTCTACCTGACGGACGACGCCCTGTTCACGGCTTTTAGCCAGGGGCTCTATGATATGGTGATCCGCCCCGAGCCGCCGGTTTATACGGAGCTGAAATCCATGCGGGTAAACGCGGGCCAGCAGCAGCTTAATCTGGTGCGCAGCAATACCGGGGCTACCCGTACCTATAGCGGTCAGTTCCACTGGTTTATCCAGAATCAGGACGGCACCTTCTCCGCGGTTGATAATGAATTGGCGGAAACGCTGATCAGCTCGGTGTTGGACAACAGCCGGCTGCGCTGCGTGGATTACCAGGCCGCCGGCGCTGAGCTGGATGCTTATGGACTGAACGCCCCGGCGATCTCAATCGTGATTGCCTATGCCGGCGAGCCGCTGCCGGAAACTGAAGCGGAAAGCGATGACAATGGCAACGGCAATGAATTGTTCCAGTATGTGCTGGATTTGGGTTCTGTGGCGGAAGACGCTTATTATGCCCGGATCGACGGTTTGGACATGGTGTTTGCCCTGCCTGTGGAATTTGTGCAATCCCTGCTGGATACCACCGCGGATAGCCTGAAAATCGACGATGTGCTGCTGATGGATTGGGATACTGTGACCAAGATGGATGTGGCCATGTATGGCGCCGGCCATACCCTGGTCTTTAACCGGGCAGAAGACGGTACCGCCTATACCCTGGACGGACAGGCCGCGGACAGCGCCAAGGTAGAAGCTTTTCTGGCTGCCCTGGATGCTTTGACCTCGGTAGGCCGGGCCACGGGGACCACCACCAGCGGCCAGGAAATCGGCATTGTTTTCTACCGGGACACGGATATTTTCAGCCAGATGAGCTTCTCCCTGACCCCTTATGATGACGCCAGCTCGGTGCTGGTCTTTAATGGGCAAAGCGATTTGCTTGTGGATAAGCAGGGGATAGAGAAAGCCAAGCAAGCCTTTAGCGCTTTGCTGCCTTAGTCCCCCAAACCTGTTAGCCTAATAAAAGAGCTGATGTTCTCTGGATTCGCTTCGAGAACATCAGCTCTTTTTATCGTTCAGCGGCAGGATCCGGCTGCCTTTCAGCCGTTATCGCTGTAGCCTGGCCAGCCCAGGCGCTGGGAAAACAGCTTGGCCTTTTCCAGCAGCACCGGCAGATTGGCTGAGATATGGGCGTCCGTCATCCGCACGGTGGGGCCGCTGACGCTCATGGCAGCCACAATCCGGCCCCGGTAATCATAAATCGGCGCGGCCACACAGCGTACGCCCACTTCGTTCTCCTCATTATCGGCGGAATAGCCCAGCTTAGTGATGCGCTCCAATTCATTCTCCAGGGCCTGCCGATTGGTGATGGTGTTCGCGGTCATGCGCAGCAAACCCTTTTCCCGCACATAACGGTCCAGCTGCTTATCGCTGAAACCGCTGAGCAGCAGCTTGCCCACGCCGGTGCAGTGCATGGAAGCCATATGCCCCACATGATGCATGCTGGACAGGGTCTTTTTTTTCCCCGGCACCACTTCCACATACATAACGCTCATATTGTTTTCCGTGCAGAGATTGGTGCATTCGCCGAAGCTCTCAGCCACCTGGCGCATGAAAGGGCGGCCGATCTGCAGCATGGTCTCGTTCCGCTGGATGCTGTCGGCAATGCCGCACAGCTTAAAAGTGAGGAAATAGCGGCCGTCGTCGTCATTCTGGGCCACGTAGCCCCGGTTTTGCAGCGTGGAAAGAAAGCGGTGCACGGTACTGGGCGGCATTTCCAGGATATTGGCCAGCTCATGCAAGCGGGCGGGCTGCTCCAGGGTAGACATGATCTCGATCAGCGACAGCAGCTTGGCTGAGCTGAAATTGGCCCTGGTGGGCTGTAGTCCCTTATTTTCATTGGATGTGGTCGTCATAATGGTCTCTTAATTGATGATCCGGTCTAAGCATCATAGTTCAGAAGACGCAGCCTTGCGGCTGCCGGGTGGTCGTCAAAGCGGCTGACGTCAAGGTTGGCACTCATATTGGGCCAGTTCTTCCCGGGCCGCGGCGAAGATTTTCTCCACCTGGCTCCGGGCAGCCCCATCCAGCGGCTGCAGAGGGCAGCGTACCTGGCCGCCCTGATAACCCGCCAAACCGCAGGCATGTTTCAGTCCGGCAATGCCATAAGTGGCGGTGACGGCAGTGTTTAAGGGCAGCAGCGCGCTGTAAATACCCTGGGCCCGCTGGAAATCCCCGGCTTCATAGGCCTTCTGTACTGCCACACAGGCATTGGGCGCGCAGTTGGCCGCGGCATGGATACCGGCTTCAATACCCAAGGCCAGGGCCGGATACCAGGCGGAAACCGTGCCCACCAGCAGGCTGAAACGCTGTCCCAGGCTGGCCCGCTGGAAAGCGGCTAATTGGGGAACGTCGCCGGCGCTATCCTTCATGCCGATAATATTCTCATGGCAGGAGAGGGCGGCCACGGCGTCGGCTTTGATATTAACATGGGTAAATTTGGGCACATTATAGATAAGGATGGGGATTTTACTGCCTTCCGCCACCCGGGTGAAAAAATCGATCAGCGCGCCGCTGGTCATGGCCGCCCCATAATAGCTGGGCGTCAGCACCAGGGCGCTGGCGGCGCCCGCCTCGGCGCATTTATTGGTCAAGGCAATGGTGGCCTGGGGTTCTTCCATACCGGTGCCGGCTGTCAGCATCCGTCCAGGGGCGGCATGTTCCGCGGCCAGGGCCACCAGGCGCAGCTTTTCTTCCTCGCTTAAATAAGCGGTTTCGCTGTTGGAGCCGTTCACCAAATAGCCGCTGAGGCCGGTTTGATTCCAGGCCTTAATATTGGCAATAAAAGCGCTATAGTCTACCTGGCCGTTTGCTTTAAAAGGGGTAATCGTCGGCGGCATGACGCCATGAAAAATCATTTTTGCCATTTCCATTTCCCTTTTCTTCCTTTTATGATATGATTATAATTAGTCCCGTCCGGTAAGTCAACATTACGCAGTATTTAAAAGCTTATTTTAGTATTTAAAAAATAATGCGAAAATTTATGCAATTCTACAATTTTGTAAAAAACCACAATAAGGGGGAGATTGGATGCCGGTAGCAGGAGCTTTTATTATGCCGCACCCGCCCGTCATTATTCCGGAAGTGGGCCGGGGCGAGGAAGCCAAAATCAGCGCCACCAGCCGGGCTTGCCAGGCGGTGGGCGGCCGTATCCGGGATTTAGCGCCCAAGACCATTGTATTGCTCTCGCCCCATGCCACGCTATACGCGGATTATTTTCATATTTCTCCCGGCCAGTGCGCTCAGGGCAGCCTGGTGCGTTTCGGCGCGCCCGGCGTCCGCCTGAGCGTGGAATATGATATGGAGCTCTCGGAAACCTTGGCCGGTTTAGCCGCGGAAAAGGATTTCCCCGCCGGGTTTGAAGGGGAGCGGGAGGCAGAACTGGATCATGGCAGCCTGATCCCCCTTTATTTCATCAATCAGGCTTATCGGAATTACCGCCTGGTGCGGATCGGCCTTTCCGGGCTTTCCGGCTACAGCCATTACCGCCTGGGACAACTGATTGCCCAGGCCGTGGCGGCCCTGGGCCGGCGGGTGGTGATCCTGGCCAGCGGCGATCTATCCCACCGCCTGCTGGCGGAGGGGCCCTATGGTTTCGACCCGGCCGGGCCGGAATTAGACCGGCAGATCTGCGTGGCGCTGGCCGCCGGGGATTTTGGCCAACTGCTGGAAATTCCCGCCGACCTGGCTGAGGCCGCGGGAGAATGCGGCCTGGGCAGCCTCCGCATCATGGCCGGCGCCTTGGATGGCCTGGCGGTGCAGCCGGAATTATTGAGCTATGAAGGACCCCTGGGCGTGGGCTATGCCGCGGCTGCTTTTGCCGTGACCGGGGGTGATCAAAGCCGCTGCTTCGGCCAGGCCTATCTGGACCAGGAGCGGCAAAAGCTCAGCCGTATCCAGGCCGGGGAGGACCCCTATGTGCGTTTGGCCCGTTTATCCCTGGAAACTTATGTGGGCCAGGGAGTCCGGGCGGAATTACCGGCGGGGCTGCCGCCGGAGCTGACGGAAAGGCGGGCCGGCGCCTTTGTTTCCCTGAAAAAGCAGGGCCAGCTCCGGGGCTGTATCGGCACCATCGCCTATACCGCCGACAGCCTGGCGGAAGAGATTATGCGCAACGCGGTCAGCGCGGGCACGGCTGACCCCCGCTTCGCCCCGGTGCGGCCGGGGGAATTGCCGGAGCTGGTCTACAGCGTGGATGTGCTGGGCGAGCCGGAGCCCGTCGATAGCCTGGAACAGCTGGAGCCCAAGACTTATGGCGTCATCGTCAGCCAGGGCCGCCGCCGGGGCTTGCTCCTGCCGGATCTGGAGGGTGTGGATACGCCGGAGCAGCAGGTGGCCATTGCCCGGGAAAAGGCGGGGATCAGCCCGGGGGAAGACTATCATCTGCAGCGTTTTCAGGTGGTGCGCCATCAATGATGACGGAGCGGAAGGCGGCCTGCGGCCTTTGCCCCCATGACTGCCGGCTGGAAGAGGGGGAAACCGGTTTTTGCGGCGCCAGGCGGGCGGAAGGCGGCCGGGTGGTGAACGCGGCTTACGGCCAGATCACCAGCCTGAGCCTGGATCCCATTGAGAAAAAGCCCCTGCGCCGTTTCCGGCCCGGGGCCATGATCTTATCCGTGGGCAGCTTTGGCTGCAATATGCGCTGCCCCTTCTGCCAGAACCATCAGATCTCCCAGGAGTGGCAGGGGGAAAGGCTGCTGCGGCTTGACCCGGCAGCCCTGGTGAAGCAGGCGGAGAGCCTGCTGGGCGAAGGAAATATCGGCATCGCCTACACCTATAATGAACCGCTGATCAATTACGAATACCTATGGGACGCTGGCCTGCTGGCCCATGAGCAAGGCCTGGTCAATGTGGCGGTTACCAACGGCCTGCTGAACGAAGGCCCCTTCCGCCGTCTGCTGCCGCTGCTGGATGCGCTGAATATCGACCTGAAAGGCTTCAATAGCGATTATTATGCCTGGCTGGGCGGGGATCTGGCCACGGTGAAGCGAAATATCGCTCTGGCTGTCCGCAGCAGCCATGTGGAGCTGACCACCCTGATCGTGCCGGGGAAGAACGACAGCCCCGAGGAGATGGCGGCCCTTTCCGACTGGGTAGCCGGCTTATCGCCGGATATCCCCCTGCATATCAGCCGTTTCTTCCCCCGCTGGCAGCTGCATGAAAGCCGCCCTACGGATGTGGCTTTGATTTACCGCCTGGCGGAGATTGCCGGCAAGCGGCTGAAATACGTTTATACCGGGAATTGCTGACCCGGATCAGAAAACAGCTAAGCAGCTCAAGAATGGATAAGGAGATAAATAGAGAGACAAATGATACAGGATATCAAGCCCCGCCTTTACGACCCCGCCTATTCCCGGCGGCCGATCAGGCCTGGGGATTTTTTACTGGTGTTCCGGGGGGATCAGGTGCTCTTGGATATTAGGGATGGGGAAACCCGCCTGCCCGGGGCCAGCCTGCTGCGCCAGCCGGAACAAAGCGGGGAATACGCTTTTGCCATTGATGAGATGGGCTTCTATTTTGCGCCAACCGAAGCCTTGCGGCTGGAGCCGGGCCTGGAATGGCGGCCGGTGGGCAGCTTCCGGGAACTGCAGCCGGACTGGCTGGCTTTTGCCGGCATTACCGGCTATCATTTATGGCAGTGGCTGGTCAGCCATGCCTATTGCGGCCGCTGCGGCAGCGCCATGGAAAAAAGCCTGATCGAGCGGGCTTTGGTCTGCCCGGATTGCGGCCTGGTGGCTTATCCCCGCATTTCCCCGGCGGTGATCGTGGGCTTGCGGGACGGGGAGCGGCTGCTCCTGACCCGTTATGCCGGGCGGCCTTACCGCCGCTACGCGCTGATTGCCGGCTTCACGGAAATCGGCGAAAGCCTGGAGGACACGGTGCGGCGGGAAGTGATGGAAGAAACCGGCTTAAAGGTGCGGAACCTGCAATATTTCGCCAGCCAGCCCTGGGCTTTCAGCCAGTCCCTGCTGGCGGGCTTTTTCGCGGATTTGGAGGGTTCGGATCAGGTCAGCCTGAACGACGGCGAGCTGGCGGAAGCGGTCTGGTTCCGCCGGGAGGAAGTGCCGGAAAGCCCGGCCAATATCAGCCTGACCGCCGCGATGATGGAAGCCTTCCGGCTGGGCCGGGATCGGCCGGATCAACAGGGCTGAACCCCTTGCCTTTATTCCCCTTGGCCGGGTGCCTGATAGTCGATCCGGGCTTTCCGGGCCTGGCTGCTTTGGAGGCGGCGGGGGATTTGGTAGATCCGCCCGTCCTTCCGCAGCCTGGCCCCGGTTTGCCGGAACTGGAAGCTGACCCCGGCGGCCACGCATTGCTCCCGGAGAGAAAGCACCCATTGATAATCGCAGACCCGGGCTTCAAGTCCGCTTTCCCCGCCAGCCGCCAGCAGCTTGGCCCAAGGGCCCAGGCAGGCGGATAGATCCAGGGGCCCCAGCAAGGGCTCGCAGGCAATGCCTTTATGGCGGATGGGCGCGTCCCGGAAGATGGGCAGCCGGTAATCGGCCATGGCCTGGTTTTCCACAGTACAGATGATCCGTACATTCTCATAGCCCTGTCCCCAATCCGGGGGCAGGGCTTTTTCCAGGCGGTCGATACGTTTGGTGAGGAAAATGAAGCAAAGATCAGGGCGGCGGCGCATCATCTCCCAGGCTTCCTGCCGCCAGGCGTCGGCGATATCCAATAAAAAATCCGAGGAAAAGCAGGTCCAAACCACTTCCCCGGCTGGTATTTTATAGCTGCCGTCCCTTTTCCGCCGGAGAGGCAGATCAAAATCCCCGGTTTTCCGCACCAGGGAAGCGTCGCCCCCATGCCGGGCGTCGATGCGGTAGACATAGCAATTCTGGCAGCCGGCGGAAAGCTTGCGGCAGCCATGCCAGGGATTCCAGTTAGCGCTCATGGCTGGCCGGCAGCAGCAAATCCGTGAGCTGGCTGAAAGCGGTGATTTGTTCGTCGTAGGCCGTCAGGCTGCCGAAGCCGTAAGCGGCATAGATAAAGGGCAGGTTGTTTTCCCCGGCCGCCGCCTGATCCAGCGCCGTATCGCCAACGAACACCGGGGCCTGGAAACGGTTCCGGGCCATGATCAGGCGGATATTTTCACCCTTATTTTGCTTTGTCTCGCCAAAGGTGATCCAGTCGCTGAAATAAGGGCCCAAGCCGGTCAGGTCGAAAAAGTTTTCAATATAGCCGGTTTCGCAATTGCTCACCAGGCAAAGCCGGTAGCCAGCAGCCAGCTGGGCCAGGGTTTCCGCCACGCCGGGATAGACTTTTCCCCCGGCTTTTTTCAGCCAGACCCGCTCTTCCGCCAGGCATTCCCTTACCAGGGCTTCCTGTGCCGCCGGGGCCAGGGCAGGGAAGAGCTTTTTACCGATATCGTCGATGCGCATACCCATCAGGGAACGGAATTCCGCCTCGGTAATAGGTTCCCGGAAAGGCGGGCGGCGTTCCAGGGCCCGCTGCCAAGCCTGGCTGACGCCGGCGGCGGAATCCCATAAAGTACCGTCCAGGTCGAAAAGCACCGCGTCCAGCCGGGAAAGATCAATAGATAACATGCCGCGCCTCTGGCTGCTGCCGGGCAGCCCGCTTCACCCGCACAAAGAATAAAACCACATCCAGAAACAGCAAGCCCAGGAAAACAAACATCAGCCAAGAGGGCAGGTTTGCCAGGCGCGCCGTGAAAAAGGTGATGGCGGAAAACATGGCGATCATGATCAGCTTTAAAAAGCCCATCATCAGCAGGGCTTCATGGATAACCCGCCGCCGGTTTTCATCGGTTATCCGTACCGGCAGATTGATGTATTTGGGAAAAAACATGGAGAGACTGGTGGTGGCAAAAATAACGGCGGATAAGACCGGCAGCAACCAGATGCTGCTCCGGCCGCTCCAGCCGTCGACCTCACCGGCAAAATTATAGTGAGTGGGTAATTGATCCGGCAGTTCCGGCCAGACAGCGAACACATACATAAAGGTGAGGAAGATCAGCAGGATGGAAAGCGCGTCCAAAACGATCAGCAGCGGCGTATAGCGGGGTTTGGTCATAATTGATCCTTTCTCTTATGTTGTTCTCAGCTTAGGGGCGGGCCTCGTTGCCCACCTCGTTTTTACGGATCAGCTGATCCATATTGGCCACCAGCAGGGGCCCGGCAATGGTCAGCAGGGGCGCGTAATAAGCGGCTGCCAATCGGGCCCATTCCCAACAATTACCGGGACAAACCGGATCGCCTGCCGCAAAAACGAAGATCGTGATCACTGCCTCCGCCAGCAGGAAGAAGGCCGCCCACAGCTTCCAGACGCCGGCCCGCCGCTTTTCATAGCGCAGGGCGTTGATAAACTGCACCTCGGCGCTGTCCGGCTTGACCTGGGTAATATAAAACCAGGCGGCTGTGGCCGCGGCCAGCATAAACAGCAGGGAGACGGCAGCGCCGGGCCAGGCCAGGAAAACGATGAGGGGCATGGAAAAGATCCAGGCGATCACCGTGTATATCACAGCCGCCTGCAGGCAATCATTATGAAAGCGGCGCAGATAAACCAGGCGGTTGCCCTCCACCAGCTGACCGATATCTTTGACCTGGCTTTTGATCTCCGCCAGGGCGTCGCTTTCAGCCAGGCCCTGGGCCATCAGCCGCTCCATCCTGGCCCGCATGTTCACCAGGATGCCGGCCTTCATCTGCATGGCCAGGGCGGAATGGCCATAATCGGCAAAGAGGATATCCAGATATTTCTGCAGCTCATCCATGGGCTTACTCCGAATCCTGGTCTGCGAAGCCTAAGGCTTTATTGCGGCGGCGCTCCTCCCGTGCCAGCCGGCGGCGTTCCCGGCTTAAAGCGATGCTGGCGGATAGGTAGACCACGGTAATCAGAATAATGGCAAAAGCGATCCAGTTCAGGGTGGTGACTTTGCCGTAGTCCACCTCAAACATGTATAATACCGATATGGCCAGCAACCCCGCCATGCTTAAGACATTTTTCATTCCAGCGCCCCCTTTATGGCATGGCCAATAATTAACTTTGTTTGAAGTATATAATTTTCCGCCCAGGATGTCAATGCAGGGGCAAACAGCGGCAGGTTGATTTATTGGATGCGCGATAGCAGGTGAATGCAGGCTTGCCGCGAATAATATACTAATATGCTAAATTTTGCGGAGGAGAGCGATATATGTACACAAGAGAACAAATCCTGGCTATTTTTCGTGAAAAGGAAGTATTGCTGGAAGGCCATTTCCGTTTGACCTCCGGCAAGCATGCCGCCTATTATATGCAATGCGCCAAGCTTCTGCAATATCCGGAAGCTGCCGGCCCTCTTTGCGCCCAACTGGCCGGTTATTTTGCGGATGTGGGGGTTACCGTGGTGGCGGGCCCGGCCACCGGCGCGATTATCATCGCTTATGAAGCTGCCCGGGCCTTGGGGGTAAAAACAGTTTTTACCGAACGGGAAGAGGGCAAAATGGTTCTGCGCCGGGGCTTCAGCGTCAAGCCGGAGGACAAGGTGTTGGTGGTGGAGGATGTGGTGACCACCGGCGGCTCGGTGCGGGAAGTGATCGACGTTATGGGCGAGCTGGGCGCGGAAGTGGTTGGCGTGGGCGTGCTGGTGGACCGCACCAATGGTAAAATTGATTTCGGCGTACCGCTGCAAGCCCTGCTGCCCATGGAGATCGAAAGCTTCGCGGCGGAGGATTGCCCCCTGTGCAAAGAAGGAAAGCTGCCGGCGATCAAGCCCGGCAGCCGGCAAATTTAACCATTAAGCAGCTGGTTCTGCTATTCAGGAGAAGTGTATGATCCAAGATCATGAAGCGATTAATGAATCGATTAACGACGCCTTCAGCGGCTTTCCCGAATACGCGGCCCGCAATGAGTTCGTGCCCATGCGGGAGCTGATCTACCAGTATATGCGGGAGGCCATTATCAACCGCAGCATCCCCTCTGGCGCGCATTTGGTTGAGGACGACCTGGCCCGCTACCTGAGCGCCAGCCGCACCCCGGTGCGGGAGGCCCTGCGTAAGCTGGAAAGCGAAGGCTTGGTGAAGCATCACCGCCGCCGGGGGGTGGAAGTCCGGCAGCTCAGCCTGAAGGATGTGGCGGATATTTACGATCTGACCACCGTGCTGGAAGGCTATGCGGCCAAGCTGGTGGCGGAAAGCGTGGCCCAGGATACCCTGGACAAATTGCAGCGCCTGCTCAACAGCATGAAAATGTCCATCGAGGGCAGCGACGGCGTTCTGGAGAAGGAACTGCACCAGGAATTCCATTTCACGATTTACGAAGCCTGCAATAATAAGCGCTTAGAAAATATGCTGAGAATGTACAATGATTATATTCAGCTGTTCCGCGCCTACACCCTAAGGATACCCGGCCGCCTGCAGCATTCCTGGGAGGAGCATGACAGCATACTCCGGGCCATTGAAATGCGGGACGGGGAACTGGCTCAGCAGCGGGCTTATGACCATTTAAGCTGCTCAAAAGAGCTGTTTCTCCGTCAATGGCAGGCCATGGGCGAAGAATAGGCCTGCTGTTTCCCGGGCATAATGCGCCTACGGGGAAACTTAAGGCAGCGGCGCCGCTGCCGCTTTACGGAGGTGCACAACCATGACGAATCAAGAACGCCGGGTGGGCGGGGTGATCCTGGCCGCGGGAACATCCAGCAGGATGAAGGGCAATAAGCTGCTTTTGCCCATGCCCTGCGGCACTACGGTGCTGGCCGCGGTCATTGACAATGCCCTGCAGGCCGGTTTGGACAGCCTGGTGCTGGTCAGCGGTTCCCAGCGGGAGGCAGTGGAGGAAATCGCCCGGCAGCGGGGGGTGGATTGCGTCTACAACCCGGATTATGAACAGGGGCAAAGCACGTCCATGAAGCGGGGCTTAGACGCTTTGCCTGAAGGCAGCGCCGCCCTGTTTATCCTGGGCGACCAGCCCCTGATTTCCGCGGATATTTACCGCAAGCTGGCGGATGTGTACCGGCGGGACGGCGCTAAGATCGTAGTTCCCCGGGGCGAAGATGGGGAGCGGGGCAATCCCAGCCTGATCGCCCCGGAGCTGTTCCACGAGCTGCGGCAAATCACCGGCGATGTGGGGGGCCGCCCGGTGCTGCGGGCCCATATCCATGAGATACAATATGTGGCGGTGGGCGGCGACGCCGTGCTACAGGATATCGATACGCCGGAGCAATACCGGGAAATGGTCTCAGCAAATTCTTAAAACAGGCCTTGACTTTTGTCCAAAAATAGGGTATCATTTCTACTTGCAGGGCAAAAGTTAGGGCGTATAGCTCAGCGGGAGAGCGCTTGACTCACATTCAAGAGGTCACTGGTTCGAAACCAGTTACGCCCACCA
>DAIMZM010000036.1:0-21764 GCA_036733985.1 Bacillota bacterium
ACGGCCAAACCAATATCAAGCGCAGCGAAGTGGCGGCCATTGTGATCCGCATGGTCGACAGCGGCAAGAGGCTGTAAGCCATCGGCTATATACGAAAGGACAAGATAGACTAAAGGTGAGCAAAGCACAGCAGCCGGCCTTCCGCTCCGGTTTCGCGGCCCTGATCGGCCGGCCCAACGCGGGCAAATCCACCCTGACCAATCTGCTGGTAGGGGAAAAGGTGGCCATTGTCTCAGATAAGCCCCAGACCACCCGGAACAGCATCCGGGGCGTCTATACCGACGGCGGCATGCAGGTGGTGCTGATCGATACCCCCGGCGTGCATAAGCCTAAGTATAAGCTGGGGGAGCGGATGATGGCCGCGGTGGGCCAGGCCATGGCCGGCTGCGATCTGCTGCTGTATCTGGTGGACGCGGGTGAAGCCTTCGGTGCCGGCGAGCGCTATATCCTGGACATGCTGGGGAAGCAAAGCGCCCCGGTGATCCTGGTGCTGAACAAAATCGATTTGCTGAAAAAGGAGCAGCTCCTGCCTTTGATGGCTTTTTACGGGGAGCAATCCGCCTTCGCGGAGATCGTCCCCTGTTCCGCCCGGACCGGCGAAGGCCGGGCGGAGCTGCTCCGGCTGATCTACCAATATCTGCCGGAAGGCCCCGGCTATTATCCGCCGGATATGGTCAGCGATTTTCCTGAGAATATGCTGGCCGCGGAATTCATCCGGGAGCAGGCCCTGCGCCTGACCAGTGACGAGGTGCCCCATTCCCTGGCCGTCAATGTGACCCAGATGGAAGAGCGGGAAAACGGCCTGCTCTATATCGAGGCCCTGCTTTATGTGGAGCGGGAATCCCAAAAGGGCATCCTCATCGGCAAGCAGGGGGCCATGCTGCAGCGAATCGGCGCGGCAGCCCGGGCTGAGCTGGAAAAGATTTTCGGCTGCCGCATCTATCTGGATATCCGGGTGCGGGCCAAAAAGGATTGGCGGAACAACACGGGCCTGCTGGACAGCTGGCAGATGTCCCTGGACGACGATTAATATGGATATCAGGAACCGCCGGGCCCAGGCCCTGATCTTGAAAAGCGCGCCTTACCGGGAGCAGGACCGGCTGCTGGATATTTTTTCCCTGGAGGGGGGCCGGGAGCGGGTCATTGCCAAAAGCGCGGAGCAGCCGGGCAGCAGCCTCCGGGCCGTCTCCCAGGCCTATAGCCAGGCCGAGCTGCTGCTGACGCCGCCTAAGGGCGGCCTTTCTTTTTTGGCCGGGGGCAGCCCCCAGCAGAGCTTCCTCGGCCTGGACAGCGGCCTGATGCGCTTTGCCGCCGCCGCTTATATCGCTGAGCTGGCCCTGGCCAGCCTGCCGGAGCGCCGGCCGGCCCCGGCGGTCTACGGCTTGCTGCTGGCAGCCTTTTCCCTGCTAAAAATGGATGATGATTTCAGCCGCACCTGCCGCTTTTTTGAGCTGCGGCTTTTGCAGGCTTTGGGCCTGCTGCCGGAAACCCAGGCCTGCGGTAGCTGCGGCACGCGGCTGCAGGGCCTGGGCTTTGTCCTCTCGCCCCGGGCCGGGCAGCTGCTTTGCCCTGCCTGCGGCCGGGAAGAGCCGGGGCCCAGCCTTTCCGCCGGGGCTGTGCTGACCATGAACAAGCTGCTGGCCCTGCCCCTGGATAAGCTGCCCGGCCTGAAGCTGACACCGGCCATCAGTCAGGAGCTGGAAGCGGCGCTGGAGCATTATCTCCGCTATCACCTGGAATACGACTCCAAGGTCAAGGCGGTGCTGAAACAGCTGCTGGATTAAGGCAAAGCACATTGGTCCCGGCCGGTTTTATGTCCCCGGGCCGCTGCCGGGGCGGGTGGGTCCCGCCGGCTTTACCTAAGCCGGATCTGCCAAAAAACCAAGGGAAACGGGGGCTTTTTCCCCGGCGGAAATCGACATTCCCCCGGCTTGAAGCGTTAATAGATGTAGGGATGCATTTTTATGCTGACTGACGTATAATGCTTGTGGATAAAATGTGGAGCAAAGGGCCAAAAGATGCCGCCTTTTTCTATTATAGCAGCTAAATGGCACCGCGTTATGCCCAGGTGGATTGTGGACAACTTCAGTATATTATATTTGCCAAAAGGCCTATTTTTCGTTAAAAATCCTCCGAAGCTCTGCTTAGGGCCACAATCCCTTGATAAATTTGTTGACAGTAAGCGTTCTTGTCAATGTCGGAATTTGGAAAAAACCACTACCCGCCCTACCGGGATATTCCGACAGATTCTATTAATATTTTTTCACCTTATGCAAGGCCCTGATTTGACAATCCGGCTGAATCAAGCTATAATTTTTAGATAGGCTAAAATAATTACCGCCTGCCTTTGCCGGAAATGGCAGGAAGACGGGCAAACGGAGACAAGCTTTGAGGCATAGGCGCTTTTATTTTGACGATGCCTCCGGCAGCGCCAGGCTGCTGGGGCAAATCTGGGAGCCGGAGGATACGCCCCGGGCCCTGCTGCAAATCGTGCACGGCATCAATGAATACGGCAGCCGCTACGGGGATCTGGCCGCCTTTTTGGCTGGCCAAGGCATTGTGGTGGCGGTCCACGATCTGATGGGTCATGGCGGCAGCGTGGCGGAAGGCGCGCCCCACGGCTATTTCGCCCCTCAGGACGGCTGGCGCAGCTGTCTGGCGGATCTGCGCAATTTTAACGGCCAACTGCGCCGGGAATATCCGGGGCTGCCAATATTCCTGATGGGGCATAGCCTGGGCTCTTTCATGGTGCGGGATACGCTGATCCGCTATGACGATAAGTTCGACGGCGTGATCCTTTCCGGCACCGGCTGCAATTCCCGGCTGCGCTATGATTCCGGCCTGGCGATCAGCAGCCTGATCCGGCTGTTTAAAGGCCCCCGGGCCAAAAGCCGCCTGGCCCGGGACTTGTGCTTCGCCCGCTATGCCCGCCCCTATAAGCGGGAGCATCCGTCCATTGCCTGGCTGACCCGGGACAGGCAGGAATACCTGGCCTATGCCAAAGACCCCTGGTGCCGCTTTATGCCCTCGGTGGAGCTGATCCGGCAAATGCTGGGGAGCATGCGGCATATGGACAGCCCCCGGAACTATCGGCAGATCCGGAGGGATATCCCCCTGCTGCTGATTTCCGGCGACGGAGACCCGGCGGGGAATTTTGGCAAGGGCGTGGCCCTGGTTTGTCAGCGGCTGCAGGCTGCCGGCTGCGCCGACGTGACCCTGCGCCTTTATCCCGGCGCCCGTCACGAAGTAGTGAGCGACCCGGACAAAGCGCAGGTATACGCGGATATTTTAGCCTGGCTGGAAGAAAAATTGCTAAAAGCGGCAGGTTGTTAAAGCTTCAGGCTTGCTTTTTGAAAGGCAATATGGTATGATAATTTTTGCCGTGGCGCCGTAGCCAAGTGGTAAGGCAGAGGACTGCAAATCCTTTACCCCCGGTTCAAGTCCGGGCGGCGCCTCCAAAACAGCAGACCCGCGCCGTAAGCGCGGGTCTGCGCATAGGCCGGAATGGCGGAATAGGCAGACGCATGGGACTTAAAATCCCACGGTGGCAACACCGTACCGGTTCGACCCCGGTTTCCGGCACCAATAAAAAATTAACCCCTCTCAGAGGGGTTTTGTTGTATCGGAGTGACATTAAGAGAAGACGAAAACAAATCATTTATATGGTCAGCTGCCCCCCGTTGTTTTTTGTAGTCCGTGTGAACATAGATATCAAGAGTGGTATTAATGTTGCTATGACCAAGCCTATCCTGAATAATTCGAGGTTCAACTCCGGAGTTGAAAAGAAAGCTGGCATGGCTATGACGAAGATCATGAAAACGGACACGGGGAAGACCATGAGCATTTCGAAAAGAACAATAAGCACTAGAAAAAGTATCTGGATTCATGGGAGAGCCATCCGGGCAACCAAATAAATATTCATCATTTTTAGCTTCAGGAGGGCCGATCGACACCAGAGCACCGATTAAAAATTCAGGCATCAGTATAACCCTATGAGAAGAAATATTCTTTAAATCATCAATCCGAATCGTGCTGTCACGATCACGGATAATACTCCGGGTAATATTAACAGTACCCTTTTTAAAATCGATATCACCCCACCGCAGACCAAGCAATTCAGAACGGCGAAGCCCAAGAGCCAGAGTTACCAGAACAGGCAAATAAAATCTTGTTCCCTCAAAAGCAGATAAGAAGTTCTGAATCTCCGAAGCACTTTCCAACCAGACATAAGTCAGAAATCACGTCCGAACCCTGAGCAACAGACTGAGTATAAGTGCTGGAAGTAATGTCATCAATACTATTCGGAATAACCACAGGCATATAAACGTCATCTTCATATTCCACGGCAGACGAATCCCAAACCGGAAAATCTGTTGAAATAGAGCCAGTATACACAGTATCAGAAAAAGCATAAGCGGAATATGATAAATCACCAGTATACATAAAATCAGCACTAGAAATATCACTACCGCCAGAACTACGCAACGGAACACAAATTTGCGTAGAAGCAGAACTAAGACGATAAATTATAGGAGTACAAAAACTAGCTATAGGATAACCTTCCGAAGAACGAGCAACACAAGCAACCTTATCGGAAATATTACTACTAAGCAACAAAACATTATAACCCGTACTTCTAGCAGCATAAACAGCATAATCAAACTGACTAAACGAAAAACTACCAACAAATCGGAATTTTGTCGTATCGGATAAATTCAAACCCGCTGCTAAACCCCCTATAGCCTGGTTACCAGTCATATATCGCACAAGAGCAGCATAGTCCCCACTATAAGCATAACCTGTAAATACAGGAGAAGAAGCAGCACAAGCAGCTTCTAATGCTGAAACGGAAGTAACAGTCATAAATTGAGTTGTCAAGTCCACTGTTTCCGCGACTTCATACCCGAATAAATCATCCCATGTATCCGCTACATCACTTAAAACATCATGCCGAATAGCAGTCAAAGCAGCAGCACCCAAATCCTCGAAAGATTGCCAATCAACACTATTCAACCAGTCTTTCGTGCGCTGGGACAAATCCTGATAAACCTCTTTTACCTTCTCCTGCATGATCTGCTGATCTACCCAAACAATACCCATTGCGGTTAAAATACCAGCTATCATAGTTTTTGGTACGTCGGCAACCTCTCCCACAGCCATAGCTTCCCGAGCCGGATAAACAAAAGCGCAGCACAAGACAGCCAGGAAACACATGCAAAGCGCCAAATGATAACAAATTCCTTGTTTTCGGAAAGGCATCAAATCACCCCCTAAATAGAGTTGGGGCCGGGCCAAAGCCCAGCCCCTTTGAGAAGGAAAAACGCTCGAAAGGCGAATTACTTCGCCATGCCTTTAAACTTGCTCCACAGGAGCTTCGCACCCCAGAAGACCACGCCCAGACCCACGGCAGCGCCGATGATGGTCAACGCATCAGCCTGCAGGCCAGTGGTAGCCCCGGTGATAGCCGTAACCACCGCGCTATCCTCAGCCAGGGCAACGGCGCTGAAAGAGAGCAGAGAAACAACAGCAAGAGACAAAACCAACATGATTTTACGAGTTTTGGACATTGGATAAGACCTCCTATAATGTATTTGTGCAAGGCCGGCGCGCATCGACCTATACAGCCCGATGAAGAAAACGCAGAACGAGAGCGGCAAAGAAAGCGACCAGGTAAATCACAGCGGCAACGGCAGCGGAGGAAAAGAAGCATTCAGCGAAGATATCAGATAGCAGCATGTTAATCCCTCACAATCAGAAAGATACCCAAGACCAGCAGAACAGCGATCAAGCAGGCCATCAGGCCCACATGCCACCGGGCCAAGTCTTGCAGCGCCATTAAGATTTCTTCCTCCACCGTGCCAGGCATAACTACTTGTCCCCGGACGCAGCACGGAGAGGGGCGGGAGCGGTTTCGATCAGCGGATGGATAGCGGCCACAACAGCCCGACCGTTAAAGCCCTTGCCATACTCCACATCATAAGCATTCCCCACCGCCAACTGCACACCCTGAACCATATCAGGGCGGACGAATTCGGTGGAAACCTCAGAGCCTTTCAGAGCCTGCGCGTCCGTGGAAGCAGAAGCCGCGGGGCCTACCAGATGCAGGTTATACCCCTGAACTTGACGGTTAGAAGCCTTGGAGAAGTAGTCTTTGAGCTGATAGCCAACTAAGATGCATTTTGCCATTGTAAGTACCTCCTAAGTTAGATTTTTATGTTCGAATGGGCTGTCCTTTAGCGCGGTAAAGTAAAAAAGTGAGGCCCACAGACACCGTACTTTTCGCCTACTCCTAGATCAAAAGATTTTATGTTTACCTCCGGTGGGGAACGAAATTCAGGGGATGTGCCTGCCGGGAACTTGCTAAAGGCCCCCAGCCACTGCGTGGCAAGCTCAGGCCCCGGCAGGCAAAAGTAAGATCAATTTTCTTCATCCAGTATGTAAGCCATCATCTCTATTAGTTCATTCTGGACAAGGTTACGGAGAAAGGCTTCCAAGAAAAGCTTGTTAAAGGTCTTGTTATCCAATTCCGGAAATCGCTCCTCATGAATACGCCCCAAAAAAAAGTCTAAGGAATCCTTACGCTCCACAGCAGTTCCTGTCCAAAAATCAAGATAAGACATTTTTACATCCCCCTTTAAATTAATTAACAGATTCAGCCCTACTAATGGCAGTATCAACATACCTTTCGCATGCAACAACAGACTGAAAACGAGGAAAAAGAGCTATGCAGTTACGCATTGACCAGGAATAGTTAGTGAAAACGAAAAAGGAATCATTAGAACCCTCATGCCGGGCAATAATGAAGCCCCTATAGGTTTTGACCTTCCGCAGATCAGACATTGTACCATCCCCCTTCATCATTCAAATTTGACTGTACGCCTGAACAATAAGACCATCTATGTACTGCTGGCACCGCTTGACCGAGCAGGCAACGAACAGCGGAACCAAAGCGGCCCGGGGGTGAAACTTCCAATACTGAGGCAAAAAAACAGAAAAGACATCATTATCATCCAATAACCGGGCGATAACAAAGCCTTTGTAATTCTTGACCTTATAAAACGTTGCCATTTTGCCATCCCCCTTTTATTTTTAAAAGATTAATGGTACAATAGTATACCGACTCTTTACAAATATGGGAATAAAGTGGTACTACTTAAGTAATATTATAGGGCTTAAGAAGTACTATGTCAATGTTTATTTTAAAAAGGTGCAAAAGAATGGCAACTGATAAACCACAAATCAAAGCTTATACGAATGAAATGACAATAAAAAAACTCACGATTATAGCGAAACGTGAGAGTAGAAGCGTGTCAAAACAAATAGAGTATATAGCTAATAAATATATAGAAGCCTATGAAAAAGAACATGGAGAAATCGAACTAAAGGAGGAAGAATAATGGAATCTTCAATACTCATTTTCGGATTTCTTATCCCTGGACTAATGATGGTGATACTTACAGCAATCATTACCCGAGGAGAGAAAGACACCCCGACACCGTCAAAACTTATTGACATAGCCGCCGACAAATACATAAAAGATGGACTTACCAAACTGAAAAAATAAAAATCCGGGAGGATAAAAAATGGATGGTTTAGAAACTGCATCAAAATTTTTTATCTATATCGTAACAATTACACTCATTGTCCTTATATGCAAAATGTACTCCTGGCACCTTCAAAATAAATACCACAGAACAATGACCAAATTAGCTGAAATGAAAATACTCGAAATGTACCAAAACAACTACAAGGAACCACCCGAATGAAGAGATACTTCAAAACAGCAGCAAAGATTGCTCTTATAGCTTATTTATTTATAATATTTTACACTTTAGGAACTCCTGAGAAAGAGGGAGTAAATGATTATTTGAGACTACTCATAGAAGATATCATTCTTGCCCCAATAGCATTGTTAATAATAAACGCAGTAACAAAAGCAATACATAAAATTAAAAAAAATCCTTAAAGAAAAGAGAAAGCCCTTCGCATTGAAGGGCTTAAATATTGACCGGCCAGGACCCCGGGCACCCCATATAACACTTAAAATCCCACGGTGGCAACACCGTACCGGTTCGACCCCGGTTTCCGGCACCAATCAAAAAATTAACCCCTCTATGAGGGGTTTTGTTGTGTTTGATTAATCCTTACCGAAGCCTTGAAGAGTTGGTCTATCACCCCTACAGCCCCTGCCTGTTTTTTCCGGGCAGGGGTTTTTTCGCCATCGCTCCCTTCCGCCTTCCGCCAAGGACAGGTTCTTGAATGCCAAGACCTTGCATATCCTGTACCATTAACCTGTCCGAGGTGGGAATATGCAGGCGCTAAAACATCCGCATCTACTGAGCAAGACAGAGTTGTACCGTCTGGCTGAGAGCGGCCCGGAGGGCTTGAGTAAGAGCCAGGCCCAGCACCGGGCTGCCCAAAGCGGGCCTAACCGGCTGGCTGAGGAGAAACGGCCCAATATTTTTTCCCGCATTGCCGGGCAGATCATGGACCCCATGGTGCTGGTGCTGCTGGCTGCGGCCCTGATCTCGGCCCTCTTTGGCGAATGGGCGGACAGCGGCGTGATCGCTGTGGTGATCCTGCTCAATTCCGCCCTGGGCGTCTATCAGGAAGGTCGGGCGGAAAAAGCCATCGAGGCCCTGGCCCGCACCGCCGCGCCCCAAGCTGTGGTGCGGCGGGATAATGCGCTGAAGCGGATCTCCGCCGAGGAACTGGTGGTGGGGGATATCGTGCTGCTGGCTGCCGGAGACGCGGCGCCGGCGGATATCCGGCTGCTGGACGCCTATGAGCTGCGGGTGGATGAATCCTCCCTGACCGGCGAAAGCCATCCGGTGGATAAACAGCCCCGGGAAATGCCGGAGGAGGCTATCAGCGCCGCCCCCAGCGAGCGTACCAATATGGTGTATATGGGCTCGCCCATCCTCTATGGCCGGGGCGAGGGCCTGGTGGCCGCCATCGGCATGGATACCCAAACCGGCCGCATCGCCCATTTACTGGCTTCCACAGAGCAGCAGGCCACCCCCTTGCAGAAAAAACTGGCCGAGCTTTCGCAAAAGCTGTCCCTGGCTGTGCTGGTCATCTGCGGCGTGGTCTTTATCATCACCCTGTTTTCCGCTGAGCTGCATGATGCGGACACCCTGCTGGAAACGCTGATGCTGGCCATTTCCCTGGCTGTGGCCGCCATCCCCGAAGGCCTGGTGGTGGTGGTCACCCTGGTGCTGGCCATGGGCATGAGCGCTATCAGCCGGGAAAAGGGCATGATCCGGCGGCTGAACGCGGTGGAAACCCTGGGCGCCACCCAGGTGATCTGTTCGGATAAAACCGGCACCCTGACGGAAAACCGCATGCGGGTGGTGGCTGCCTATGGCCTCAGCGAACCGGGGCTGATCTCCGCCGCCCTCTGCAATAGCCTGCCCCAGGATCTGAACCAGGGCGGCGAACAGATCGGCGACCCCACCGAGCTGGCCCTGGCCAACTATGCCCGGGAAAAGGGCTTTGACCGGGCCCGCTTATTGCAGCAGCAGCCTTTTGTGGCGGAGCTGCCCTTTGATAGCGGCCGCAAGCGCATGAGCACCCTGCATCAGGCCACGGAAGGCCGCCGACAATACAGCAAAGGCGCGCCTGAGCTGCTCCTGGATTGCTGCGACCGCTGGCATACGGGCAGCGGCCATGTGGTGCCCCTGACGGAGGAAGGGCGGCGGCAGGTCCTGGAAGCAGCCCATGGCATGAGCCGGCAGGCCCTGCGGGTGCTGGCGGTGGCCTATAGCGATCAAAAAACCCTGGCTGAGCAAAACCTGGTTTTCGCCGGTCTGCTGGGCCTGGCCGACCCGCCCCGGCCAGGGGTGGGGGAGGCGGTGGCTTCCGCGGCGGCGGCAGGCATCCGCACGGTGATGACCAGCGGCGACAGCCTGGACACAGCTGTGGCCATCGGCCGGGAGCTGGGTATCCTGCAGCCGGAGAGCCTGGCCCTTACCGGCAAGGAGCTTTCCGCCATGAGCGACCAGGAACTGACGGAGGCTTTGCCGAAAATCCAGGTTTTCGCTCGGCTGAAGCCTGAGGATAAGCTGCGTATTGTCCGCTGTTACCAGGGCTTGGGCCAGGTGACGGCCATGACTGGCGACGGGGTCAACGACGCCCCGGCCCTGAAGGCCGCGGATATCGGCGTGGGCATGGGCATTTCCGGCAGCGAGGTTAGCCGCCGGGTGGCAGCCCTGGTGCTGGCGGATGATAATTACGCCACCATTGTCAAGGCCGTGGCTGAGGGCCGGCGCATTTATGAGAATATCCGCAAAGCCCTGCAATTCCTGCTCAGCTCCAATCTGGCGGAGGTGCTGGCTATTTTCGCCGCCTCCCTGGCGGGCTGGCATCTGTTCCTGCCCATCCATCTGCTGTGGATCAATCTGATCACCGATTGCTTTCCCGCCATTGCTTTGGGCCTGGAAAAAGCCGAGCCGGAGCTGATGCGGCAGCCGCCCCGGCCTTCCGAGGAGGGGGTATTCGCCGGAGGCATGGCTTTCGGCATCCTTTGGCAGGGCTGCGCCGTGGCCGCCCTGACCCTGATCGCCTTTATGCTGGGCAGCCCTCATGGGGAAATCGTGGGCATGACCATGGCTTTTGTCACCCTGTCCATGGGGGAGATCTTCCATGCCTGGAATATGCGCTCCCGCAGCCATTCTATCTTTTCCCTGTCCACCGCCAATCCCTATCTTACCGGGGCCATGCTGCTCTGCGTCTGCCTGGATCTGCTGCTGCTTTATGTGCCCGCCCTCTCCGGCCTGTTCCGCATCACCGCCCTCAGCGGGCCCCAGCTGCTGACCGCCCTGCTCCTGGCCTTTGCCATCATCCCTCTGGTGGAGCTGGTGAAGCTGAAAAACCGGCTGCCGGACAGGGGCCGGGCCTGAGGGCGCTGACCAGTGATTGACAAAAGCAAAGGCCGGGGCTATACTAAAAAAATCAGTTGGGGGCGCTTTCGCCTTACTTACATAAGAAAGAAGGTCATGGCCATCAACATCAGGCAAACCGGCGCTGAAAGCCCTGGCCCAGGCCTGGCGCTGCCGGAGCGGATCCAGGGGGCGATCTTCGATGTGGACGGCACGCTCCTGGATTCCATGTCCGTCTGGGAGACCGTTGCCGGGGATTATTTATGGCAGCGGGGTGAAAAGCCCCGGGCCGGTCTGGCAGACAGCTGCCGCGCTCTGAGCCTGCCCCAGGCCGCGGCTTATTTTCAGCAGGAGTACGGCCTTCAGGACAGCGCCGCCTGCATCATCGCCGGGATCAATGGCCTGCTGGCCAAAGCCTATCAAGAAGAGGTGCAGGCCAAACCGGGGGCGGCGGCTTTCCTGGCCCGGCTGCGGCAAAAGGGGGTCGTCATGTGCGTGGCCACCGCCACCGATCTGGGCTTGGTACAGGCCGCTCTGGAACGGCTGGGGCTCAAGGCTTATTTTCGGCTGTTCTTTGGCTGTACCGAGCTGGGGCTGAACAAGGACAGGCCGGAAATTTTCCGCTATGCCCGGCAGCGGCTGGGCACCGCCCCTGGGGCCACCTGGGTCTTTGAGGACGCCCCCCATGCGGCAAACAGCGCCAGGCTGGCCGGGCTGCGGGTGGCCGGGCTCTATGACCCGGCCCACCATGACTGCCAGGAGATCATGAGGGAGATTTGCCATATCTATGCCAGGGACTTCCAGCAGCTGGCCCAAGACCTGGGCCTGTGATCAAGCCCCGCCCCGGCTGAAAACAGCGGTAATTGCCAACAAAACAGGCGGCCTAAGGGCCGCCTGCTGCTTTTTTATGCACCTGCTGATCAAGCCGGGATCAGCGTTATTTCCGGGCCACCACCACGCTGCCGCTGGCAGCGTCCCAGCTTACGTCATAGCCCACCTTGGCCAGGAAGGAAAGGGGCAGATAAACGGTCTGGTTCAGCACCAGGCCTTGATCCGTATGTTTGCCGCTGCTCATGGCCCCGTCCGCCGGATCAAAGATCAGCCGCCGCATTCCGTTGAAGGCATAGCATTTGCCCTGGTAATAGTTTAAATTCCAGCCCAGCTTGGTCAGGACTTCCACCGCCCCGGCATAAGTCCGGCCCCCCTGGTTGAGGGGTGGGGCGGCCAGGGTCCAGGCCGCTCCGTCCGCCTGGGCGTTTGGCTGATTGGCCTGGAAGCGCAGCTCAGCCGGGACAGCCTGCTGCACCTTTAACCAGGCTGCTGCCGCGGCGTATTGCTGCTCCGCGTCAGCCACCAGCTGATCCGGGGTCACGCCCCCCTGCTCCGCGATATCTTGGCGGCCCCAGGTCACATATTTGCCAATGGTCAGGTAGAGGGAGGCGCCGCTGGGCAGGCTGAGCAGGGTCTGATAATAGCCTTTGCCATAAGTGCCGGAACCGATCACCGTGCCGGCAGCCGCGTCCTGGATCACCGCGGCCGTCATTTCCGCCGCCGAAGCCGTGCCTTTGTTCACCAGCACCGCCAGGGGCAGCTGCTTGCTCACGGGATAATCCTTGGCCGTATAAATGCTGCGGTAGCCGGTTTTGTCCACCTGATAGAAAATCGGGCCGCCGGTGGTCAGCATGGCGCAGCAATCCGCCGCCGCGTCCATCAAGCCCCCGGGGCAATCCCGCAGATCCAGCAGCAGCGAGGTGGCGCCCAGCTCCGGCAAATACTTTAAGGCCGCCGCCAGCTGCTCGTCGGTGGCGCTGGAAAAGCGGGTGATCTTCAGATAACCGACGCCGCCTTCCTCCACCCAATAATACATGGAGGGGGTGGCCATTTTCGTGCGCTTGATATCCATGGTCAGGCGGTTTTCTCCCCGCTGTATCACCAGGGTGAAAATGCTGCCGTCCTGGCCGGCCAGAAGCTCCTGAACCTGTTCCACGCTTTTGCCCAGGGTGGAAACGCCGTTCACGCTGTAGATCACGTCGCCCCGGCGCAGCTCCGCCTTGGCGGCGATGGTATCCCCATAGACGCAGCGCACCGCCACATTCCGGTCGGCGTTCAGCTCCATCAGGATACCGATGCCCACATAAGTACCGAAATACTGGGCATGGTTATCCGCCAAATCCTCGGCGGTCAGATAGTGGGCGTAAGGGTCTGCTTCGAAGAGGGCGCTCATCAGCTCGTCCATGGATTTGGCCTGCTCCGCGGCTTGGGTCAAATCAAAAAAGGAATAGCTGGCAATCAGGCTGCGGGCAGCGTCCAGATCCGCTTTGCTGTTTTCATAGCCCAGGGCATGGGCCGGCAGGATCAGGGACAGCAGCAGGGCCAGCAATAAGGCCAGCGCCGCCAGGCTGCGGTTGTAGCGTATTTTGCTCATGGTGTTCTCCTTGTTGTCTTAGTTGCCGGGCAGGCGGGAAGGGCAGAACTCCTGCAAGGGGCAAGCCGGGCAGTCCGGCTTCCGGGCCTGGCAGATCCGGCGGCCATGCCAGATCAGCCAATGATGGGCCTCCGGCCACTTTTCTTGGGGGATGAGAGCGCAAAGCTGGGCTTCCACCTGCTCCGGCGTTTTGCCGTCCGAAAGGCCCAGCCTGCGGGAAACCCGGAACACATGGGTATCCACAGCCAGGGCCGGGATACCGAAGCCCACGGCCAGCACCACATTGGCGGTTTTATTGCCCACCCCGGGCAGGCTGGTCAGGGCCTGCTTGTCTTGGGGCACCTGGCCGCCGTATTCTTCCGCCAGGATGCGGGCGGCAGCCACCGCGTTTTTAGCTTTATTGCGGTAGAGGCCCAGGGAAGCGATCCTGGGTTCCAGGGCTTCCGGCGTCAGCTTGACAAAGGCCGCGGCGTCGGGATAATCCCGGAACAGCTGTTCCGTCACCCGGTTCACCTGGTTGTCATTGGTCTGGGCGGACAGCATCACCGCGATCAGCAGCTGGAAGACCGAGTCAAAGCGGAGCTGGGAAGCGCTGCCCCCATAGGTTTGTTCAAGTATGGCCAGAATGGCCCCGGGGTTGATGTCCATAAGAAAATATTACGCCTTTTCCCGGATAAAAGCAATGGCCAAAAGCGGCGGGGCGCATATATTGTTTGTTACAAGGCAAAAGATAAGGATGGGACAAATGGGAGATTTCCTGCGTAAATGCAAGGTCAGCGTCAACAAGGCGCTGGATTGCCGCTTCGCTTCCAATCTGGCGAATATCGTCTTGCTCATCGTGGCTTTCCTGCTCCTGATCTCGCTGCTGCTGAGCCCCGGCATCCTGGTGGCCCTGGCCCTGCTGGGCCTGTTCATTTGCGCCCTGCTCTATTGCTGAGGCCGGTTGACAAGGGAAGCTATTTCGTGTATAATTAAATGCCGGTAAAGGTACAGGCTGCGCAGGTGGCGCATACCTGTTCTTTGTTGTGTTTAAAGACAAGCCGGCCCGGGCCAAATCCCGCCTAAAACCGGCGTCGGTTGGGCTTTGTTTCAGCGGAAACCCAGCTAAAAACAAAAATATTTCTTGACTTCAATCTTGGCTTGTGATAATCTGTTTAAGTGCCTCATTATGGGTAAATATCATTTAAGGAGGTGGCCTCTGTGCGCGTAGCAGTTACTTTAGCTTGCACGGAATGCAAACGCCGTAATTACATTACGATGAAAAATAAGAAGAACACGCCTGACCGTCTGGAAATCAGCAAATACTGCAGCCATTGCAAAACGCATACCGCTCATAAGGAAACCAAGTAAGCAAAGCAAGTTCAGAGAGGAATGGAGTACAATGTCCGCACAAACCACCGGCGAAAGCACGAAAAAGCGGCCCAATAAGCTGAAGACTTTCTTCAAAGGCGTTTGGTCCGAGCTGAAAAAAGTGCATTGGCCCACAAGGAAGCAGCTCATCACCTATACCGGCGTGGTAATCGTGGCGGTGGCCGCCATCTCCCTCGCCATTTCCTTATTCGACTGGATCATTTCCACCCTGGTTGAGCTGACTTTGCGATTAGCATAAAGGAGCGCCTTATCCATGGCAACCGAATGGTACGTTATCCATACCTATGCCGGATATGAAAATAAAGTCAAGGCCAATCTGGAAAAGCGCGTCGAATCCATGAATATGGAGGAGAATATTTTCCGCGTGGTCGTACCTATGGAAAATGAGGTGCAGATCAAAGGCGGCAAGCGCAAAGTTACCCCGCGAAAGGTCTATCCCGGCTATGTGCTGGTGGAGATGAACCTGACCGATACCAGCTGGTATGTGGTGAGGAACACCCCTGGCGTGACCGGCTTTGTGGGCACAGGCTCCAAGCCGGTGCCGCTGCATGCCGCGGAAGCCCAGAAGATCCTGGAGCAGATGGGGTATATGGAAAACCGCATCAAGGTCAATTTCGATATCGGCGAAAGCGTCCGCATCATCGAAGGCCCTTTCGAGGACTTTGTCGGCGTGGTGCAGGAAATTTCCCCGGAAAAAGGCAAACTGAAGGTTTCCGTATCCATGTTTGGCCGGGACACCCTGGTGGAGCAGGAATTTTCTCAGGTGGAGAAAATGTAGCCTGCCCCCGGCTGGTTCGTAAGCGCGGCGTCTGCCGCCGTTTATGGACAGCCTGATTTTTGTTCCCCTTGTGGGAGGAGGCCTAACCCCCTCCGCTGACCACATCATATTATAGGAGGTTTCAACAATGGCAAAAAAGGTTACCGCAGTGGTCAAGCTGCAAATACCTGCGGGTAAAGCAAACCCCGCGCCGCCGGTGGGCTCGGCCCTGGGCCCCCATGGCATCAATATCATGGGCTTTTGTAAGGAATTCAATGAGAAGACCGCCAGCGAAGCGGGGATGATCATCCCGGCGGTCATCACCATCTACGAAGACCGTTCCTTCACCTTCGTGCTGAAGACCCCCCCTGCCGCCGTGCTGCTGAAAAAGGCCGCCGGCGTGGAACACGGTTCCGGAAAACCCAACCGGGAAAAAGTCGCCAAAGTCACCAAAGACCAGGTGCGGGAAATCGCCCAGCTGAAAATGGTGGATTTGAACGCCGCCAGCTTGGACGCTGCCATGAAAATGGTGGAAGGCACTGCCCGCAGCATGGGCATTGTCATTGTGGAAGGATAGTGGGAGGGCTTTGGCCCGAATAACCACCAAGGAGGAATCATATATGCCTAAGCATGGCAAAAAATATAATGAGATCGTGAAAAATACCGACCTGGCCATTTTTTATGAGCCCATCGACGCCCTGACCAAGGTCAAGGAAAACGCTCAGGCCAAGTTTGATGAAACCGTGGAGCTGGCGGTGCGGCTGAACCTGGATCCCCGCCAGGCGGATCAGCAGATCCGCGGCGCTGTGGTGCTGCCCCAGGGCACCGGCGTCAAGCGCACCGTGCTGGTGTTCGCCAAGGGCGATAAAGCCAAGGAAGCCTTGGGGGCCGGCGCGGAATTCGTGGGCGCCGAGGATATGGTGGAAAAAATCCAGGGCGGCTGGTTCGGCTTTGACGTAGCCGTGGCCACCCCGGATATGATGGGTATGGTTGGTAAGCTGGGCCGGGTCCTGGGCCCCAAAGGCTTGATGCCCAACCCCAAAACCGGCACCGTTTCCATGGATGTGACCCGGGCCATTGCCGAGATCAAAGCCGGTAAAGTGGAATACCGCCTGGATAAGGCCGCCAATATCCACTGCCGCATCGGCAAGGCCAGCTTCACCCCGGAACAGCTGCTGGAAAACTACACCACCATCATGGATACCTTGCTGAAGGCCAAGCCGGCCGTGGCCAAGGGCCAGTATATCAAGAATATCACCGTTTCTTCCACCATGAGCCCGGGCCTGAAGATCAACCCCCAGAAGCCCCTGGGCAAATAAACGGTCATCCTCACTATTTGCATCATTTCCGGGCCCTATTGGGCCCGCCCGCCCAAGACCGCTGGTCCGGTGTTCCGGATAAGCTTAGCGCCAGCCCAGGCAGGAAAGATCGCCCTTGCTTTTCAGCATGGCCGTCCCCTGTCCTTTGGGCAGGGGATTTTCTTCGCTCTCAACTTTTTCGTTTAAGGATCTTTTATTGAAGGAGGTGTTTTACCATAGTGGACAAAAAACCGCAAATGATCGCCAAGGAACAGGAAGTGGCTGAGCTGCAGCAGCTTTTTGCCGAAAGCCAGGCGGCCATCCTCACCGATTACCGGGGTATTACCGTGGCCCAGGATGTGCGCTTCCGCACCAAGCTGCGGGAGGCCGGCTGCGAATACCGGGTGGCCAAAAACACGCTGCTGAAGATCGCCCATCATAATCTGGACCTGCCGGAGCTGGATCAATACCTGGAAGGCCCTACCGCCATCTGCTTTGCCAAGGATCCGGTAGCTGCCGCCAAGGTTATCAGCGACTTCATCCGCGAATCCAAAAAGACCAAGGTCAAAGGCGGCCTGCTCACCGGCAAGGTCATTGACGCCGCCGGCGTGGACGCCCTGGCCAAGCTGCCCCCCCGGGAAGTGCTGCTGGCCCAGGTGGCCTGCGTCCTGGCCGCGCCCATGGCCGGCTTTGCCGGCGCTGCCGCCGCCCTGCTGCGCCAGTTCCCCACTGCTGTGGATGCGCTGCGCCAGCAGAAGGAAACCGCTTAACCTGCCCCACTCAAATAAAAAATTAGGAGGATACTTGCATGTCTAAAATCACTGATATCATCGATCAGGTCAAAGAAATGACCGTTCTGGAACTGGCCGAGCTGGTCAAAGCTTTTGAGGAAGAATTCGGCGTTTCCGCCGCCGCCCCCGTGGCCGTGGCCGCCGCTCCCGTGGCCGCCGCTGCCGCGCCTGCCGAAGCTGAGGAGAAGACTGATTTTGACGTCGTCCTGAAGGAAATCGGCCAGCAGAAGGTCACCGTGATCAAGGTTGTCCGGGAAATCACCGGCCTGGGCCTGAAAGAAGCCAAGGAACTGGTTGAAGCCGCGCCTAAGGCGGTTAAGGAAGGCTGCAACAAGGACGAAGCCGACGCCGTCAAAGCCAAGCTGGAAGAAGCCGGCGCCACTGTGGAACTGAAATAGTTCCGGTTCGCTCAAACCTGAAACCGGGCTGTCCTTTGACAGCCCGGTTTTTTATCTGAAAAAACCACCCCTCTAGCCGGATGGCCCAAGCAAACCCCTGGCCCGCACCCTTGCCGCCGCCGGTTCCGGTACAAGCTTTATGGAGCCGGAAGGCTGGGGGGAGATTAAGCGGACCGGGCGCTTTATATTTTAGCTTGGCCATTTATTTTTTGCTTGAGCGGCGCTTGACATTTGGGCCACTATTAGTTATAATCTAGTAGTATTCGATGGTTTGTACCGGGTTTAGAACAGGGAGGGCATAGGTGAACACACAGTACAAAAAGGGCGTGCTGGAATTATGTGTGTTGTCACTGCTGAAAAGGCAAGACTGTTATGGGTATGAAATTTCAGAGTACCTGTCCAAGCGTATCGACATCGCAGACGGCACCGTCTACCCAATTTTAAGAAAACTGAAAAGCGAGGGGCTGCTCACCACTTATTTACAGGAAGAGAGCGGGGGACCGCCCCGCAAGTATTATTCCCTGACCGCCCTGGGACGGACAGCCTATGAAAATGATCGGGCCGAGTATTTGAATTTTGCCCGTATCATTGAAACTTTATTGGAGGATGATCCCCATGACAAAGCATGAGTTTCTCTCTAAGCTCAGCGAAGAACTGAACAAAATCCAGGTGGCTGATACCGCCGACATCATCGGCGAGTATGAGCAGCATTTTGCCTTCAAAATGGCTGACGGCTTTTCCGAGGCGGAAATAGCGGCAAAACTGGGCGACCCGGCCCTGCTGGCCGCTGAGTTTGAGCGCGGCGCCGCCCTGCCCAAAGGCGGCGGCAAAAAGCTGGCGGCCGTCATCGGCCTTGGCTTTGCCGGCCTTTTTGCCGGCGCGTTTTTCCTCGTCCTGATCATCTGGGAAGTGATCATGGCGGTCTTTTCCCTTACTTCAGCCGCCCTGGCCGTCTGCTTATTTGGCGGGCTTAATCCCTATGCCTTGATCTCGCCCATGCCCTATCACTGCGGCCTGATCATCGGCGTCTCCCTGGCGGCCCTGGCCGTGCTGGTCGCTGTCGGCTGCGTTTACTTTGCCGCTTTCCTGGGTCAGCTGCTGCGCCGTTTCGGCCGTTTCCACCATAATGCGCTGGCCAGGGCTTCCGGCCGCCCTGTCCTGCCCGCCCTTCCTTTCCACCCCCGGCTGGCGCCAAAGACGGCCCGCCGGATCCGGACAGTGGCCCTGACCGCGCTGCTGCTGTTTGCCGCCTGCTTGGTGCTGGGCATGATCGTTGCCATGCTGTCCGCCGGCGCTTTGCCCTTCTGGCATGCCTGGGGCTGGTTCGGCTATAGCGGCGCTTATTAAGGAGGAAAAATGCGTACCATCGTCATTACCGGCGCCACTTCCGGCATTGGCCTGGAAACCGCCCGCCTCCTGGCCCGGCAGGGGTTCCGGGTGCTGGGGATCGGCCGTTGCCAGGAACGCTGCGCTCAGGCTAAGGCCAGCCTCCTGGCGGAAAACCCCGGGGCTGGCAGCACTTATTTTTGCTGCGACTTGCTGCGGCAGCGTGAGGTCATCCGCGTCGCCAAAGAGATCACCGCTGATGTGGATAGGGCCGGGGAGGGGGAATTATACGCCCTGATCAATAACGCGGGTTGCGCCCGGAACTGGTATATGACCACGGAGGAGGGGTATGAACAGCAATTCGCCCTCAATTATCTGGCGGGTTTTCTGTTGACCCAGCAGCTGCTGCCCCTGCTGCAAAAGGCCAAGGGACGGGTGATCATGACCGGCAGCAAATCCCATAAGGGCGCGCGGGTGCATTGGGACGACGTGATGCTGCGCCGGGGCTATCATCCGCTGGCCGCCTATAAGCAATCCAAGCTTTGCAATATGTTGTTTGCCAAAGGCTTAAACGACCGCTACGCAGCCTTAGGCCTCCATGCCTATGTGGTTGACCCCGGCTTGGTCAATACGGATATCGGCAACAAGGATACCGGCGGCCTGACAGACTTGGTCTGGACCCTGCGGAAAGGCTACGGCGTATCGCCGGCTGTTCCCGCGGAAACCTATTTATTTTTATGCACCCAGGAAACGCCGCCCCAGGGGCTTTACTACCATCTCTGCCGGGAAAAGCCTTACAGCAAGCAAGTGACCGGTAAAAACGCCGACCGGCTTTTTGCCCTGAGCCAGCGTCTCTCCGGCGTAACCTATGATCAGGAGTGTGTGAGATGAAGCTGAACGTGCTGATTACCGGGGCTGCCGGCGGCCTGGGCCGGGCCCTGGCCACTGAATGCGGCCGCCGGGGCTACAACCTTTTCCTAACCGATGTGGACGCCGTTGGTTTGCCTTGCCTCCAACAGGGGCTGGAACGGCAGTTCGGCAGCGTGGTCGCCACCAAAGCCTGCGACCTGACCAGCCCTGAAAGCGTGGATGAGCTGATCGCCGCCATTGACCGGCAGCAAATTGGTTTCGATATGCTGCTCAATATCGCCGGCGTGGATTTTGAAGGCGGTTTCCTGCAGCGGGAGCGGGAAAAGATCGTACAAATCGTTGCCCTGAACAATGGGGCCACGCTGCGGATTACCCATGCCATTTTAGAACGGCGCAGGCCGGGGCGGCCTTTCACCGTGATCTTTGTCTCCAGCCTGGCTTCCATGTTCCCCATGCCCCTGAAAGCCACCTATGCCGCTTCCAAGCGCTTCCTGCTGGATTTTGCCGTTTCCCTGCGCCAGGAGCTGAAAGACCAGGATGTAAACACGCTGGCCTTTTGTCCCGGCGGCCTGGTGACAACGGCCGAGGCCCGGCAGGGGATTACGGCTCAGGGGATCTGGGGCAATATGACAACCAATGCCCTGGAAGCTGTTGCCAGAAAAACCCTGGACCGGGCCCTGGCCGGGAAGGGCGTTTATGTGCCTGGCGGGTTCAATCAACTGCTGTCGTTCCTTGGTAAGATCATGCCCCGTTCCTGGGTGGCGGCCCTTGTTTACCAGCGCTGGCGCCAGGCGCAGAAAAAGTGGCTGAATGCCTTGAAGTAGCCGTGCCGTATCCTCAGCCAGGGCCGGCTCCCTTCCGGCAGGGCCTGGCCGCTGTTCCTGGGCGGATTCGGCTGGCGGGCGGCGGTTAATCCCCAATAAAGTGCTGCATTTCTCCGGCTGATATGGTATACTAGCGAAGAAGAAAAAGCTTGCCGGTAAAAAGACTTTATGCTGTCATAAGCATAATTTATAAATAAGCTGACTGGAAGCAGCTGTTGATGGGAGATCAGATGGACACCAAAAGCCTGAAATATTTTATCAGCGTGGCGCGGCACCAGAGCTTTACCAAGGCCGCCCGGGAATGCTCGGTAACGCAGACAGCCATGAGCATCCACATTTCCAAGCTGGAGGACGAACTGAAATTCAAGCTCTTTACCCGCAACAGCCGCAATGTGACGCTGACCCAGGCCGGCAGTCATTTCCTGGCCCATGCCAAGCGCATGGTGGCGGAATACGACCAGGCTGTGGCGGAAGCCCATAATATCGCCCTGGGCTATCAGGGGCGTTTGCACGTGGGCGCCAGCAATTATCCTGACGGGATCTATATCGTGGATTATCTGAAGGCTTTCCACCGCCGCTACGGGGAGATCCTGGTGGAGACGGTCACGGATAAAGCGGTCAATGAGCCGGACGGCTTCCGGGAGCTGGAGCTGGACGTGGCCGTCTGCCTGCCCTACGAGCTCAGGGCAGACCCGGATATCGAGGTGATCCCCCTGGCCAGAAGGCCTCTCCGCCTGGTTCTCTGCGCGGACCATCCCTTGGCCGGCCAAAGCAGGATCAACCCCCGGGACCTGGCTGAGGAAAAGATGTTCGTGCTGCAGCTG